>JABDBC010000014.1 GCA_013288825.1 Chlamydiota bacterium
TCCCATGCGCGAAGAGCATGTGTAGGCAAAAGCGCGTAGGGACAGTTCTGCATGACAGCATAACGTTTTAACACAGGCTGGTGTTGTAAGCAGAAGGTTTTTGAAGCGGCCTGTGTTAAATCGTTATGCTGTCATGCGAGAACCGTCCCACGCGCAGACGAGACCGCGCAAGAGTTATTGCAAGAGCTAAGTGCGCATTCACGAAAAAAACTCTGGAAGGCATCGGAGTAAGATTGCTGAGTGGGGCACCATACGGTAATGCGAATCTGTCGTCAATTCTCTCTAAGGTTTATCAGAAACTTCATCTAACATGCGCATTGGATTTCTCTTATATATACTGCCGGTTGATTGAAGTTAAATCGTCCCCTGCCAGCATCTTTAAGTAGCGCAGACAAGAGAGCTCTAAATCGCTTGAATTAACTTAGTTAGTTCCTTTGCTACATTCGGTAATAAGAAGAACTCCTCCCTTATCGCCATTTCCTTAATCCCTTTTAAGGAAAGAGCATTGTCGGAAGTCCTTAACTAATAGAAACAAAACCATTTTTCATTTTTTTGTATTATTAACTCTACAGAACCTTCTTCTAAAGAATTGTTTTCATCAAAATGCAAATGATAACCCTCAGGTGTCTTTTCTTGCGATAAATTCAAAAAATGATTGGTTAAAGAAAATAATCCTTCCCTATTTGCAGTCAAAAAAATTACGCCATTTTCATATCTCACACCTATATCAAAACCTGGTTCCCAATTATATTTCATAGCTGTATCAGGACTATATTCTGGTATTTCTAATCTAACTTCCATTATTAGACCTAATTATTATTCGTCATTTGTAATCAAATCTATAGATCTTTTATTGAATCCATTCAGATTATCTGTATCATAAACACATACAGTTATTTCTTTCTGGTAGTTTTCATCAGATACATGAATATGATTATTTAGAGGTTTCTTAAGAATATCATCTAGGCCATCTCTTAATTCGGAGGCTTCCGCGATAGTTAAATACATTATTATTCTCTCTACGGATTTGTCAGAAACTTCGTCTAATATACGCATTGGATTTCTCTTATATATTAATAATGTGGAACATCTGTTGGATATATTGGTCCAGACTTGTTCCATTTTCCGTTAAAAAACTCTTCAATATGTCCATGGGGATTGCTATGTGGAGCTGGATGATTGAAGTCAAATCTTACTTTTTTTGTTCCATTTTTAGAAAGAAAGACAGTATCACCTGTTTTGTTTTTAATCATTTTAGCCTCTTTTCCCAGCCATTCACTGATATTTCCTTCAAGTTGTGAAATTTTATTACTGGAACTTTGCTTGCTAAGTTGCACTCCCCTTTTTGCAACATACCTTTCGGCGACTTCGGCGGTCTTGAGGGTGGTTTGAGTGGCGGCTGTACGCGAATAGCTGCTGCAAGCATGAGTCACAGCGCTTCCAGCTTTCACTGCCATTCCTGCAGCAATAGGGCTCGCTGCAGCATAGGTAACAGCCTTAGTAAGCCCCTTCCTTGGAACATCCATTAAGGAAAGGGCCCCGCCAATAGCAACTCCTGCGCACTTTGCCCAACTAGAAGTTGGATCTACGCAGTAGCTTGTATCTGGACAGGACCAATTATATCCATCTGCAAGGCCTGTCACAAAGCTGGCAGCAGCCACACAACCGGTACATTCTGCCAGGAAGACTGCTGCTGGAGGTGCACAATAACTTAGAGCCAATGAAACAGCAAGAGGAATCAAGAACGCAAACTGCCCGTCAGGATCGACATAAGCAAAGGGTTGATTATGTACAAAAGTGTATAAATTAGGTCCGTCGGCAAAACCTAATGGATCGGGAGTCAGCCAACGTCCAATCGTAGGCATGTAATATCTGCGGCCAAAATAAATAAATCCGGTTTCTGGATCCACCCTTTTACTGCTATAGCGCCACGGATTCAGTGTTGTTTCATAAAGTTCTTCTCCAAAAGCCGTGTAGCGATAAGTCTCCACAACATTCCCAGAGAGGTCTAACAGTGTTACAACATTTCCGTAAGGGTCATGAATGGGGATGTAAGCAGTTCCATCCGATTCAAGAGCAACGGCAGCTCCAATTTCGGCGCCTTTACCTAATCCTAAAATACGCAGTTCGGTGATTTGTCCATTGACGAGAGCTCCGATCTCATTATCGTTCTCATAGAGATACTCTGTAGTTACTTCTGAAGTGCATTTGCTCAGGCGGCGATGAAATGAGTCATATCGATAGCTAACAAGATCACTGCCATCGCCATTCTGTATTGCTGTGAGCCTATCCAAGGCGTCATAGCTAAATAAGAGCTTACCATCATCCTGATCGATTTCGATCAGATTGCCGTTGGCATCATACGTATAATTAGAATCGGTCTGCTGCAACAGCTGATTCAGTGAATTAACCGTGTAAGGCTGACCGTCCTTAGCAATGCGATTGTAGAGAGAATCATTATTATAAGTTTGTGAAGCTGCACCGGTTTCAGAGGTCAATTGATACAGGTTGTCATAGGAATAAGCGCAGTCGACAGTATCGTTTGCATCTGTAAATTGCCTCTGCAGCAAGTTTCCTACGGCATCGTATCCCTGATCAGGAACAGTTTCCTGCCATTGCTCAGAAACTGTAGCGGTACTGCGGCCGAGAAGATCATACTGGTAACTGACTGTGCCTGCTTCACCGGGAAGCAGAACATCCACAACATTTTCGGAGAGATCGTAAGCGACATATTGATGGCTATAGCTTACCACACCGTTTTTTAAGCGCTGAATGGCCGTTAAATGATGTGCATCATACACATAAGACGCCGCAGATTGGTCAGGCAGAGTAAGACTGGTTAGGCGGTCTTGTGGATCGTAAACATATTGCAGCGTGTATCCGGTATCCAGAGTTTCAGAGGTAAGCCGACTATGCTGATCATAGCAGCGCAAGGTTTTGGTGCCATTCAAAAGATCTGTCACACAGATGGGATTGTCATGGGCATCGTATGCGTAGGCATAGTTTACAGTGCCATCGGAAGATTTAAATGAGATGAGGCGTCCTAATAAGTCATATTCATTGTTGAGAACGATTCCATTGGCTTTTGTAATCCTCTGTTTTTGACCATATGAGTTGTAATACAAATAGGTTTGTTTTTGTTCTGGAGTCCCTTTTGCTTCGACGCAATGGGTCATGTTCCCCATGCTGTCGTATTCCCATTGGGTCGTGACAGTACGCAAAATTTGTTGCGATGCCCACACGTCTGCGTGGGTCAATAAGAGCTGTCCTACAGCATCGTAAACGTGTCGCGATGACTGGATCACATCGCCCATCGGGTTGTAGGTCGTCTCTTGAATAAGACGGTTCAGTGGATCGTAGATTTTTATCTCACGATTGCCCAGCGGATCTGTTGTAGTGACTTGACGAAGATTTAGTCCATGAAATGCAACATTATTGTGAGTGTAATGTGTGCAATTTCCAAGAGCATCTGTAAGGGTGATCGGTTCGTTATGGGGGTTGTATGTTGTAAGTGTTGTGGCGCTTCCTGCTTGCGTTTCAGATGTCAGTCGTATGCGATTGCCACTGCTATCATAGCTATAGTACTCTCTTTTAAAGAGACGTCCGGCGGAATCTTCTATTCTTTCTTCTATAACTCGATTGAGGAGATCATATTCTCGGATCGTGTGGATATCGCCCTGAGATTCTTTGACCTTTCTCCCAAGATTATCATAGGCACAAGTGGTGACTTTATCGGCTGTAGACGTCGAAATGCGGCGTCCTGTGCCATCATAATTATAGTATGTGACAACTCCCGCTTCATCGGTTTCAGAAATGAGTTGGAAAGTACTATATTCTGCTGACTTCGTCGAAAGCACATTGCCTTGCGGATCGCGCTTTTCGGTACGAATTACGCGCCCTAAAAAGTCATGCGTATAGAGCGTGACAAGGCCATTTCTTGCTACTTCGAGTTCGAGAAAGCCGTCCATGGTGTATTCTTTTCTTTCTATACTACCATCGGGGTGCTGAATCCAAAAGGGCTGACCGCGAACGGTATACTGCTTTTGGGTACAACGGCCATTGGCATCCCAAACCGCAGTGGCAAGGCCCATTGCATCATATTGCGTTTGCTGAGCTGGGTGAACGAGATCTTGGTTTTCGTTGAGATATGGAGGAAGCTCTGTGCGGATGAGGCGTCCGAGTTCGTCATAAAAATAGCGAGTTTCATAGCCGTAGTGATCGACCGAGGCGATTTTTTGACTCAAGATATTGTAGCGATGATATGTAATAAAGCATTCGCCACTATCCCAAATTTCCCGTTCCGCGATGAGGCGATTGGAATAGTCGTAGGCAAATCGCTTATAGCACTCTGTGCGAGGACCTTTCTCCAAGATTTTATTGCCATTGGAGTCGTATTCGCGGGTGATTTTTTCATTAAGAGCATTGACTTCTTCAATCACATTTCCAAGGCGATCATAGTTCCAGAATAGCGTATAGGCTATGTTTCCATCGCTGCCATAACGATGTTGTTGGACAATTCTTCCTTCAGAGGAATGGACATTAACAGTTTTGTTAAGAAGGCGCTCTGAATGTGTAGTGAAGTCATAATAGTACTCTTCAATAACTTCTGGGAGGCCGATCGGTTTTTGTTGGCGCGGAATGATCTTGCGATGATGTCGTTCGGTGACTCCTGAAAGATCGTCTTTATTTGGGCTGGTGCCATCATCCCAAACCTCATCGACAAGGACTCCATTGACGTCATAAGCAAAAAATTCCCGCTTTCGAATGGTTTGATAAAATCCAGTGAAGCGGGTGGCTAAGCGATTAGTATTTGGGTAATAAGTGCACCATGTACAGTTACGGCCATTATCTTCACGCAGAGGGAGATTTAAGCCATCTTGTGAGGACTGAAATGTTTTGGTATGCACTTCACAGCCATTGCTTTGAGGTCCAGAACCATTGACAATGAGTGGATAAGCATTTCTACCAGTTATATTGCCCCACAAATGATCGTGAGTGATGTTTCCGAAGGAGTCATAAGCGAGAGAACGGGCAAAATAGTATTTTCCATCCCCTTCAAATACACGGGCTGTTAAGAAATTTTCAGCATTTCCTCTAGCCCAGAAGAACTGATCTTTGCAGTAAAATTGATCATTTTTGCGATATCTTGAGATCGATTTTAAAAATTTATTATCCCTGTCATAGGTGTATTTGACCAAATCACCCGCTGCGTTGCGTACGTCTGTAGAGGGGTCCTCAACGTGCTTTTTGCCTTTATGATAGCTAAATGTAAAAGTAGTGATGGGACGGGCATCTATTCCTACAGGAGCAAGTAGAGAGGACACACGCATTTTTACATTAACTTCACTTCCTTCTGCAAGCAATTCATACTCAACATTATAGAAGCGGTCATCGTGATGTTTTTTCTGAAAAGTCACCTTTCCATCGGTTGAAAAGGATGAATACCACGTCGGTACGCCATGTGATGGAGTAACGGAAACCAACGTTTTGTCATCGAAAACATAAGCTACTTTGGTATGTTCGTCGAACCATTCTACAAGATTGTCGTCTTTAGATCGATTTAGGACGCTAATCGGCACTCCAGCTTCGTTCATTGCCCTGACGGCTATTAGTTCATCGTTATCATTGTATTTGAAGACGAGTTTGTTACCATTGGGATTCTGTTCTCCAGTAAGGTGGTATTTTCCTTCCTTAATCCCTAACCTATGATGCTTCCCTTTGCGTTTATAACACTCAAAGGTGCGTTGTACTCCCGAACCTAATCGAAGATCAAATAGCCGATGGTCTCCAACTTGGCTGAAACCGATTCTAGAGTTGCCCCAGTTGGTGCGTCCGCAGATCTCTCCTGCTCCTGCATTTGTCAAATTCTCAAAAGAGGTAGATGTAAGTTTTAGTGATCCTTTGGGGGCATTTCTCTTGAGAGGGGCTCTAAAGGATAGCCCGGAACCGCTGTCATCGATGTAGACCGCGTTGACATGGTGCTCTCCTACCGACTTTCCTACTTCCAAAAGCGGCATGTGCTGAAAATGCCACTTGTTTTCTGCGCTACAATAAGTCCTCTGGACAATAAGTGGTTGAGGACCTATTACAACAAGATCTGTATTGCTTTCGAAATAGTCACCGGTGATTGCATTGACACAACCTCCTACGACTGCAGAAGGGCCAGATTCTAAAGTGAGAGCGGATTCATTGATGCCAGGGATCTTGTCTGCATCGTTCCCTTTAGAGAAACGAAAATGAGCTCCTATGGCAAAATCTTCGGGTCCGTTGTTTTCGCTCTTTTCTATCATGAAGTCATCGCATTCATGAATAGAAGAGGCATGGAGAGAAAGGGAACAGATCAATAATCCAAAAATGAAAGAGCTGAGGAGGGAGGATCGTTTCATAATAACCGTACGAGTCAAAGAATATTTGAAAAGCATCCTATGTCATGGCCATGATTTTGTGCTATAGGAAAAGGAGCTTTGCGTTTAATTTTTTTGGAGAGTCGGGTTTATGCTCGGGTGCGTTCACGATCAAAAAACGGGAAGGCATTGCAAAAGGATCGCTGAAAAGGGCACCATACGGTAATGCGAATCTGTCGTTGCTGTATAAGAACCCTCCTCGCGAAAGTCATAGGGCGATGGACTCGCTGTATTAACCACCCAATGCCACTTTTTGCTGTCTGTATTCAAAGGCAACTCGATAATAACAGGCTTCGGAGTCGCATTAAAGGCAATATACAAATCATGCCCTTCTTCCAAATCTTTCAACGTATATGCAATAAATCCATCGAAGGGATTGCTCCAGTCAACTTTTCCAAGCTCTCTCCCATGCCACTCGACTTCTTCATTCTCCAAAAAAACATTCGCCCTCAACACACAATGACTTTTGCGAAATTGTATCAATTTGCGATAAAAACGATAAAATTCTTTGGAGCTTTCCAAATGATCCCATAAGAACCAATTCAACTCATTATCTTGACACCACGTGTTATTATTACCCCTCTTTGTATGACCATACTCATCCCCCATCAACAACATGGGTATGCCCCTGGAGACCATGAGAGCTAAGAAAAAATTGCGCTTCTGACGCTCTCTTAAAGCCAAGATATTTTTATCTCTTGTAATCCCCTCCACACCGCAATTCCAACTGGAATTGTAATTCAATCCATCCCGATTATTCTCCCCATTGACGATGTTATGCTTGTGATTATAGGAAACTAAATCTGTCAGAGTAAACCCATCGTGTACAGTGACAAAATTAATGCTACGAGAAGGGCTCCATTTGCCGTATAAATCTTGTGACCCACAAAGACTTTTGCAAAATTCATTCTTATTTCCGGTTCCTTTGATAAATTCTCTTACATTGTCCCGATACTTTCCATTCCAATCACTCCACCCGTACTCTGAAAAAAACGAACCCACCTGATACAATCCTGCAGCGTCCCAAGCTTCTGCAATTAGCTTTACTTGAGAAATCACTGGATCAAAAGAAATGGCTTCAACTAATGGAGGATTGCTCAAGGGCTGCCCATCGGTTCCTCGTGTGAGTACAGAGGCTAAGTCAAAGCGAAAACCATCGACATGCATCTCCAATACCCAATAGCGAAGGCAATCCACAATATACTCTGTGACTAGTGGTGAATTGCAATTGAAAGTATTACCGCAACCAGTGAAATCGAGATGTTTTTTGTTTTCGTCCAAATGATAATAACTTTCGAGATCTAATCCCTTAAACGATAGTGTCGGGCCATCTTTCCCCGCTTCAGCTGTATGGTTAAAAACGACATCTAATATCACCTCAATATTGTTGGCATGAAGTGCCTTCACAAGCATCTTGAACTCTTCAACTGCACTGCTGGCATCGGGACTCGAAGTATACCGTCGCATGAGTGAGAAAAAATTCACCGTGGAATATCCCCAATAGTTGTACAAACGATCCAATGTAACTGGATTTACCCTAGGATTCTCTAATTCGTCAAACTCCTGAATGGGCAGCAATTCCACAGCATTAATGCCAAGTTCTACTAAGTATGGAATCTTTTCGATCATTCCAAGGAATGTTCCAGGATGATTAACTTTACTCGATGGATGCTGCGTAAACCCCCTCACATGCATTTCATAAACAATCAAATCACAAGAGGGGATTTTTGGAGGCTTATCATCCTCCCAATTAAATTCTTTAGCTGGAGAGATAATCCCTAGCGGAAAATAAGGTAGACGAGAGATATCACCCCACCGATTAGGAGTCGCCACGCCATGTGCATAGGGATCTAATAACATTGGCGCTGCATCGTCAACCTTGAATAGATAGAAGTAATGCTGTGGAAGGTGTTCTACGAAAATATGCCATGTGCTTTCTGTGCGATTGATTTCCGGATCGAATTGGATCTCACAAATAGGATCACGACTATCAGGGGAGTCAAAAAGACATAGAGCTAGTTTTTTAGCCGAGGAGGATTCAATAGCAAAGTTAACCCCCTCTTCACAAGGGCAAACTCCCAAGGGAAAAGGACACCCTAATTTCAATTTAAATGATGGCTCCATATTGGGGATCTTGCAGAAAGTCAATAATGAAAACAAGAATTTTGACTTTCAAGAGTTGAGGACTTGCGCTTAATTATAAAATGAACATAATGAAGATAATGCTAGCAACAAAACGGGGAAGGCGCTAATCTAAAACCATTGCATTCGAAAAAAATGCCCCAAGCTTATTAAAATCCTGCTCGTGCAGAAAAAGTTACAGTATTAGGAGGTCTCTATGTCAATGGAAAATGCTAAGTCAAACCTTAAGGAATTCGGCAAGGAGCTGAACCTGGAAGGGCTTGAGTTTGACGAAAACAACACGTGTATCCTAGGTATTGACGATGAATTTTCGTTACATATCACCTACGAACCAAATTCAAAACGCTTGTATCTCTACTCTCCTCTTCTAGATGGGTTGCCACGTGATGATAAAACTCGTCTTCGCCTCTACGAACGCCTCCTCGAAGGCTCTCTCCTCGGCGGCCAAATGGCTGGCGGCGGCGCTGGAGTTGCTGTTAAAGAAGAATTGATCTTGATCCACTGCACTCTAGATATGGAGCACGCAGTATCTTCTGCTCTTCGCGCTTTTGCTCCACTCTATGTTGAAACCGTAGAAAAATGGCGCAAAATTTGCCGTGATATCTGTGAAGGAAGAGAAGAGACCTCGAAGCCAGCTGAAGCACCTCCAATGATGAAAGGCGCCACTGGTCAGCCTGGACGCCAAGGTCAGGGCCAAGGCTACATCAAGATTTAATGTAAAGAGAAGGCACGCACCAGTTTTCGTGCCCGTGCCCGTGTGCGTGCCCGTACCCGAATATTATTCTTTATTCTTTACCTTTTCTATCTTCACAGACGTATGAAAAAATTAAGAAAGAGAAGAACATTCGGGCACGGGCACGCACACGGACTCGGGCACGGAGGTATTCTTAGCAGCCTTCTTATTACATGCGTGGGGTGGTGACGGCAACGCTCTTTACGTCTGTCAGCGTCGTCTCTTTAACCGTAAATTCAAACGGAAATATAAACACTTTTTCCCCTAATTCTGGATGATGCCCTAACGTTTTTCTTAACAACTCAGCCAATGTTATATTCCCTTCCTTGCTAATCACAACATCAAACTGTTCATTGAACTCCGAAACCAACATATCCCCAGGAAATGTTCGATCAATAATCATTGAGGGTAATTGACTTCGGCTTTCAATTATCTTCCCAAAAATCTCCTCGGTTAAACCCTCCAAGGAAATAATTCCAATGGCATGTCCTTGATTATTCAACACAATGGCGAGTTGTTTATTATTTCTTCGAAACTCTTGCAAAATCTGAATTACTTTTGTGTTTTGAGTAATAAACCAGGGCGCCGCTGCCTGATCTCGTACTCGACTTGTATCTGGCGACCTCACAAAACTCCGTGGATGGGCAACCCCCACAATATGCATGATGTCTTTATGATAAATTAATACAACCTGAACGTCTGAAGTCGTAAGCAGCTTTCTTAATTGAGCTACTGTAGCATTTGAGGGAAGTGATGGAAGGCTTTGTATCGGCTGCATAACCTGCTTTGCATCTTTATTTCGCAAACTAAAGATATTCCGAGAAATCGTACTCACCTCTTCCCCCTCACCTTCTGGAAGACGATCCTCTTCTTGAGCATCCAAGATCCTTTGCAAATCATCCTGATTCAAAACTACATGCTCGTGCGCTGCACCCCTTCCAGAGATCACGTCAGCCAGTTTCGAGACCCATCCAATTGTCCAGAGAATAGGCGTCAACATCTTCGCAGTAAAATAAAGCAATGGCGCCCCCACCAACGCAACGGTCTCAGCAAAGCGTCGAGCTGCAAACATGGGAGCGAGCTCGCCAAAAAGAAGAACAAAAGCCACTTGAACGAGCGAGGCTAAATCGGGATTCCATCCCAAGGCAAGGTAGGACTGTCTTGCGCATTCGGAACCAATAAACATCGCTGTGTTCACACATATCAACGTTGTTCCAAAGAGTCGTTCAGGATACCGCAGGAGATCGCTCAGCCATTGTGCCCGTTTCATTCCCTTGCTCACATAGTACTGCAAACGGATTTTATTAAACGAAACACAAGCCATCTCCTGCATAGAGAAAAAAGCTAGAATGATCGTTGAGATTACATTTATTACAAACCATCCTAAAGCTGCTTCATATGAGATCATACAATTCCTTACTTAGACAGTTTGCGAATGTAAAGACGGCGCACACGACTTGGTGTCGAAGCTAGTACCTGAAATAAAAACCCTTCTAACTCATACCGGCTTCCATTTTTTGGAATTTCCCCGAGCCTTTCTGTTACCCATCCTCCAATCGTCACCATCCCTCCAGGGCTGTCCAGATTTGTATCAAAAAGTTCATTAAACTCAGAAATTTCCAATTTACCGCTCGCAATAATCTCGTTGTTGCCTGCAGGAGAATACAGCTTGCGTTCATCGCGCAAATCAGCAATTTCCCCTACAACAACTTCAATGAGATCTTCTCTAGTAATTAAGCCAGAAGTAGATCCATACTCATCTACGACTAAAGCAATCCTCTGCCGTTGCTCATCAAAACGACGCAACAGAACGCGTGCAGGAATATATTCAGGAACATAAAAGGGCTTTTCCAAAAAACGAAGCAATTCCTTTGGATGAGTAAACGAATCGCGATGCAGTAAAAACTGCTTTGCATCTATGATCCCTAAAACTTTATCCAATCCTTGATCGCACACGGGAAGGCGAGTACATTTTTGATCGATAAATAAATAGGTGAGCTTAGTGAGGGGTTGCTGAATGTCATAGAAAAGGATATCTTCGCGCGGCCTCATCAGCTCTTTAACCAGAGCTTCTTGTAAGTGTAAATAACCCAAAATGAGCTCCCCTTCATCCGCATCAAAAACTCCGACCTCTTTCGATGTTTTCAAGAGGTGTTGAATTTCTTCGCGGGATACTGGCGGTTCCGGCTTTAGAAAGAAAAACATCGCACGGGATAATGGGGTTGTGATTGCTACGGCAAGCTGTCTAATGGGTTTGAGGATCTTTGTGAAAAAGGTGATGGAAGGGGCAATAATATATGAGAAGGAGGTGTTATGCTGTAGGGCCAGATATTTTGGCAAAATCTCACCAAAAATAAGTGTGAGCAACAAAGGAACACCAACTTTTAGCAGCCAACTGGAGAGGTCTCCAAATATATTTGCAGCAGCATTTTGCAACAAAATATTTACAAGAGTATTCAACATGAATACAGTGACTAACAAATCCCTTGGATGCAGCAACAGAGAGGCTATAAGCCTTTTTCGTGGATCTATGTCGTTTTGATATACCTTAATCCGAGTGGCAGGTAGGGAAAACAAAGCCGCTTCGGAGCCCGAAAAATAAGCCGAAAGAAGGAGGAGAATGCCCATCGCGAGAATGAGCTGTGGTAAATCCATAAGCTATTTAAAAAATACCTTTATTTTGCCTTCAGGAGTAAGTCCAAGGGTTTGCATGAGGATAAGTTCAATCCATGCTGGATCGCTTTCGCTATTGATTTGAAGTAGGAGTGCTGCATGCAGTTGTGTGGCTTGGATTTTCTCTTGGAGCAACAGATCACGTTTAAGAGCAAGTTTTGTATATTCTATTTGGTGTTTTTTCATGGCTTGTTCGAAACACATGAAACAGAGGAGTGCAAACAAGAGGACGCCCCAGGAATGAAGGAACACTCTTTCTAAGCTTTTAAATAGTGTTGATACCATAATACGATTTTCAAGAAAGAGAGGATTTTGTGCTATGCTTTTCTCACTGCTGAGACAGTTTGGAAGGAGCACAGAGCTGGATTGGGGTCTGGTTTGTGATTTGTAATTTGGGCAGAAACAGAGTTTTAATGTAAACCTTGCCCAAATTGCAAATCGCATGCCTGAACCCAATTCCCCATCAAGGCTTTGCACAAACCTGCAAAGACTTGTGAATGAATTGGGTTCAAGCATGCGATTTGCAATTTGGGCAAACTTTATATTAAAACAGATCCATCAGCAATATTTTTTCTCTAGATCTGGAAATATCTCTTTTAAGGTCCATGGACATTTTTCTGGAAATATATTTTCATCCAATTCTGTTTCATTGGCAGCTTCTAGTCTTGCAGAAAAATATGCATCATCAACAATGTCTTTGAGTTTAGCCTTTAAGCTAGGATTTTCTGACAAGGTTTTTTGAACTTTATGACTTGCGACTTTGATGGAGCGATCCCAGGATCCTGTTTGTTTTGTTTTCTGGTATTTTACCTTTAACATGTGCATCAAAAGTACTTCCAAATAGCTAATCAGCCTTTGTTTTTCTCGTTTGCTCAAGTCCGCGATCTCCTCTATCAGATTGCCCATATCCAACTTTTCGAACTCCCCTCTTTTCAGATATTTTGCTTGATTATTCGCCCAATTGGAAAAATCTTTTTCATACTCCAACTCTTTTCTCACAGATGCTGGAGCAACAATAGAATGTCTTTTAGGATTGACTTTTACTGTTTTTTTTACCGTTTTCATAGTGACCTCACACATTCCACACTGTGATTCGGAGTAGGTACGTCCTAACTCCTGTCGCCGCATTCGCGGCTCGATAGATTGATCGGATCTACCCCATGCTGACGCATGGGGCTACATGCTGCCACCGCTTCGCGGTTGTTTCGGTCGTCGCAAAACCGCGAATGCGGTGATAGCATGTAGCCCCATGCGTCAGCGTGGGGTAGAACCAATAAACAAACCAAGCCGCGAATGCGGCGACAGGAGTTAGGATGTACCTACTCCGAATCACAGTTCCACATGATATACTTGACGTTTATTTTATACAACGTAGCTGTACGATCATTTTATCCTTGCTTGATTTCTAGAATTTTAGGATAGTCCAGATTAACACACTCCATGATACCTGCCTTCAAGGCATTTCATGAGCCGCTTTCATACAAAAAACTGTTTTTAGGATCGTTTAGATATGTCTTGGCCTCTTCTTCGACAAAACTCCTGATTAAACCCGCACACGCCTCTGCTGAGAGCATATAGAAAGCTTTCCTTCCCTCTTGATACAATGTTTTGGGGTCCGTTGGAATTGGAGCTTTCAAAATTTTAGGAAAAAGAATTTTGTAATAATCTCGTTCTAAATATAAGAAACGATTGCGCATCTCTTCGCTTAGTTCTTTTGGAGCCCTTAAAATGGACTCTGCAATCGACTCTAAAGTATATTTAAAAATGGCAAGTTTCATAAAGGGGACAGTTTGTTCAGGAATCTCATTCAGGTTAAGGATAAGGTCTAAAAGGTAAGATTCCATAAATTCAGGAGTGGTGGGTGTGATTAAAGATTTAATATGTAGAATGGTGTTCTTTGTAGCTGCAGGTAATCTATGAAATTTATTTCTTTCAAAATGATATGCTAAGGAAAGAAGTAGGTTGTCATGGTTTTTTGCATCAATGAAGCTAATAGAAATTTGCGGCCAGCTACAATCCATAAAAACTTGGAATCTTGCATCTATTTTCATCCTGAAAGACTTTGAAGGTAGATTACCCGGAGTTTGTAGTTTTGGAACAAAGAGTTCTCCCGTTTCGCAATTCCAGATTTTATAAGCTGATGCATCATCAAAGAACACATGATTGCCATTACACTTTATTATTTTGATAGGACCAGTCTCCGATCCTCTATGCGTTCTAGTTGGAAGTAAGGGTTCTTCTGGAGAGATCGGACGCTTGTAGAGATCAATCAAACAATGCAATTTAGGATCAAAAGTAATTTTCCAAACTTTTATTTCGCCACCGCAAGTGAGAATGACATGATTTTGATTTGTTATTTTAATGCTCGAAGGCTTTAGTGGACCGACATTTAACCGATAGCATTTCCAGCCCTTATGAGCAAGGGAAGGTGGTATTAGTATTAAAGCAGGGATGTCAATATCCTCACTCTCTACAACCAATAAGCCATTTTTCAGTACTTTTATTGCTTTAATGGGCTTAGTTCCGTTCGTGTAGAATGCTGCAAACTCATTTTCAAGATTTAAACAATGAATCTCGCCTGTATCAGTTCCCATAAAAAGATTTAATACTGAAGTTGCAGAACGATCAATTTTGAAGCACCGTTGTCTAGCTAGGACTGGAGAGATGATTTCCTGCAAATGGGTGCAGGTCTTTAGATCCCATACTCGAATCGTATTAGCGATATCCTGCGTGATTATAGTTTCATTGGGTCCTAGGATAAAATGAACAACATTAATAGGGTGTCGAAGAAAACCGATAATACTTTTATCATTTTTCATTACAACAATTTGAGTGCTATCACTTTCAAGAAGCAACAATAAATGCAATTCACCAGTTATTAGAATAGGTTTGAAATTTTGAATCCGTTCTAAGTACAATGCTTGCACAACAGTTTTATCATGTAAATTATAACAAAGAAGATTTGAACTTGGAGGACCAACACCATCTTTGATGATGGCAAACTTAGAAGAGGGATCGTATTTAAAAATTTCTGCGCTAGAAAACTTAATGTACTTTCCATATTCAAGTGGTATAGATCGTAAGTGATAATAGTAGTGATGTGCCCTTCGAAATTTTTCTCGCCAACTTAACTCTGTAAGGGCACATTCTTTAGTGTCAGATTCAAAGGGGATGGAGCTATTTCCAAAATCTCTTCGAAAAAAAAACTTCATGGTATCTTCTTTTGAAGATAGGAGTCTCCAGTTTTTGCTGATATATCCATATCGAAATACATCTCTGCCAGGAAGAAAAGAGAAAATACTATCCAGAAGGACAGTAGGAAGTAAATTAAATGGATCAGGCCTGGTGTGAGGGGTAGAGGATGAAGCAGCAGAATCCAAAGAGCATTGTATTGCCACTGGAAAACTCGCCTCTTTTTTTTCTTCCTCTTTCCTAAATCCCCAGTTTTTTATAAACAATTCAAGGTGCTCAACACATATTTTTATTTTGCTGTCTTGCTCGCTTCTTAAATCAGGCCATCTGCCTTCTGGGGGAGAAATTTGTTTTCTCAACTTTTCAGGAAGTTTTTCCCAACGTTTAGAAATTGATGATAGAAGCCTGGGAATCTTACTTTTTAGATCTTTAGCGATACGAATCAATTGGACATGATAGATAGCAATACTTATACCTATTTTCCCGTTTGGAGGCATACTTAGCCTATGCTCTAACTGTAGTAATACATCCCGATCCAGTTTTAAGAATTCAGATGCAGTTAGCCTCCAAATTGAAAAGAGAGAGTGTGCAATGCGAGGCTTATAAGTTTTATCTCCAACATGATCTAAGAAATTTCTGATCCCTCCCATTGTAACTTTACCTAACATATCCAGAAGCTGATCTTCTTCGGTCATAGTATAATCGACTAGAGTGAGCTCACCCCCGGGATATGCACTAATGAAAAAATTTCCATTATATCCGATTGGTCTCCGTACAGCAATATATGTCTGCGGCCATAAAATTTCTCCATTTACTACATTGATGCATGTCGTGCTCTTAAGAGTAGAAGCAAAGATGATATGATCAAAGGTATGGGAGATGCTTACGATGCGGCTATCTTGATGGTCAGAGAAGGGTTTAATCCTTATGCTACTGAGAGGAGTGTCTTTATCCTGCAGATAATTTTTATTACAATCCCAAATATTAATTGTCCCATCTCCATGACCAATACAGAGACGATTATTGGGGGTGATGTGGTAGGCTGAAGCCCTATTCGGCGGAGGTGTAAGATCGGAAAATTTAAATATAAAATCGTCAAGCAGACGATTAAATTCTACTATCGCTATCGTCATCTGATCTTCGCTAGCACTAAAGACCATTTCGTCACTTATCATAAGGGTGTGAACGGGTTTGCGATGAAACTCTCTGAATTGCTGAAGGTTGTTCTCTAATAGTGCTATTGTGCGAATTAGCTTTGAAGTACAAATCATTCGATCTCTTCTTTCTCTTAAAAAGATCACCCTATCTCTCACAGGACTAATCTTTTCAAAAAAAGATTCTGCATCAAGAACATATTCACGCGTCATTTCACCAGAGATTACATTCCAAAACCGTATACGTCCTTCTGCAGTTATTGATGCGAATGAAGTTGGATCGATTTCGTTTACTCTTTCAGAAGGGTGAAAGTCGGCAAATTCATAGATCTTTGCTCCAGAGAGAACGTCATAAAGAAAAAGTGTACGCAAGGAAACAGAATTGATGAGGACTTTATTGCCCCGATCGATGGGTTGCACCACCGTTATTTGAGTTTCTTCTATTCCTCCTTTGGAGATATCAATTTCTAATTCGCGACCTATGCCCTGAGAGATAATCTTCACTTTGTGAGAAGTTGTAACAAAAAAGATCCGCGAGGAAAAGGGGCAAAAGTACCTCAACTCCATATCAGGCTTCAATTTTATGCCGATTTTAGTAACGACACACCCATTTTTAGAGAAGTTATAGAAGATTCTCACTAATTTCCTGTAAGAAGCATAATAAGTGTCGTCAATATGATTTAGGGATGGATTAAATTGGCAGGGGAAATCTCGCGACAGCAAGTATTTATAAATTCTTTCGTTTGTTGCAACATGACGGAAAGCATGGGATACTGCTCCATATTTAAAAATTTCCCCGCTGGAAGCAAATGGCAGTACAGCCAGAAAAATGAAATAAGCCTTCCTTTCTCTTTCTAATCTTTCAGGATCGGCGTGGGGCATCGGGGCTGTTGTTGTGCGAGCATCCACGATGTATCTTTTATGAATTACTGATCCAACTGACATAAAATTCCTCTGGTATTCATTTTATCCTTGCTTGATTTCTAGAATTTTAGGATAGTCCAGATTTAATACAAACAAAATAGGCTTCCATTATGAAATATGCTCTCTTACTAGCTTCTCTGCTGTTTTTCTCACCAAAACTTGTTGCCGATGAAATTCCAAAAATCACTGTTAGCGGCTCTGCAACTGTCCAAAAACCCGCAGAAAAAGCCTCGATAACAATAGGCGTCGTCACCACAGGCTCAGAGACCCAAAAAGCATTGAAAAGCAATTCCGAAAAAATGGATTCGGTATTATCAAACATCAAAATATTGGGTCTGGATGGAAAAGAGATCCAAACGGGACGCTTCACAATATCTCCACAGTATAGTCCAGCCCCTCGCAACCCTCCGCCAGACTGGCATGCATCAATTGTGGGTTACGAAGTTCGAAATACACTCACGATCGAAACGACAAAGCTCAACTTAGTCAGCAAAATTATCGACACTGCAACACAATATGGAAGCAATCAGATTCAAAATTTATCGTTCACCCTCATAAAAGAAGATGAAGCAAAAGGAGAAGCAATAAGCGAAGCGATTAAACAAGCGCAACACTATGCAGAAGTAGCTGCAAAAGGGATAAATGCCGAATTGGGTGAAGTGATTGAGATTGGAATTAATCCCCCCTACATCAATGTGCACAGCTCCAAAGCGGGGCGACTAGCTATGGCAACGGCAGATGTGCCAACGCCTATTGTCCCAGCTCAAGTAGAGGTATCGGCCACTGTTTCCATGACATACGCCATTCAAGGGCAATAAAATTTAATTGTGAGTGAAGCACCGCCCTTCTGCTTGCGACTTCACCCACAAGGCTGATGAAAAATGCTCTTTAGGGAAATTTTCTATGCAAATAAATCTACTTGATGTTATTATAAGACTAGTCAGACTAGACAGAAAGGAGATTTGTTATGGGACATCATCATTCTAAAGCAAACAAGTCAAAAAACACATGGCAAATACAAGAAGCCAAAGCCAAGTTTTCTCAACTTGTGCATGATTCAACGGAAAAAGGGCACCAAATAATTACAAAGAATGGGGATCCTATCGCAGTTATTCTATCTATAAAGGATTACGACAAAATCATTCATCCGAAGAATTCCCTGCTTAATTTTTTTAAAAATGCGCCATATCCCGAATTTGATTTAGATATACAACGCTCAAAGGATTTACCAAGAGAGGTTGAGTTGTGAGCTATTTATTAGATACCTGCATCCTCTCAAAACTGCGTAAGATAAAAAAACAATCTGACTTGAAATTAGAACATTGGCTAACCATGCACAATGAAAATTCTTTTTTTATTAGTGCTCTAACTTTCGGCGAAATTCAAACTGGAATTAACAAATTAAATCTAAAAAAAAATGATGAGAAACTAAAAAGAATAATTCTTGAGAATTGGTTTTTTGAAGAGTTGATTCCTCGATTTCAAAATCGAATCCTATCTGTTGATTTTGAAGTCGTTTTAACATGGGGGAAGTTTTCTGGGGAGTGTAGGCAACGTGGTATCATCATTCCTGCTGTTGATGGTTTGATAGCAGCCACTGCAATTACTCATAATCTTACAGTAGTTACGGAAAATATTAAAGATTTTCTAGAAACCGGCGCGAGAGTATTCAACCCTTGGCTAAATTAATAAAATGACTCGCCTTCATAAAGAAGGCTGTTTTTAGGATCGGTGAGTAACGTCTTGGCAACTTCTTCAACAAAACCCCTGATTAAAGCCGCACACGCCTCTGGTGAGAGCATATAGAAAGCTTTCCTTCCCTCTTGATACAATATTTTTGGGTCCGTTGGAATTGGACCTTCCAAAATTCTAGGGAAAAGAATCTTGTAGTAATCTTGCTCTAAATATAAGAATCGATTGCGAGTCTCATCACTGAGTTCTGGCGGAGCTCTTAAAATAGCCTCTGCAATTGAGTCCAATGTATGTTTAAAAATGGCAAGTTTTATATAGGGATAATTTACTTTAGGTATTTCTGAACGAAGATGGGTAATTTCTAAGAGATATGATCCTATGAATTCAGGCGTGGTAGGAGTGATCAACCGTTTAATATCCAAAATAGCTTTTCGTGTAGATGTGGGTAAGTTATAAAACTTAGGCCGATCAAAGTGATATGCTAAGGAAAGAAGAAGATTGTCATGGTTTTTTAAATCAATAGAACCAATATCAATTTGAGACTCTGTGTTCATAAAAATAGCTCGAAATTTTGGGTCTATTCTGATACATTTTTGAGTAGGTTGCGGGATTGGGAAATGCGGAGAAAATTCCTCCCCAGTTTCGTAATTCCAAATCTTATAACCAAAATTATTGCAAAACAGGACATAATTACCATTATAGGTTATTATTTTGAGATCAACTCTGTCTGTTTCAGCTTCACCAAGCAAGAAAGAGTGTGAACGATTTGAGCTCTGTTGTATATAAAGATTATTTGATTGCAATAATTCTTTTTCAGATATTGGAAGCTTATTTGCATCAATCAAACAACGCAATTTAGGATCATAATTAATTTTCCAAACTCTGATACAATACTCATAACTAATAATAACATGATTTTGATTTGTTACTGTAATGGACGACGGCTTTTGTAAATTTTCTAGTGGCGGCAACGGACTCTCTGAAAGAAGCTGATAATATTTCCAAGTCTTATCTCCAGAAGACGGTGGTATTACAATTGAAGTTGGGATTAGGATATCCATACTCTCTACAAGTAATAAATCATTATTCAGTATTTTTATTGTTTTAATGGGCTCGTCCCCTACTTTGAAAGATTCTGCAAATCCATTATCCAGATTTATACGATGAATCTCTCCTGTGGATGTTCCTATGAAAAGTTTATTTGCCAATCGATCAAGCTTGAAGCAGTGGTTTCTAGCTCGCATTGGATAGATGATTTCTTTTTTTGAAAGGGTACAAGTCTTTAGGTTCCATACTCGAATCGTATTGTCGACATCTTGCGTAACTAGAGTGTCATCGACTCCGAGTACATGATGAGCAACAGGCCTGAGATGTGTAAGAGAGCCTCTGATTGTTTTATCGCTCTTCATTATAATAATTTTAGAACTATCACCTTCAACATATAATAAATGGAATTCACCATCTATTAAAATAGGCTGGAAATTTCGAATTTCGTCCTCTAATCTAAAATCCTGCATTACCCGCTTATCTTCCAAATTATAAACAAGGAGGCGTGTTATTGGCCCGTTATCAGCTTGGATAACGGCAAACATACCAGCAGAATCGAATTTTATAGCCTTAAACTTTACATCAACGGCCCTACATTTAAGGGGAAAGGATCTCAAGTGGTAAAAGTAATGATTCGCTCTGAGAAACTTTTCTCGCCAGCTCAACTCAGGGAAGAAGCCTGCCTTGTTATCGCTTTCAAGAGGAATGGAACATAGTCCAAAATGCCTTTGAAACAAAACATGCATCGCCTCAGTGTTTGAAGTTAAGACTCTCAATTTTTTGCTAATATAGGCACATTGAAGCACGTTTCTCTTAGACAGAAAGGCTACAATACAGCCCCATACGGCTGGGGGGAATAAATGAAAAAAATTCCGCCCAGGAAGAGGTTTAATGGACGACACTTTTGTAGAAATGGTTGATCTAGCAACTGGAAAGCTCGCTTCTTTCTTTTCTCCCTCTAGGAATCTCATTTGTCTTTCTTTGAGTAAGGATTCAATGCACTCAATACAATTTTTTCTGTTTAACTCACTATTTAAATCGGGCAAATTGCCTTCTCGTGGAAAAATTCCTTTCCTCATCCTAACCGGGAGTTTTTCCCAACGCTTAGGAATTGTTAATATAAGCCTGGGAAGATTACTTTTAAGATCTTTAACAAGGCGCGTTATGTAGGCATGATAGATTGCATGGCCTATTACATTACGTTTAGGTAGAAGAGAATAAAAGTCTGGCGAAGGATAGATTGACAGCAATAAATCCCGATCGATGGTTAAGAATTCGGAAGCTGTCAAAGGCCAAATTGTAAGGAGCGAGTGCGCGATCGCTGGCTTGGAACTAGAAATAGGATTTAAAATATTTCCACAATCTTTACCTTTAAATGAATATGCTGCGATATGAAGAAGCTGATCTTCTTCCATCAAAGAATAATCTAATTGAGTGACTTCTTGTCTTAGATGTGAATTATATATGGATGAGAAAAATTTTCCATTATATCCTGCTGGAGTGAAAACTGAGGTAACCGTCCGTCCTAAAATCTCTCCGTTTAGTACATTGATGCACGTTGCGGTCGTAGAGTTAGTGACAAGCATAATATGATCAAAGGTATGGGAGATAGCTTTGATCCGCGTATCTAGAATTTTAGAAAATGGTCTAATTGTTATGCAGCGGGGCTCTGAGTCTTTGCCAAACAGAACATTTTGATTACAATTCCAAATATCTATAGTCCCATCATCATGACCAATACAGAGACGATCATTGGGGGTGATGTGAGAAACTGCAACTCCGGTTGGCGGTGGGACGAAAGAGAAGCATCCTAATCCAAACTTGTCAGTCTTGGGATTATATAGTATTCTCGATATCGTCATGGCATCTTCACTAGCGCTAAAGACCATTTCATCACTTATCATGAGGGTGTGAACTGGCTTGTTATGAAGCGTTCTGAATTGCGAAAAGATGCTTTCTAATGATTCGATTATGCGAAATAACTTTGTAGTGCAGTCAGTGCTATCTCTTCTTTCTCTTAGAAAAATCACCCTATCTCTTTCCTTTTCAATTTTTTGAAAAAAGGCTTCTCCACCAAGAAAATACTCATGTATCATTTTACCAGTAATTCTATTCCAAAAACGTATGCGCCCAGCGGGACTTGTCGCAGCAAAAGTAGTTGGATCGATTTCGTCTATTCTTTCAGAAAAATGGAAATCAGGAAATTCATAAACTGTACTTCCAGCAATAATATCGCAAAGAAATAGCTTACCCAAAGAAGGAGAGTTAATAAGGACTTGGTTGCCTCCATCGATGGGGTACACCACTGTTACTGTTTCTTGAGTTTTATCTGTTCTCCCTTTGGGTATATCAATTTCGATCCCTGGATCCATAGTGCCCGGAAAAGTCTTCACTTTGTGAGAAGTTGTAGCGAAAAAGCTCCGCGAAGAAATAGGGCAAATGTTTCTAAACTCCATATCAAGTTTTAATCGTATCAGTTGTTTTTTATCGACGGCGCTTCTTTTTAAATTGTAAAATATTCGTATTAATTTCCTATAGGAGGCATAATATGTGTCGTCAATATGATTTAAGTAGGGATTATATTGACAAGGGTAGTCCCTCGACATTAAATACCTATTCATTGATTCGTTGCTTGCCGCTTGTTGACATCTGTGTGAAACACTTCCAAATCTAAAAATATCGCTGTGATGGGCAAAAGGTAGAATAGCCCGAAAAATGATATATGCTTTTACAATTTTTACATCTATTGGATTGAGAACTACGGTCGATGACATTGTTGCGGAAGCGTCAGAATCCCCACCGACGATGTATTTTTTAGAACCTGATCCTGATGGCTCCAGTGATAACATAAATAAATCCTTTATTTTCTCGTTTTATCCTTGATTGATTCGTGATATTTTAGGATAGTTCAGATTTAATACAAACAACTATTGTGTTTAGAGTTGCTCACATCTGTTCAAGGCCGATGAAATAAAATGCTTTTTAAAAGACCTTTTTTTGCATTACTCCTATTGCTATGCGGCTGTCAGGTGGGTCCCCACTATAAAGAACCTTGCGTTGAAACACCTAACAATTGGAAAGCACCTGCAGAAATTCAAGATGAAGCTCCTTGTCCAGATATCTGCTATTGGTGGGAAATCTTCCAAGATCCTACTCTAAATGGCTTGGAAGAACTTGCTATCCAAAATAACCCCAATCTCTTCGTAGCAATGGCCAGAATAAATGAAGCATGGGCCAACGCAGGCATTAATCGCGCAAATCTCTATCCACAATATACTTTGAACCCCTCTTATGCAAACACTGGCATGCTTTTTAAAATCTATCTTCCTCCAGGGGTTGTTTTTCCCGTTCCCGACCCAACTGTATTCCAAAAACCCTTCCGTATCCATCAAATGCAATATACTCTGCCAGTAAATGTAAACTATGAAATTGACCTCTGGGGCAAAAATCAAAGCGCATTTAAATCAGCTGTTTATAACGCCTATGCTCAAGAGGAAGCCTACCGCGTTTCTCTATTAAGCCTTACCACCACCCTTGCAAGCAGCTATTTTAACCTGCGCACTTTAGATGCCACTATCATTCTTCTTGAGAAAACTCTACAAAATCGGCGAAAAGCCCAGGAGCTTGCCCAAACGCGCTTCGAAAAAGGTTTGCGCAATTATTCTGATGTTGCCAGTTTCTCCCTAGAATTTTCAAATACCGAATCGGACCTTCAAGATGCCCTCCGACAAAGAACTGTACAAGAAAATACAATCGCGACTCTTATCGGAATTCCAGCGCCTGTTTTCCAGCTCGAACGAAATCCTCTAACAGAACAGCCACCAGCAATTCCTGCTGGGATTCCTTCGACAGTCCTTGAAAATCGACCCGACATCGCTGAAGCAGAGCGTACAATGGCTGCTGAGCATGCTCAGATCAACGTTGCTTATGCCTCCTATTTCCCTTCTTTTAGCTTGACGGGGACTTTAGGCTATTTGAGCCCTACTTTCAAGGACTTCCTAACCTGGAAAAGTCGTTTATGGGCGTTAGGAGTCAGCATTGCTCAGATATTATTCGACGGTGGACGCACTGATTCCACTGTAGATGCCTCTTGGGCGAGATTTGCTCAGGCAACAGGAGCCTATCAACAACAGGTCTTAACAGCTTTTGAAGAGGTTGAAGACGCCCTAAATAACTTAGAATATCAAAAAAAGCAGTACGATAGCCTTAAACATTCTGTCGATGATGCTGAAAGGCTTGTGCAGATATCAGGAAGGCAGTTTCAGCAAGGACTAATTAATTACAACGATGTAGTTATAAATGAGCGGTCGGAATTGAGTGCACAGAGCTATTATGTGAATATTCTTGGTGTGCGGTACCAATCGACGATACAGCTGATCAAAGCCCTCGGCGGCACCTGGGACTGTATCTCCGACTCCAATTCTGACTCCGAGTTCGAGCGCGAATAAGATTTTACCACAGAGATCACAGAGAACACAAGGGAGAGAGAAGAGGAGTAGAGTGGAGGAAGAAACATCTTAAATTAAACAGACTTTCCAATTGTGCCGGCCCTCCGGGACGGGGTGGGTTGTTTGGCGCTTACCCAGGCTTCGCTTACCCCTCCGGGGAGCTTCAGCCTGGGCTATTATGTTAACAGTCCCTCCGGGCTGTATGTGGATGCTTTTGTTGGAAAATCAATTTTTCACACTGCCCGGAGGGCTGTTTACATAATAGCCCAGGCTGAAGCTCCCCGGAGGGGTAAGCGAAGCCTGGGTAAGCGCCAAACAACCCATCCAGTCCCGGAGGGCCGGCACAAACCAATACCGTTGGCCTGCGTCTTTGCGTTGAATTTTTTGGAAAGTCTGTTTAATTTTCAGATGTTTCTTCCTCCACTCTACCTCTCCCCTCCCTCCCCCTGTGTTCTCTGTGATCTCTGTGGTAGAAAAAAAATCTGTGGTAGAAAAAAATTACGAGGTTTGATGCTCGAGACGGCGCCGGAAGAGCCACCCAGCTGCCGTTAAATTCACCGCTGCTATCACCGCCATCGGCCAGACATTACTCAACACAATGTTCGCTGGCATCCCCTTCAGCATCACCCCTTTCGCTATAACCAAATAATAACGCAAAGGATTAGCATAGGTTACCACCTGCAGCCACGAAGGCATATTTTCAATCGGAGTTGCAAAGCCCGACAGCAACACTGCAGGACTCATAAAAATAAATGTTCCCAATATCGCCTGCTGCTGCGTAGAACAAAGGGAGGAAATAAATAACCCATTCCCCACAATAGCACTAATAAACACAAACATTCCAAAATAAAGCACTGGAAGTGATCCTACGAAAGGTATCCCAAAAATAAACACCGCGGCAGAAATAATCACCGTCCCTTCAATCATCCCTATAACGATTGCTGGGATTGTTTTGCCCAATAGAATTTCCGATGGCGAAAGCGGCGTCACCAATAGCTGATCAAAAGTCCCCATTTCCCGTTCCCTAGCTACTGACAGTGCTGTCACAGTCAAACCCACTAACATGGTCAAAATACCGCTAAGATTGGGAATGTTAAACCAATAATAGAGCAAGTTTGGATTAAACCAATTGCGCGATACCAGCTGAGTATTCTGTTGATTTACTTCTGCGCGCGCCTCAAACTCATCGTTAAACTGTCTGATAATCTCAACAGAATAGCCTGCGATAATCTGGGCTGAATTGGACTTTCTTCCATCCAGGATCAACTGAACTTGGGCAGCTTTTTTGGCATCTAGATTGCGAGAAAACTGTTCATCAAGTGACACAACCATAGTCCCTCTCTGATTGTCCAAAAAGGGGGCAATTTCTGAAATTGAGTGCAAATAAGAAATATGTGTGAAGACGGGAGCTCCATGAAACCGCTGCAACAGTTCGAATCCCTTTTCCCCATTGTCGCGATTTAGAATTCCTATGGTGACATTCTGGACATCTAGGGTTGCTGCAAATGCAAAAATACAAAGTTGGATGATGGGAGGAACGATGAGAACAGCTCGACTCTTTTTGTCCCGCCACACAGCCAGGAATTCCTTATACATCAACGATAATACACGCCACAACATATCAATCTAATCTCTTAGCGGTTTTGTAGGTTGTTAACGAGATGATGGTTGCGCCAAAAACAAACATATAAGCCCCATTAATGAAGATCAATTGCCAAATATTCCCTACTAAAAACAATGTTTGCAAGCTCGAAACGAAATACCGTGCAGGAATGAGATATGTAAATGCCCTGATCGGCGCAGGCATGCTCGAGATCTCAAAAAGAAACCCCGAAAGAATGAAAGCCGGCAAGAATGAGGCCACAATGGCTACTTGAGCTGCCACAAACTGATTTCGAGCAATTGTCGAGATCAATAGTCCGATGCTCAACGACGATAACAAAAAAAGCGCTGACACTACAAGTAAAAGCAGAAGCGACCCACGTAATGGGATGTGATAAAAAAATACCGCAACCGATGTGCACAGCAGCATCGAACACATTCCTAACACAAAATAAGGAACGAGTTTGCCAACCACAAGCTCTGTTACTGTCACTGGTGTTGCCATCAAGGCTTCCATCGTTCCCCTTTCCCACTCACGCGATACGACAAGGGCTGTCAATAAAGTCCCTATAAGCGTCATAATGATTGCTAAAGACCCAGGGATCAGAAAATTTCGACTTTCAAGCTCCTCATTATACCAATAACGGATTTCAGGATTGACTAGGGACAATGTGTTTTCATTATTGCTTATCGCTTCCTGCTGCAGCCAATTCGTCCACGCCGCCTGTACATAATTTTGGACAAAATTGGCTGTATTGGGCTCGCTCCCATCTGCAATCACTTGTATGGGAGCAATCTGATCCTGCCTCCTACGAAACTCAGAAAAATAGGAAGGAACGACCACAATGCCACGAATTTCCCCTCTCATCATCTTGTCGGCAAGGTCTCGGCGATCTCGAACGATGGTCACCTCAAAATAGCGTGAATCGGTCAACGACTTCGCAAAACTCTGTGCGTCCGGAGCGGTATCCTCGAGCACAAGTCCTATTCTCAAATGATCCATATCGAGCGACACTCCAAATCCATAAAGAAAAAGAAGAATGATCGGAAGCAAAATGCTGATCGATATGCTGCTGGGATCGCGAATAATCTGATAAAACTCTTTAATCAGGAGGGCCTTTAATCTTCTGAGACTGCTGTCTTTATTTGGCATAAAATACTCTCTATCTAAAGAGTCGCCCTTACGAGGCTTGCATAATGAGTCTGATAAAAGCATCTTCTAATGTGGGATTCGCAATCTCTGCTGTCTTCGCTTGCTCTTTCAAGGCATCCGGCGTATCCATCACAATAATCTTGCTCCGATATATCAGCCCAATTCGATCGCAATACTCTGCTTCATCCATAAAATGGGTCGTCACCATAACAGTCACCCCTTTTTCAACAAGCCCGTTAATATGATTCCAAAATTCCCGTCTGGTAATCGGGTCCACACCAGACGTGGGTTCGTCAAGAAACAATACTTCCGGATGATGCATTACAGCACAAGCCAATGCAAGACGCTGCTTATACCCCAATGGCAATAAACCTGCAGTGTTATCTAAATAATCTTTGAAGTCGAATACTTCTGTCATCTCCTTGATGGCATCTTGCCGAGCGCCTCCTGACAGACCGTACAACCCTGCAAATATAAAGAGATTCTGCCTGACGCTAAGATCTCCATACAATGAGAACTTCTGCGCCATGTAGCCAATATGTGATCGGGCTTGCCCTGGGGCCTTCTGAAGGTCTACTCCTTCTACAAAAGCATTTCCAGAAGTGGGTGTAAGGAGCCCACACAGCATTTTGAATATTGTCGATTTCCCTGCTCCATTCGGTCCAAGCAACCCAAAAATTTCCCCCTGCTTCACACTAAAGGTAATATTGTCAGCAGCTGTAAAAGTCCCAAATTTCTTTGTCAACCCGCACGACTGAATTACAGATTTATCACTATTCACTTCGGGAATTGATCTGGTCCTTTCAGCTAATAACGACAATCCACCGGGACCTCCCCCTAAAATATCGATAAAGGCATCTTCAAAACGGGGAGGAGTTTGGGCGAGATGCAAGGTCTTTGGCTCTTGCAAGGCGGCTAACTCACTCGATTGAAATACTTTGTCTTTTGTGACGATGCGCACTGCACTTCCCTGAATGACCCCATCGATTACTCCTGGAGCATTCAGCACTTTTGAAAGTAATTTTCGACGGCTTCCAACGATGTTTGAGATGAGAAATGTTCTTCCTAATAACTTCTCGGTCAACTTTGAAGGTGGACCGTCATAGAGTAACTTTCCTTCATTTAGAAGCAATACTGAATCACAACGCTCTGTCTCATCCAAGTATGCTGTGCTCCATACCACAGAGATCCCCTCACCTAACAACTCCTTCACCATGCTCCACAACTCACGTCGAGAGATCGGATCGACCCCAACAGAAGGTTCGTCGAGCAAAAGGAGGGTTGGTTTACAGATCAAAGCGCAAGCGAGCCCCAATTTTTGTTTCATGCCTCCTGAAAGAGCTCCAGCAAGGCGATCTGTAAATCGCGTCAAGTCTGTAAAAGACAAAAGCTTTTCGAAAGTTTTTTTTCTTTCTTCTCCGATGACTCCACGCAGATCTGCATAGAGATTGAGATTTTGTTGCACAGAAAGATCTTCATACAATCCAAACTTCTGGGGCATATATCCGATGATGGCATGAATGTCAGGCGCGTTTTGGATGGTATCAAAACCCGCAACTCTGACGCTGCCCTGTGTGGGCTTTAATAATCCTGCGATAAGTCGTATGAGGGTGGTTTTGCCAGCACCATCAGGACCAGCAATGCCCATGATTTTGCCTCGAGGGATTGCTGTGTTGATGTTGTCTAGAGCTGGAGCAGGGCTGTGTGGGAACACCTTCGACAGATTGTCCACCTGAACAAGTGCTTGAACATCATCCATAGATATTACCACAACGGTATAAAAAAATTTACCACAGAGCACACAGAGTGGAGCAAGAGGAATGCAAGTAGAAGTAGAAAAGTAACAGGATATGGAGGATCGCAAGCGGCAGGATAGGAAGGATGGCAAGCATCAACTTGATATGAAAAAGAAATTCCAATGAGAAATGGAAAGCGAAGTGTCGGAAAGAAAATAAAGGAATCTTTAAACGTTTAACATCCTTTCGGTCCTTTATTTTCTTTCCGACACTTTGCTTTCCATTTCTCAGGGGATCTTCCTAGATTGCTTGCAATCTGGGAAAATTAAAGGTATCTCCCCATATCCTTCTTATCCTGCCGCTTGCGATCCTGCATATCCTGTTACTTTTCTACTTCTGCCTACACCTCTCCTGGCTCTACTCTGTGTGCTCTGTGATCTCTGTGGTAAAAATCTTCTTTCATGACTGTTGCTTTTTTTGTTTTTTGAGGCGCACTGTGACAGGCATGCCTTGCTTCAAACGTCGATCTGGATTATCTGCAATAACACGCAAACGATACACCAAATCTGTCCGCAATTGCGTCGTCTGCACTGTCTTTGGCGTAAATTCCGACACCGGAGATATAAACCCAATTTGCCCCTTGTACACTATTCCACCAGGTGTATCGGTGAAAATTTCTGCCTCCATTCCTGGATAAATTACCCCTAAGTCTTCCTCCGATACAAATGCCCTTATCCACACTGGCGATAAAAGCGATAACGTATAAACAGGATCCCCCTCTCTTACAACAGAACCAGGCTCCCTAATGCGAGTCAAAATCGTTCCCTCGGCAGGAGCATAAACCTTAGTATCAGAAAGATTGGTCTTAGAGACTCCCAAAGCAGCTTCAGACTGCTGTAAACTAGCCTGTAGCGAAGAATAATTAGCTGATGCATTTTCATAATCTTCTTGCGAAATGCTTCCATCATTGGCCGCACTTAACTCACGCCGTCGCGCCAACACTTTTTCGGCATAAGTCAAATTGGCTTTTATCGAATCTAAATTCCCTTGCGCCTGATTCACAAGATCGAAATAGGGCTGATTGTCAAGCTCCGCAAGAAGAGTCCCAGGAGAAATCAAATCCCCTTCTTGATAAGGCATGGCGACCACACGGCCGCTCACGCGAAAGCCTAAATCGACTTGTCTTACATCGACATTGCCATAAAGGGTAAGGAAATCACTTTGGAGGTGTTGTTTTTGGAATCGCGAATACACCAGCACAGCAACAGCTGCAAAGACGATTAAGAATATGATAATAAACTTTCGACCCATCATTACCCCTGCGGATTGCTAGCCATAACGGGTAAAACAGATCCTTTATATTTCTCCAATATAAATTGCCTCATCTTTTCCGAAGTCATCGCTTTTTTCAAAGCCTCAATGTCAGGACGATCAGCCTCACCTGCTCTTATTGCAATGACATTCACATAAGGTGAATCGTCCGCTTCTAGTATAAGGGCGTCTTTTTGTGGCATAAGATTGGCCTGCAGGGCATAATTTGTATTGATTGCAACAGCATCGACATCCTCCAACACGCGTGGGAGCATCGCTGCATCCACTTCCAAAAAGCGAAGATGTTTCGGATTCGAGCTAATATTGAGCACTGTAGCTTGCAAATTATTGGAATCCTTTAATTGGATTAGGCCTGCTTTCTGCAGCAGCAGCAGAGCCCTCGCTTCATTCGTAGGATCATTGGGAATGGCAACTCTGGCATTTCGCTTTATTTCCGATAGCGACTTCACTTTCGTCGAATAAATCCCCATCGGTTCAATCTCAACTTTGGCCAAAATTTCGATCGGATAATGAAATTGTTTGATCTGCTCTTTTAAAAAAGGGGTGTGCTGGAAAAAATTGGCATCGATTTCATGGTCAGCAAGAGCTCGATTAGGGATATTATAGTCTTCTGCAATGATCACAACCAGATCAATCCCCTGATCTCTAAGATCAGGCTTAATAAATTCTAGCATTTGAGCATGTGGAACAGCACTTGCAGATACTTTTAAAGCATTCTTTTGCTCAGAGGAACACCCTGAGAGAACTAACAATGTGCAAATGACAACAACAATTGAAAAGAATTTAGGAATCATCGGAGACTCTGCCTCGCAATTTATTTATCCGCTTGACGGTATAGCTTCCAAGCCATTGGACAGCCTGAACCAAGAAAATAAGAAGAAGAATTGTTACAACCATAATAAACGTATTAAACCTGTTATAGCCATATTGTATCGCCACTTGCCCCAAACCGCCGCCGCCGATTAACCCCGCCATCGCACTATATCCAATCAAGTTAATCACCGTCAATGTAACCGCTGAAACAATTGATGGCAATGCTTCTGGTAACAAAACTTTTGAAACAATTTGCCATGTGCTCGAACCCATGACCGTAACGGCCTCGATAATATTGCGATCGACTTCTTTCAGACTCGTTTCAATCAATCTTGCGACAAATGGTGCAGCAGCAATGGTCAATGGGACGATGGTGGCTGTAGTCCCTAAACTCGTCCCTACAATCGCACGAGTGACAGGAATCAATGCAACCATCAAAATAGCAAATGGAAATGAACGCCCTATGTTGACAATTGCTTCCAAAGTTTTGTAAACAAACGGCTGCTCTTTTATGTGGCCTTTATCGGTAATTGTTAATATTACCCCAAGGGGAAGCCCGATGCAAACAGCAAAAAATGCCGACACAAAAACCATGTATAAAGTATTCCACAACTGAAGCGGCAACAACTGCCAAGCTAGCTGAATATTTTCAGAATCCATTCTCTATGACCTCATAATGCACTGAATGTTTCTGCAAAAATTGCAACGCACTTGCAATCCCCGCTGGATCCCCTCGCAGCTCCACAATCAATGTCCCAACACTCTCTGTTTGTAATCGATCGATCCATCCGAGCAAGATGTTTGTGTTAACGTCAAATTTCCTCACAATCTCAGACATAAGCGGTTCTGTCGCTGCATTGCCGGTAAATGTGAGTCGCAATAACTTCCGGTCCGGAGAAGCGGGCTTCAAAAATTCAGCAGGGATTTCATGCGTCGCTGTTTGTAATAGACTTTTGGTGACAGCATGTTGTGGATTGGAAAAAACTTCGATAATATTTCCGCGCTCAACAATTGTCCCTTTGTCAATAACGGCCACTTTATTGCAGATTTGTTTTATGACAGCCATTTCATGGGTAATGAGAACGATGGTAACCCCTAATTTGATGTTAATGCTTCTCAGTAGTGCAAGGATCTCCTTTGTGGTCTTAGGATCTAATGCCGATGTGGCTTCGTCGCAGAATAATACCTCTGGATGATTTGCCAAGGCACGAGCAATCCCTACACGCTGCTTTTCTCCTCCACTCAATTGCAGGGGATAGGAGTCAATTTTATCTCGCAGACCGACGAGGCTGAGAAGCTCTTCGACCCGTGTGGATTGCTTTTCTGGGGCAATGCCAGCAATTTCTAAAGGGTAAGCAACATTGCCACCCACTGTTCGAGAATTCAACAAATTAAAGTGTTGGAAAATCATTCCAATGCTTCTGCGAAAAGCCCGAAGATGATCGTAGTGCATTTGGGAAATGTCTTGATCATGAAAGAGGATCCGACCTGAAGAGATGGGTACAAGGCCAGCCAGAGCACGAATGAGGGTGGATTTCCCTGCACCGCTTAAACCGATGATGCCATAGACATCCCCCTTTTCAACTATGAGAGATAGATTTTGGAGGGCATAGATGGTGGTGTCGCGCTGTGCGTAGTTTTTTGATATGTTTTCAACGTGGATCATTCCGAAAATATACCTATACTTAAAAAAGATTTCTAGGTAAAATTTACATTGAAATCAATAATAATTCAATTTTATAGAGGTTTTATATGCCAGGAGTAAAACAGTATCTAGTAGGTGCCGCTGCAGATGTAGTGAATAGCCTTATAGATTATGGCATGAAAACCGAAGCTGGAAAAGAGCTCACGTCTGCAGGGTTAAAAGAAATTCCAGAATACAAAAATCAACAAACCCTATTTAGGCGCACTGCAATACAAGGTCAACAATTTGCTACCGCCCTTGTAGTGGCATCAGTTTTTTTTGCTATTATTGCTCTTGGTTGTTTCTGTGGTGGCGGAGTTGCCATCATTTTTGGAGTCTTGTCTCTAATAGTAAGTGCTGCAGCGTTCTACTTTGGCAGAAACACAAGCATCATTAATAGTAATCTGCTCAAAATGGTAGATTCTTTGCATGAATATTATAAAAGCGATGTACTAGCCGGTGGTCTAACAATTGATAGGATAAAGTTTAACAAAGCACTTATGACGGGAACATTTGAATTTCATTGGGCTGCAGCCAAGCTCGATGCAATGGCAGCTGGAGCAAGAATTGAAAAAGGTAGGTTTGTTTGAATCGTGGACGATAGTGGACCATTATGACGTAATTGCGAAGTGCCCTCCAGGCCAACGGCCTGACGCATAAAAGCCTAGGGCACCGCCCTAGGTGAGATGTATACATATGTTTCAGGCTGAAGGCCTGACGTATAGCCATACGTCAGGCCGTTGGCCTGAGGAGGGGCACCTCTGCAATTGCCTCCTACGGCCATTACCGTCCATGATTTGCACAAGCTGATCGCAGAACCTCCTCCTATGGAAGATCCACTGGAGTGCCACGATCATCGATGAAATGTTCGCTCTTATGCATTTTTTTCTCGTGTTTTTTTGCTCTTCGTTCTTTTAGAGTCATAGATGGTTTCTTTCTCTCATCTTTCCGATGTTTTGATTCCTTAGCCATATATCCCCCTTTTTAACCGCTGTGTGTATTCACAGCTTTTTTACTTACTCTTATAATTAATAAATAACATTTATTTAAATAAATGTCAAAAATAGTAAATAAAAACAAACTAAACTGCATAGAAATAGAAATAACATGAATTAGTTATTTGAATCGTTATAACTGTTCTATGAATTGATTTGCCACAACTTGCACAGTAAGGATATTTCTGTCGTTTGCTTCGAGCTCAGCTATGTGTTGTAAGGTAAGGGTTACTGGCAGATAGGAGGGGGTGTTAGGGAAGAATCGCATCTCATCCTGGTAATTAGGAACTATAGTTATCTTCAATTCGCCACCATATTGAGCTTTTAATAATAGTTTTTCCTGTTTTGTAAAATTATCTGAGGAAACAAAAATATCATCAATTGCCTCATCTTCATCAGCATCTACCACAGCACTATACGCCGCTTCAACCAATTTTACTGTCACTTTGTTTATTACTGATTGCAGGACCGTAGAATCATAATGAATACCTACCTTAATCCAATTTGCTAATTCTTGATACAGTTTCCTGCTGAGCAATGAATGATCTTTTGGTGCAAAAATCATTGAGAAAATAGAATCTATTACACAGTAACAACCTTCAAAAGGGGATTTCAAGACCCAAAATAGTGCTTTTGCTGAATATATTGCACAATCTTTTGCATCTTTTAACATTTTGGGATCAAAGATTGCCCCCACAAGATTGATTATTAAGAAGACAAGACTTTCTACTAAGAACGCAACGGCTTTTACCACTGGAGCAAGTCCATCAATGGCACCGCAAACAAAAAACAACCCACGTCCGACATTGGGATTTTTTTCAAAAAAACCATACATGTTTGCATGTTGTTGTTCTAAGAATAGCACCGCATGTCCTGGCCTCATTTTATTTCCCTTAGATTGCTGTGGGTTTTGAAAAAAGTAAGATGGTCGCATCTAAGATGCGTTGAGCGTCTTCGATGGTCTTATTATTCTTTTTGAGGTTCTCTTCAGGGTGAAAAAATTCGTAAGTGAACACATTCTTCTTAATCTTTTTCCCTTCTTGACAAACCTTATCGAATTCTTCTTTGTTTCCATGCAGTTTAAAAGAGTAACGTAAGCTCTCGTGACATAAATATTTATATGGAAAACAGTAGTGAATTCTGAATTCTAACCTTTCTTTAAGCTCAAATTGTTTCAGCACTTCTTCTGCAGATTGTCCCTTTATTGCTGCCTCACATGCGTTATCAATTAATTTGATTTTTAATTCAGTATCAGCTTTGCTGTCGTAGGGAGGAAATTTTGCTGATGCCTGAGTCTGAATCTGACAGTTATACAATCTGTGACAATCAGCAGCTATTTGATGCATATTTCGATTTGATTCTGCATATGATTTTGGATTCCAAATCATCATAAATACAGTTGCTATAGCATGGACGACACAAGCAAAAGGTAGTACAGTAAAGGCATACACAACTCCAGATCCAATTTTAACTGCGCAAAACTTAGCATCAATTAACAATTTGCGATCAAAGACAGCTCCAATAAGATTTATCACTAGTAGGAAAATAGACTCTACCATTTGCACAAGGAGTTTTACAGCTGGAGCCAAAGCGCTGACAGCTCCACACACAAAAAATAAGCCTCGTCCTACATTGGGTTTCTTCGCAAAAAAAGCGTACATGTCTGAATGCTTTTGTTCCAAAAATATAATAGCATTTGTAGGTCTCATTTTATATCCCTTTGGTTGGACAAATCGGCAATCGTTAAATCAATTAGACTTTGAATGTCTTCAATTCGCTTTCCTGTATCTTTCAAGTCTATATAAAACTTGCGAACACCCCGTTCTTTTTTGGTCATTTCTGACTTGTTATCTGTTACTTTAATTACAAGAAGGGGATCGAACTCGAACCATAGCCAAGAAGGTGGGGGGCCACATCCGGTTTTTAACCTCAGCTTTTCGATACGACTAAAACTATCCAATATTTCTCTAGTCGACGTTGGTTTATCGACTTTCTCACCAATTTTTTTAATCAGTCTGTCTGATATAGCATCCATTGCATCGTCTTCAGTTTTCTTATTCAATTCACCAATATAGCCAAACAATCTATGACTATCCGCAAAAAATTGATGGGTGCTGCGATTTATTTCAGAATGCGACTTTGGATTCAAGATCATCATGAATAGAGTGTGTATAGCATTGAGAGGGCATCTAATAAGCATTAAAAGGCCAACAGGAGCATATAATATAGCTTTTGCGCAGATTTTAGCGTCATCTAATAATTTGGGATCAAAGATGGCTCCAACAAGATTTATCACTAATAGGGCAAGAGTCTCTACCAATCGGGCAATAAATTTTACGACTGGAGCAAGCGCACTGACAGCCCCACACACAAAAAATAATCCTCGTCCTACATTGGGTTTCTTCGCAAAAAAAGCGTACATGTCTGAATGCTTTTGTTCCAAAAATATAATGGCATTTGTTGGTCTCATTTTAAATCCTTTTCTAGTTAAAATAGGATTATACCAATTAAAGTAATTAAATTAAACAAAAAAAACTCTAACTCAACAGTTGGGGTTTTTTGATTAAAAATGCTGATAAAGTGGCGCCCGTGCCGCATAGCCATCGAGCTAAGAAGGCAAGATCTGAAGATTTTACCACAGAGTTCACAGAGAAAGCAGCAGAGATATAAGAGAGAAGGATAAGAAAAACCGGGCTATTGTTTTAATTTTGTCCAAATATAGCTTTACGACTTATAATTCCCTCTGCGTCTCCCCGTCTCTGCGTTAAAATTGTTGTAATGATTAACGCAGAGACGCAGAGGTGGGGAGACGCAGAGGGAATTATAAGTCACTAAAGCTACGTTTTGGACAAAGTTAACCCTATAGCAAAAAATTGCGATTAATAATCTCTACCCTACTCCCCAATCTCTCTGTTTTCTCTGTGGTAAAATGTTCAGATCTTGCCTTCTTGGCTCGATGGCTATGCCGTGCCGGGACGCTCCTTATCAAGCATTTTTAATCAATAGCCGATATTCCTGCTGCTATTGCAATAACGCTCACACCATTGAAAATCCCATGCAAGGCAACCGAGGCCCATAATGACTGCTGCCGTTCATAAATGAACCCCAAAAAACACGACAACACAAACAACGAAGCAAGTAGTTCAACGTTGCCAAATCCTTGTGCTGAAGAAAAATGGAAAAAAGCAAAAATTACCGACGTAATCACGATCGCTTTTCCCCTACTGACCTTACCTATCAACCAACTTTGCAAAAAACCCCGAAAAAGCAATTCCTCAACAACAGGCACAACAAAAACAATCAACACTGCCATCATTGTAAATATGACGGGATGATCCTGCGTCATTCTCAAATACTGAACGGCGATTTGTTCTTTAGCAATAAAGTCAAATTTCCAGAAGGCAATCAATTCAATCGCTTTTCCTACGGCAGAAACTGCGGGATACGCTATCAACCACGTGAGAATGCCCATGAGGAGATCCCGCTTGATCGAAAGTTTTTCGTGTCCTCGCCACACAGCTTGCTGTATCCGCTCGGAGCAAAACCGGTAATAAAGAGCCAATCCCCCTGCGGAACAAAGAATCGAGATAATATTGATCATTCCTTCCGAAAGTGAATCCATAGGCCTGGGGATCGATTGAACCAGATGTCCTTGCTTGAACGAATACCATGCAAAAAAAAGAAGAGGGCCAACCAATAGCACCATGACTAAAAAAGTAAAGAAAGCACCAATGACTGGTGTGAAACTAAATCGATAGGTCTGTTCTGTAGGATTTGGATAAGTAAAAAAGGCTTTTTGCCATGCAATGAGGAGAATGCAGGAAGCGAAAAAGGATAGGAATATGAGCTGCGCAAGAAGGTTTTCAACAGTGACTTCGATTTCGGCCATATCAATAGGCACTGCAGATTACTTCTTCAAGGCGATTCTCCAGACTGCAGGCAAAGCGATGATAAGCCTTGACAAGTGGCTCAGAATCCTTCTCAAGCGGATAAGGCAAATAATAGCCTTGCGTATAAACCTCTTGCAATACAACACGAGGCGATCGAGGGCGCACATCGACAATTTTAACTCTCATTTTTAATGTGAGCAGTGCCTCGCAAGGGTATGCAACGACACAATTGTTAATTGGGGGGCGTGCCTTGCCATATGAGCTAAATTCCTGTTCAAACAGCTCTAAGATGACCACAAAATCTGCGGAACAAAAATCTTGTGCTAATGTTGTTTCGTCGCTGTAAAAGCCAATTTCTTTAATTTTTGGATTCCCCTCTCGCAGTTCTTCCGGAGCTAAGATATAGAGGTTGCCTTTGCTCATTGATTCGTATTGAAGTACTTGGAAAATATGTTCTCCAGCGGGTTTGGGAAGGCATGATTGCGTGCTATCTCTAACAGGTAAAAGTGCTACAGCAGGTTTGGAACTTCCATCGTCATGGCGAGGAAAGTAGTCAACATAGCGTGGTCCACAACTTACAGCAATTGTAGCCACAAAGAGGGATAATAAAAGTTGTCGCATGCATAATCTCCATATTTATCAAGTCCTGCTTTGTGCCGGCCCTCCGGGGCGGTATTACTGATTGGCGGTTACCCAGGCTTCGCTTACCCCTCCGGGGAGCTTCAGCCTGGGCTAATACGTATACAGGCCCTCCGGGCTGTGCTTAGATGCGATCATTCGGTAAGGCATCCACATACAGCCCGGAGGGTCTGTTCACGTAATAGCCCAGGCTGAAGCTCCCCGGAGGGGTAAGCGAAGCCTGGGGAAAGCGCCAACCAATAATACCGTCCCGGAGGGCCGGCACCAAACAATTATTCTTTCATTTTCATTTCTATAGCATCTCTCAAAGCGGGAATGCCTTCTCCGGTCAATGCTGAAATCTTATACAACTGTTTAGAAGGCACGCCGCTTTCTTTACAAAAAGTAACAATATTTCCCACAGACTCCTCGGTATCAATCTTATTCAGAACAACTAGTGAAGGTCTTTTTAACATTTCTGGATTATATTTTTCCAACTCTTCGTGCAACACGCGATAGTCACTCAAAGGCTCGCGGCCATCGATTCCAGAAGAATCTAGAATAAACAAAAGAAGTTTCGTCCGCTCAACGTGTCGCAAAAACTCAAAACCAAGTCCACGGTTTTTGTGGGCCCCTTCAATAATCCCAGGAATGTCTGCAATGAATATACGAGAGTAATCCTCGCATTGAATAAATCCTAAGTTTGGCTGCAGTGTGGTGAATGGATAGGCTGCAATTTTTACTCGCACATGGGCAAGGGCAGAAATAAGGGTTGATTTTCCAGCATTGGGAAAGCCTACAAGTCCAACATCCGCAATAAGCTTCAACTCTAATTCAACTTGCAGGGTTTCGCCTAGTGTGCCTGGCGTGCAAGTGTTTGGGGCGCGATTTGTGGGGGTCTTAAAACTGTCGTTTCCACGTCCTCCACGACCGCCTTTACATGCTAGCCATTCATCCTCATCTGCTGTGAAATCATGCAGAATTTGACCTGTTGCTGCGTCTTTTACAAGTGTACCGCAAGGGACTTTGAGGATGATATCGGCTCCATTTTTTCCTTGCTGGTTGTTGGGTCCGCCGGCGTTGCCGTTGGCAGCTTTTAGGATGCGACGATTTCTGAACCATTCCAAAGAATAGACTTCAGCATCGGCTTGGAAGATAACAGATCCCCCTTTGCCTCCATTGCCGCCTGAGGGACCGCCTTTGGGGATAAATTTTTCGCGACGCCATGCTACGACGCCGTTGCCCCCTTTTCCAGCAAAAATATCGATGTTAACGCGGTCTATGAACATTATTTCTCAATTTCTCAGAATTTATGGTTGGAGGCAGGTATAACAGTCTGTAAAACTAAGGACGGTGCAAGCACCGCCCTTATGTTGATATGGATGGCCTGGGAGAGCCCGGGCCAAAAACAGTTTCTATGCGCCTGTTACAATGGAAACGTAGGTGCGATTTGCTTTATGGAAAGAGACAATTCCGTCTTCAAGAGCAAATAACGTGTCGTCATTACCTCTTGAGACATTCTTGCCTGGATGCCATTTAGTTCCTCGTTGTCTTACGAGAATGCTGCCTGCCTTCACAAGCTGCCCTGAGCCAACCTTCATTCCCAATCGTTGTGCGTTTGAATCGCGCCCGTTACGTGTGGATCCCTGACCTTTCTTATGTGCCATGACTATGCTCCAATTGCAGTAATTTTAACCCGAGAATAGTGTTGGCGATGACCAAACTTTCGGTACTGATTGTGACTTCTTTTGTATTTAATACTTGTAATTTTTTCACCAGGGACTTCTTTTATGACAGTTCCCTTAACTGTGGCATTTGCAACGACAGGTGAGCCTACGCGGGCTCCTTGTGGGGTGCTGACAAACAACACTTCAGGAAATTCAACGGAATCTCCATCTTCAACACCTAGCAGCTCAACGTCGATAACGTCGTTTTCCGCCACGCGATACTGCTTACCGCCGGTTTTAATAATTGCATATTTTGTAGCATTTTGTTCAGACATCTTCATTCTCCTCAAACAGTGAATCAATGATAGGCGGATTATATCGAAAGCCTGTGTTTGTTATCAACAGGAATTTCCTGAAAACAGTAACGGATATGCAGAATACCAATTTCGTGCCCGTGCCCGTGTGCGTGCCCGTGCCCGAATAGTTGGTCTTTTCCTTTCAACTATTTGAAAAGGGAAAAGAACAATTAATTCGGTCACGGGCACGGGCACGGGCACGAAAAATTTTGCTGTCTTAGCCTGCGCATGCCAGCATCTCTTGTGACTTATTTAGCGGGAATAGTAGATTCAAAAACTCTTTTTCTAAGTTTTTGAACGAACTTAAAGATATCCCTGTCTGTATCCTCTTCTGAATTCAGAACTCCCAATCGCTTCTTCATCTTTTGAATCCCTTCAAGATTACGTTTTAGTTTTACCTTTCTGAAGAAGTCTTCATCTCTTGCCCAGTAGTGATTAATGCGAATTTTATCTACTAAAATATTGGGTGAGCAGGCACCTGAAAATTCTTGGTGATCGGCATCGACTTGAAAGAAACCAGGTGTAAGATTAAAACAATGGGGATTTGAGAAAGATTTTACAAATTCAGGCCTTACAATAGATTTTACATGGCTATTTTCTTGATAATCTTTCGGAGCCTTTCTACATAAACTTTCAATGAGCAACTTTCCTTCTGGAATTTTTTCTACGAAGGAGGTCCCATACAACTGCCAATTGACACAAACTGATGCACATTCTTCATAGTCCTTCAAGAAAATAACCAAGTTTTTGGAATTCACAGGGAATAGAAATTCGTCGATATCTATGAATGCGATCCATTTAGTTTTGTACTTCAGTTTATTGATGGCATCTTGATAGGCTTTTTGTTGCGCTCCTGACATAAAATCTCTCGGCCATTCGGATAAAATCACAATTTTTTCATTGATGTAGGGTTGCAGGACCTCTTTGTAATTATCAGTGCTGAAGTTGTTGTAGAGGTAGAATTTTTGAACTCCTACTAGTCTGTGAAATTCAATCCATTCTTTTAGATAAGGAGCTTCATCTCTAAAAATTGCACAAATACAAATGTCATAATCATATTTTGGCTTGCTGATGTTGCCAAACAACGAAAAAGCAAAAAATGTGAATAGTACGACGTAGAATTTCATGAGATTTTTCCAGAAAGTACCGCCCCTGCCGAGGTAATTGCAGAAGTGCCCATCTTCAGGCCAGCGGCCTGATGTATAAAAGCCTAGGGCACCGCCCTAGGAGTGAAGTTAACATTTTTTCAGGCTGAAAGCCTGACGTATAGCCATACGTCAGGCTTTCAGCCTGAAAAACATGTTTACATCACACCTAGGGCGGTGCCCTAGGCTTTTATACATCAGGCCGCTGGCCTGAAGATAGGTGCTCTGAAAATACCTCTACCGGGCATAATATGATTTGAAAAAGAGGAAAGGCATCGCTGCCTTTCCAGAAGAAAGTGGCCAGAACTGGAATCGAACCAGCGACACAAGGATTTTCAGTCCTCTGCTCTACCGACTGAGCTATCTGGCCAACGATAGAAAAAAGACAATAGTCAACTTCACTATTTTTCCGCAATCACTTTTGTGTCTCTGCCGCCTTTCTAACAAGAAAATCAATCCGCGTAATATTATCTTTGCTGCCAGATCTAAGAGCCAAGTGTGCCATATATGTTGCAAAACTAGCCCAATCCTTTGGACACTTAAGAAGCCCTTCTATCCACCCTACTGCCTTCCTTTCTTTAACCCCTTCCTTTCCTCCATCGCAAGTCATATCAACAAAATCGCCAGGCAACAACCTAATAGCAGTCATTTTCATGCGATGTGTAATCAAAGGTTTTTCCTTTGTCCCAATATAATCGATATCTCCAATTGCATTACAGACATTAGGACCTATAGCAGGGGCATCAGGGTTGTTTGGGTCTATACCAGGTATATATTTCCCTTTCACAAATTGTCCAGAGCGCCATGAAGAAGCGGGAAGCTTCTCTAAAGCTTTAGCTTCCTCCTCTGTCATTGCCCCTAATAGGCGGGCCTTCTCTTTTATACTTTTCCAGTTTATACAGCGGGATAGAGGAATCCCTTTCAGGCGCCTTCGGCCATTTTCATCTCGAATCTTTCTATAAACTGTGACTTCGCAATCCCCTAAAGTGTATACATACATAATATCATCATGGACGTATGTTGCAACCCCTACAGATCCCCCTCGGCGACCTACATGAAAAACATCCTTTTGTATGCTATGAACTGCTTGTTCAAACGCATAGCGAATCTCCGCAGCATTCTTCTCCTTGCTTTTCCCAAGAATCGCTTTAAACCTTTCAGGAAATACTTCAGAGGCAAACTTGGCTGTTTGACAACCGCCATGACCATCCCAAATAGCGAAAATCCTGTCTTTTGTTGATACCGAGTCAGAATCTTCCATTTCGCTTCTTATTCCCTGGCAAGATTTTGAACTTACTAATAGTTCTAGGGGCGTTTCCTCTGAAGAAAAAGTGCTAGGAAGAGACTCAGACTTTCCGAGAGCTTCAAATTCTTTCTGTGTTAAAAAGGCCCCTGAAATAGTTTTGCTAGCTCCACTAGTTTTAGCAGCTTCCTTATTCTCAGCTTCTTCCGCAGGGGTCGAAGACACTGCAATCTTTTTAGCATGAGCCTTCCTAGCTTGCTCCTCTCTGGCAGCACGACGAAGTTCACTCTCTATTTCTATTTTCTCTAGCCTAGCATGCTTTTCAACGGCTTTAAAAAAATTGCTCTGCGATCTGCGCTGAGCTTCCTCTACCGATAATTTTGGGCCGGGTTCCCAACCATACCAATTTGGGGCCTTGACTCTATAATAAATCCGAACGACAATCCACTCAATAAGGGCTGCAAGAGCACCCAGAAGCGGCATAGCTTGAATGATAGCAATGATACGATGTCTCAAACCGTGATTTCTTTCATTCGATTTCCTACCATTCGCATGAGCTCTTTTTGCTGCCTCATCCATTCGATTGGCAAGTTCCCAATGACGTGCGGCATAGGGCAATCCGCCTGTGAGAAATCCTGTCATGACTGAAGTAATTATTTCAAAATTTGAGAGTCGATACTCTCTTGAATGATCCATGAGGGTGTAATGCATTGCTATACTCTCCACTAGGGTGTCAGTGGGACGGAAGCTCTGAGGCTGAGAAAAAAATCGCTAACGCATTGAATTTGGCGTCTTTTTTGCCAGATTTGAAAAGTTGCAAATCATTAACCAACCGGTGGTTAGATGATTTGCAACTTTTCAAATCTGACAAAAAATACGGTCAAATTCAAGCGGTTAGCGATTTTTTCTCAGCCTCCCTGTGATATGCATAAAGACGGATACTTCCCAAGAGAGAGATAGCACCGCCAACGACGAGCAATGCCACCGGCGGAAGCAGTTCTAACAACACGCCTCCTAATAGAGGAGCGATGCAGCCTCGCAAACCCACAATTGCCAAGTTTACGCTGCTGTATGTCGAACTATCTTCCTTCTTTGAGAATATAGGGCCCGCAAGATGCCAGCTGAGCTCACTTCCCGATTGCATCACACCATAAATCAAATAGGCAATGTAAATCCAGATAAGATTTATTTGAGCCGCAATTAATATGAGTGGACAAAGAGAGGCAAGCAAGGCA
>JABDBC010000015.1 GCA_013288825.1 Chlamydiota bacterium
ACATCATTTTCGCTGATGAGAAATATTAGGGAATGGATGAGTTCGTGAATGTTTCTTTCAGGGATTAGTTGGGAACCAGCAATCTGTTCCAAAAATATATATCCCTCCTGTTTAAAAATTAATCCGAGCAATTCTAGAGCTTCTGGCGAATCGATATCCTCAAAAGCTTCAGCAATTCTCGACAGCCGCATTAAGGCAGCTAATCCGTCTGCTTCCATAATGGCCTGAATACTGAAGTTTCTCTTGGACAGATCCGTGAAGGCATCTACACCATAATATTTCAATACACTAGTTGCGATCGCTGCAATAATGCTTGCTCTATCAACAAGAATGCTATCTCCAGCAGGTATTTCAGGGGTGTGTTTTCGTATGAGGGCTATTTTTTTCCCTTTTCTCTTTTTAGGAGGTGTCTTGGGAAGCGGTGTGGGTGTTATATGAATATCTGCGGGGAATTCCGAATCAGCTTCTTCCATCCACCAATTGTCGTCGATCTGCAAAGGGGGAGTAGCTTCTCGAGGGGTATTTGCAACAGATAAATCGAGTAAAGAAAGAACGGAATCAAATAGGAAGGAGGAAATCAATTCATGGTCGTCAATGATATTTCGCATACGTGTAGAATCAACTGCAGTGAAAGCGCTGCTTCTTAAAAAACCTGTGACAGCAGTCTTTGAAGTTCCTGGTGGGGCGTTTTCTCTAATCAGTTCACTTGGACTTTTCAAAAATTCTTTAAAAAAAATGTCATATAAATCTTGCAGTCGAACGGTGGCCCTGTTTGATTCCAAAGTATTAAAAATTGTCGTAATAAAACTAGTGGCAGAGGAAGAGGTAAATTTACTTTCATGTTTTGGATTTGATAGATTTATGTATGCCAATTCTAATAGATTAAGGCTTGTTGAACATTTAGTCATTAGAATTGCCTCGGACTTGTCAACAACCCTTCCTATATAGATATATTCATCAAGTAGTTGAACAATTTTTTCATAATGTTCCACAGCAGCTTTACATACAGATGCAGCAGTCAGATCAATAAAGGAATACAAGATCTCAGGAAGGCGTTCTTTCAATGACTTCAATTGGGAGGAATGCTCATCGGTAATTCGTCTTTCTAAAGCTATTCCATAAAGAATTTTAATTAGAGTAAAGATTTGATCTCCAGGAGGGCAGAGATATTTCTTGGATTGATTTTCCAAGATAACTTCTGTACAAGGATATAGTTCGGCGAGGATGGAAGTGTAAAAATTGAGTTGAATCCTTGCCAATTTATCAAAATAAGCATGTAGATAGATCTCATCAGGGCTTCCTGTTTCAAAACGGGCTCGTTGAAATAGCAAGTTCTGTGTATGAAATGATTGGACTACTTTTTGCGTTGATTTTATAAATGGCTCTTCTCTGACCCAGTAGATCTTGGCTGCGTCCAGCAGGTGGCATGTTTGGTCAAGGCGATAACTTTCTGCCACTAGCACTGTTTTAGAAAGCCTGGAAGTGTAAATTTGTAAATAGCTGCTGAGTGATTTCATTTGATCTATTACACACAATTGAGGAGTGGGTATGAATTTTAGCACACTGCCATCTAAGTCAAGAGTTGGTATTAAGGATTTGATGAATTTCTCCATTTCAGAAAGAGTAGTCTTTTGGTTTGGTTCGAGAACGTGCTTATAAATTGCGATATAAGAGGTTAGTAAGAAGATTACAAGTGGTTCAGCTGTTGGCGGGCGAGTACCAATTTTTGAGTTCAAAGGAAATAAAAAAAGAATCTTCAGACAGATTGATAAGGATTTGTGAAATTCAACTGCTTTGTCCTTAGGAAGCGTAGAGCCTAAAGAAGCAGAAAGTTTAGAAAATTCGGATATAATATTGTCTCTAGCTCCAGGAGCAGCTTGCCACATTTTTTTGTGCAAAATTTTTAAAAGGGATGCTATCGATTCAATTTTGCAAGGTTTTCTTTTTGATATAAGAATATTTGCAATGATACCAATGACGTAGACTTGAATGAGTTGATTATATGTAAGGAAGCCTGCATCAGACAACCTAAATGGTGTGAGGAGGGTTTTAGAAAAATCAGACTCCCATTTATCTTCGATCATTTTTCTTAACATCTTAAATTTTTCGGGATCAGATGAAGAGCTGCTGTACGTTTTTTCGTCTTCTGCTAATCTGTGAACCTCATCAAAGCTTCTTGGAGCAGGTGGAGGACCTAAACGTTCTAAGAAATTCATTCTCGCATTATAATGGACAATGTTCATCATTAGAATTAAACGAGGGTAAGGTCGAAGTTCATTTCGAATGTCTCTAGCAAACTCAAATGATTCCTTTGAATTTATCTTAAACCGCTCGACGGCAAGTTTTTGGGTTGCCAAATCCCTGCTACGAGTTTTTCTCCATAAATGAAGTGAAGAGAGTGTTTCAGTTTTATAGAGAGATGAAGAACTTGTTGCGCTCAGTGAAGCTGCCATAAAATCCCCCTAGATCGACGTAGATGGTAACATAGTTGCAAAAAGAAAGTAATAGATAAACGGGCGTTACGTATGCGCATCAGATAAAAATTAAATGCAAAGGTGCAAAGAAAGGACAAGGGACGTAAGAAGATAATTGTAGAAGTGCCAACCCACACATCCCGTCCCGGAGGGCCGGCACAAACCAATAGCTTTGAACTGATGATTTGGCACAGGACACTTCTGCAATTACCTCTTTATGTCCCTCAGCTTGTGGCTGTGGCTCTGATAAAGGGCATAAGTTCCCTTTCAGCACATTCTAGGGCATAATCGAACGTTTTATTCATGGTCTTCAGGAATTCATTCGACATTTTTGTTAAATCAAAATGTTTCGAAGGACCAATAAAGTGATGAAATGCAAGGGCCTCCAATTGTTCTACGAACCTTAGGAAGGAAGGAATATTGTCCCTTGTTTTAGCTCGAAAGCGGAATAAAAGCTCAAGGGCCTTACCAATGTGTGCAAGTTGTGTAAAAACTTCTGCTCCGTGTTTGCTTAATTCATTGCCAAAGCCACATTCAATATGGGCTTGTTCCATATCATGAAAGTATACTTGCCCATTTTTCATATAAGAGGCAGTGTTTTCAGCTATGTATTGGGTGTAAAATAACGACGCTCGCAAATATATAGACCAGAATGGAGGCTGTGGAAGAAATTCAAAGGTGGTTGCTACTAATGATAGGTTTTGTAAGAGAATGCGAATACTTTCCAATCGCATGAATTGATGGTTGTTGGGTCTATGACTTTTTCTAGCAGCTTCAGAAAGGGCTGCGACCCTTGTGGAGGCCCCTCTAAGTCGGATTGCATATTCTTTGAAGCTGTCAGGTTTCAAATGTTTTGTAGGGAGTGTAGAAGAGCTTGAGCTGGAACTGCTGCTAGAGGTTTTAGAAGTGGGTGCAGGGGGCGAAGAAGAACTTGGGCTTGAACTGCTGCTAGAGGTTATAGAAATGGGTGCAGGGGGTGAAGAAGAACTTGGGCTTGAACTGCTGGTAGGTGTTGAAGTTGTGGGCGTCGCAGGGTTTTTAGCAGGTGGGGCTTCCGTTTTTGGCGAAGGGGAGGCTGATTTAGTTTTGATTTTTGACATTGTCAGTGCTTCCAGTTGATCAGCCATTTTTCTTATAGCTTCGATTTTTGTTATGTCATCAGGGTTGGCACCTCTTGAGGTGGCATTGACATCTATAAATAATCTGATTCCTTCCAAAAATCTGGGCAAGATATTGTCCTTAACAACCTTGGCAGCTTCCTCTAGGGATTCCTTTGTATCGGCCTCAGCAATGTCTTTACTATCGCCTTCTACTATCCTGTAGCCTGGGTAACGTGCTTCAAGGGTTGCTTGATTGCATTTACTAAACAAGTAATCGGTCATACAGGGAGGTATATGAATTTCTCGAGCGCATTCTGTTAAGCTGTGTTTATTTAATAGATCTAACGTCTTTATTCCCTCATGAACACTTCGAGCATTCATAAATTGTTCTGAGCTTGTAAAAAGTTCAAGAATAAACACTTTGTTTAGGAGAGATATGGCCTCAGGTGAATCGACCGAATCGATAGCTTGAACAATGACAATCTGACGAAATAATGATGCTAAGGCATCGGCTATTAGTGCTCCAATGGTTACTCCTCCTGTTGACACGCTTGCGTGGATAGACAAGTCAGCATACAAATCGATTCCATAGTATTTATAAATAGCGAGCATGATTGCTTTAGTTGCTTCAACCTGATTTGCGAAAGTTACAGTTAAAGCAGGTTTCTTGGCTGGAGTTGTCTTGCTTTTACCCCCAACGGCTTTTCTCCTTCTCGATTTTCCTTCACTCGATTTCGGTTCCGTTTTCATCACTTTATCACCGATTTCAACCACTTCCTCATCATAAAGTGTTAAATACTCTTCAATATTGAATGGAGTGCTAACAGGGGATTCACTGGGGCTATAAGCTAAAGGAGTTTCGATAAGATTCGGAATGGATTTAAATAATAGTTTTACAAGTAGTAGGTGATTGTCTAACATATCTCTGGTTTTAGAAGGGTCAACTCCAATCAAAATTCTTGTGCTCATTATTTTGTTTGTCTTTGCGTACTGAATATTCCTAAGTGCTGATGAGTTAAATTCAAATGCAAATTCATATTTTTCTCTCAATTGAAGCGTCTTGGATGCGCCACTTAGGTATACGATGACCATCTCAGCAAAACCATTAGTAGATTTTGGGATATCTTCTGGTGGGGGTTGTGTGAATAATGCTTTCATAAATTCAAAGTTAGGACATTCTTCAAAAATTGTTATTATATCATAGTTACCGGGAACATTGCGATAAAAGAGGCAGTGGTTCTCTACTAATTTTTTAAATTCTTCGCAAGATGCTCTGCATACAGAGGATGCAGTAGTGTCAATAAAGCGATGAGTTCCAGGGGGAAGACTTTTTTTCAAGTTTTCTAATCTTTTCCTTAGTGTTTCAGTTATATCTCTTTCTATGCAAATATCATATAGTATGTTAATGAATTTGGGCAGTTCGTTATTAGAATAAAATTCTTTCACTTCTTTTGCGTCATGTTCGAGAGTTTCTTCAGCGGAGCGAAGCATATCTGATAGGATAGAAGTGAAGAAAACGTTCCCCATATTCATGATTTGTTTCTTGTAATCGCGAAAAGACCTTTCTTCACGACTGTTTATACAACTAACTGCCCCCGTATCAATTATCCATCTATGATAACCCTCAAACCTACGTTGCAAAGATTCTAAGATGGGGGCTGTCCCCTCAAAATATCCTCTAGTAGCTTGATGAATTTTATTTAGTTGATGGCTTTCAGATGAAGGTTTTAGGAGAATTGTAGAAAGCCTTGAGGAATGTGTTTTTGAATACCTGGCGTACACACGAGATTGACTTATTAAAGCTCTAGGAGTCTTGAGGGATACATTACGAAGAAGTTCATCCTTCATTTCAAATAATGGCTGTAATGACTTTTCAAATTTCTCCAACTCTAAAAGAATTGACTTACGATTAGGTTCAAATAAATTGTTATAAATTGCAATAAAGCAGTTTTGAAGAAGATCAGAAAGAGGCGTAGTGGTTGGCGGAGGAACACCGATTTTTAAATCTAAACAACTGGGATATGATAGTAGAATAGTAATACAAACAGTAATGTTACTTTCAAATTCTTCAATTTTTTCTTTTGTAAGCTTTAATCCTGTAGCACTACATAAATTAGAAATCACATTAATTAAATTATCTTTTGCCTTAGGATTATTTTGCCAAGATTTATTGCAAACAATCTCAAACATTGGAATAAATAATGAAACATCAACTACACGTTTTTTTAATTGAAGGATTTTTGCAATTATACTTATAAGGTAGCATTCAAAAAATTGATTAAATGTTAGAAAACCTATGTCAGAGAACTTTATTGGTTTAAAAAGAGTATTGCTGAAGTGAGTATCCCATATTGATGTCATCTCTTTTAATAAAAGAGCCTTTTGTGTTTCTAGAGATAGTGAGGAGGGTGTTGTATCAGACTTAATATCATCTTCAGGGGTTGTTATTGCAGGGGGTTCCTCCGGAAAAGGTTTAGTCTTTTCCCACTCGATGACAAAGTTTTTTTCCTCAATAACATGACGGATTTTTATCTTGAGTAGTAATGAGGGAAATGGTGCAAGACGTTTAAACATTGTCACAGCCAAATCTAAAGTTTCCTGTGAGTCTATTTGGAAGACTTCGACTGCGAGTCTCTGAATGCGTGGATCTGGGAGAATGCCATGGACACTCATTTCGTAAAGTGAGGGTGGTTTTTCAGCTAAAGGTGGAAATGATGGCGGTGTTATTCCAACAGCTGTGGTTATTGCTGTTGAAGATGATGATGATGATAATGTTGCCATAAAATTCTCCTTGTCTCGTAATAATTCAGATGCCCTTTTCACTATATGTCAGGCCTTCAGCCTGAGATATTTATGTGCCAAACCTAGGGCGTTGCCCTAGGCTTTTATATTTCAGGGCGTTGCCCTGAGAACTACGCTTAGGCTGAAAGCCTGGTTTATAAAAGCCTAGGGCAACGCCCTAGGTTTGGCGCATAAATATCTCAGGCTGAAGGCCTGACATATAGTAAAGGGGGTATCTGAAGGTCATGTTCACCTTATTTCTTGTATTAGTCTGGAGTACTGACAAAGGGTTTAAGTTCTCTTTCAACACATTCTAAGGCATAATTGAACGTCTTATTCATCGCATTCAGGAATCCATTTGACAATTTCGTAAGGTCGACAGACTTTGCAGGACCCATCATGTAATCATGCGAAAAGCTCTCCAATTGCTCTGCAAGCTTTAGGAATGAAGGCACATCCTTTTCCTTTGTTTTAGCAAGAAAGCGTCTAGGAAGCTCAATGAACTTACCATTACGAGCAAACTGTGTAAAAACTTCTTGTCCCTCTTCGCTTAAGGCATTGCCAAAGCCACATTCTTCTTTGGCTCGCTCCATGTCATGAAAGTAGATCCATCCATTTTTCCTGTAGGCAGCTATGTTCTCTGCGATATATTGGGTGAAAAATAAGGCTGCTCGCAAATGTATAATCCAGAATTGAGGTTGCGGAAGAAATTCAAAAATAGCTGCATGCGATGCCAGATTTGTTAACAAAAAGCGTATACTTTCCAATCGCTTATATTGAGGATGTTCGGCACCTAGATCCTTTTTTACTTTTTCTGAAAGGGTTGTCACAGTTGTCACAAGTGTTTTTAATCGAATTGCATATTTTTTGAAGCTATCAGGCGTTACACTTTTCGATGGTGCTGGAGAGGAGCTTGAACTAGAACTGCTGCTTGAGCTGGAAGGGGGTGGTGCAGACACTGCTGGTGGGGTGACTTCTGTTTTAGGAGCAGAAACAGTAGAAGGGGGTGGAGCAGGTACAGGTTTTGCTTTAGGCAGTGCTTCTAGTTGATCAAGCATTTTTCCCAAAACTTCGAGTCTTCTTACTTCATCAGGGTTAGCGTCTTTTGATGCAACTGCTATAAACAATCTAATACCTTCCAAAAATCTTGGTACAAGGCTCTCCTTTGCAACCTTAGCTGTTTCTTCTGAAAATTCTTTGGTGTCTTCTTCGGCAATGCCCTTACTGTCACTTTCTACTTTACGATCACTTTCTACCTTAAGATCAGTTTCTTTTTTATGAAAGCCGAAGTAACGTAGTTTGAGTGTCAGTCGATCACAACTTCGATATAAATGTTCGCTCATAGAAGGGGTCAAAAAAAGACCTACTGCAAGTTTGGATAGATTATGTTCAAGTTCATTTAAGCTAGGTCTTTTTTCCCTCATCGTCTGAGCGCTCATAAATTGTTCTGAGCTTGTATACAGTTCGTGGTCAAATGCTTTGGATAATGAGACTATTGTTTCTGGTTCTTGCACAGAATCAATTGCTTGCATAATGACAGTCTGACGGAATAGGGCTGCTAAGGCGTCTTCTTGCATGATTGCAGAGATGCTTTTTGCATGTGATCCAATAAGAAGATATTCCTTAATCCCATGAAAGATGGCTTTAATTGCCCCTGAATGACCTGTAAAGAGAGGTGTCGTTAATGGCTCTACCCCTGCAGATTTCTTAGATTTTCCAACTTTTTTCTTTCCTTTGGAAACTTTTCGAGGTGGGGTAGGTGTAGGTGTTGTTGGCAATTCCTCTTCAAAGTCGACGAGTCTAAGGTCTAACTCATCGGAAGATTGATCTTGGCCTTCTATTGGAGCGTCTTTGGGTGTTTGTGATTGAGATTTCTCAAGAAGGGGAAGGAGGTGCTCAAATAAGATCGTGGAAGTGTCTTGAAAATAATCTAGTGCTGTACGAAAGTTGGCAGGGTCAATGGAAGTAAGAGCAGTATGTACGCGTTGCTTTTCATATTTTTTTACAGAGGAATCTGCAAGCTTTAGGTCTTTATTTGTATCTCCTAAGAATGTCTTAACTGAAGTAGGATGGTTTTTTAATAAATCTTTATAACGAAAATCGTATAAATCCATTAGTTGATTCAATGCATTTGAACCTTCAAGTATTACAATAACGGTGTTGATAAATCTATAAGTAGACTTTGGAATTTTACCCCAATCTTTGTGGAAGGAATGTGCGTTGAGCTCTGCTAAAACAAAGTTCCTATTAAAAGCTACTTCGACGTTACTTTTATTAGGCTCCATCACAATAGGAAATGCAATTTCACTTAAGAGTTTATGATGTTTGTTAAAGAGTTCGCTGGAAGCTTGTAAAACCAAAGAAACTAATCGATCAATAAATTCATGGGTGCCAGTGGGTAATGAAGCTTTCAATACTACAAGTTTTTCAGTGTGTTTTTCAGAAATTTGTCTATCAGCAGCTATTTCGTATAATATTTTCATGAAAATAGGTATTTCATGGTCCATTAATTTTTCGTGTGTCTCTTTTCTATCTTTCTGCATTGCTTTTTCTAAATTATCTTTTGCGAATTGATGACACGGAATAATGACACTTCTATAAAAATTATCATAAGCCTTGAACACATCTTTGATATAGGATCGTATGTAGGGTTCTTCACGACTTCCCTCAATACTACTTGTCTCTCCGCCTAGTAGAAATATTCTATGAACACCCATTGCAATATTTTGTATTTCTGTTATAAAAGATTTTTCTATTTTCCAATGAGCTCTAGCAGAGTTAGAAAGAAATAGAGAAGTGCATTCTAGAAAAGTTTCTGACGTGGCTTTCCGAACAATTTGGGAGAGTTGTTGAATTTCTGAATAAGAAATGAGTTTTTTTAAAGCGTGTCGTAGAATTTGAATTGATACATACTTTACAGGGAAACAAAATTCAGTTAGGGCTTTCTCATCTGATGATAGATTTCTTAGAAAATTTTGAACTTCGGCGATGGCAGACTTCCGAGAAGAATCTAATAAATTTTTATAAATTATAAGAAAACAGTTTTGCAAGCATTGAATAGTAGGTAGTGTAGTTGATGATGGGGTGCCGCCAATTTTCATATTGAAACAACTTGGAAAAGATAAAAGAATAGTCAACCCCTCTCCCAAGCACTTTAGGAATGATTCTGATTCCTCTTTAGGAAGTTTAGAACCTATAACTGCAGTCAATTTGGCGAATTCTTCAAGAAGATTATCTTTAGCTGGTAAGTCGTTTTGCAAAGATTTACTGCTGATAATATTAAATATATTAATGAATTGTTCAATTTTACAATCAAATTTACTGAACTGAACAACTTTGGCAATAGCGTTAAATAGGTAAAGATTAATAAATTCACCTACAGTAAAGAAGCCTACGTCCGATAGTCTTAAGGGTATTAGGAAAATGTGCGAAAAATGCGAAGTCCATTGAGAGTCTAGTGTTTTTAGTAATCTCTTCAGTTGTTCTTCTGGATCTGTAATAGAGCAACTTGAAACCAATGGTGTTAATTCTCTTTTTGATGGTGGAGTACTTCGCGGTGGCTTATGTGGCATAGGGCATCCAAACGCCTGAAGATGCACGTCATTAAATACCACTCGTTGAAGAAAATGAGTTAACTTTGTCTCGACTCTAATAACAAGAGATGGCCTAAAACGACCACTAGTAACGAGAAGAGTTATTTCGTCGTAGATTTCTTTGGAAACAATCTTAATCGAATCTACTACAGCCATTTGAATATCAAGGTTTTGGTTATAGCCACCTTTGGCCCATATAGCTACTGTCATGGGTGCTATCGGTGGAGCAAATGCTGGAGCTGTATAAGATTTTGCCGGGGCTGCTGCCGATGATGATGATAATGCTGCCATAAATTAATCTCTCCTTGAAAAACTATCGAACAAATCATCTTCTTTTAAATACTTAAAGTCAATAAAAACAGTATTTTATAATAAAATTAATTATTTTAGTTAATTTGCATTATTATTTAAAAAGTGTGATAATACATTTATGGATTCCATGAAGAGTCGTTCCTAGTTGCATAACAGGCGGTGACTTATGTCTGCCAAACATTCCAAAGAAGAGTTCACACTTACCTTAGAAGAGGCTGTAGACACACTTTCCAATATTGTGGAAATGGATATAGACTCAGAAAGCATTCTCACAACATTAGAGGAGCCTGCCGATCAGCCGTTGGACCTTAAGCACAAGGTCGTTTATTGGCTTCAAGGAAAGAACATTGATGAGACTGCAAATGTTATTAAAGAGACATTCCGGGTGATTTTGCATCACTTAAGAAACTATGACAAGAAGGGGTATTGGTATCTTCCAAACGATGAGACGACAGAGAGCATCAAATCGATCATGGTTTTAGTGGGTGAAGCTGCTAAAAAACTGGATAGACATGCCATACTCATCCATCATGAAAAGGAACTATCTCCTACTCATTACAAAGAATACAAGCGTCTACAAGAGTTTTATCAGACGAGAATTGCCCGTCGGGTTGATGAAAATCTGCTGGGAAAATGGATCATGGGCTTATCTCAGCGAGTATTTGCTCAGACCATTCCCCACCAAGTTGCAGTAGCGGAAGCTTTGCCTTCACTACAGACCAAGCACGTCTTTGTGGATCTTGAAACTGTAAAAAATGATAGCGAGTACGAATTGTTCTTTATTAAAAAAGATGATGGGGAGAGATTTTTTAATTCCAGATTGATTAAGAATATTAAGCTAATCTGCGACTTTGGCAAACATATTACAGAGCCTCGCGCTGATGACCCACTGGTGAGTCTTTCGATTTGGCGAGATCGCTTCCTACAAGGGGCAGCAAGGGGAATATTGGGATATGCACTGCCTTCCATAGAGGCCTTTTCACATTATGTAGAGGCACTTCATGAAGATGAACTGTATATTTTCCTCGAAAAGGCCATTGTAGCGCTGATGTTGTCGAGCAATCCTCATAACATTGAACATGACATGAGCCTCAAGAGTACTCGTTGTTATTTTGCTGATTTCCAGCACTTTCTCCGTCAGGCATTGAATACCAGGGAATACCAGCATCTCGTTGCATATCCAGAGGAAAAAAGCGAGCCAGGAAAAGTCGAATTGGATTTAATCCAAGCCTTATGTAAAGGGCTATTTACACAGCCCAAATCAATGCAGGAGCTTGCACCACAATTAAACATCCTGTTTGAAGAGGGGCGGGAAGCCTATGGCAAAAATCATCCATCCAGTGACACTAAGGCATTATCTCAATTATTAGGTGAGGAATATACATTATTGACTAAATTCTTCAAACCTCATGCTACTGGACCTCTTTTGAATATGATAGATCTTTTAGAAAATGAGAGCTATCAGGCATTTGACCCGATACTGCAGTCCAATTTGCCCAATTCACTTTTTTCGTTGTCCTTTGATGATTATAAGGCTCTGAATATTCGAATGCCGTCACCAACGCGACAAGCACAAATAGGGAAATCGTATGTGATTGAAGAATTTGAAGAGTTTTTAAGAGCGTTGCCTGATGGAGAACACTTCCTAGTCATTAATTTGCAGGATAGAACAGCATGGAGGGAGCATTCACGCTGTGTGGCTTTAGAGGATTTGCAACACCACCCCGATTTTTCAGACAAGTTGACGGTTGTGACCATTCCTAAGGAGACTGAATTCTATTTTCAAATGGTGCCATATAATCATGAAAACCATGCAGAGACATTCATAGAGTCTTTTAAAGCGAAATTGTTGGATGATATGAGTGGGTTTTATTTCCCAGATAAAGTCAAAAAAGTGCTTACCGAAGGCTCTTTAGAGCAGATGCTACGCGCTGTGCATCAGGTGTTTTTCGGGGGAAGAAATGTGTTGCCGCGTGAAAGAAGGCAAGATTTCATTGAGATTTTCTATTTGATGTTGGAAATGAAAATAATTGATTCTGTTCGACCTACACTGTTTAGTCTAGTATGTAAAGATGGAATTGATTTGAGCGAAGCGGCTAATGGGGAGTTATTTGTATTTATAAATCTATTGCGAAAAGAGAAGTTTTCGAAGAGTGATTTTGAACTGTTGAATCAAATGCTTTATATGCCAGCAATTATTCATAGGGAGAGGGTAATGCTTCCAGAGAGGTTTAATCGCTTGACAGCTGTATTGAAAGAGATTGAGTTGGTTCGGGACAGTTTAGGCTGGAAAAACTTTGCCGAAAAAGTAGACACTTACCTTTCCCCGTTCTTTGGAAAAAATGTCATCAGCTCTATTCGTATCGAGCCGGCATAAGGCCTTAAAAGACCTCAGAATGTGTTCCAAATCGCGCTAGATAAAGGCTGTTTGTTTTCTCGTCGACTTGGTAGATTAGAAGGATGTCATTTCTGACGTGACATTCTCTATAATTAGCATAATTTCCTATCAAATTATGATCTTTTTTTTTAGGGTCCAAAGGTTCTTCTTTAGCCAGAATTGAAATTACATCGTATAGTTCTTTGACTACATCTTTTTTATGTTGATATTTCTTTAAATCTCTTTTAAAAGATTTTGTCGGTACAACATCAAGCATGTGGATCCAGCCCCATGTCAGCCCAAAATTCATCGACGTTTTTATAACGTGTAAGATTTTTCTTTTCTTCGATGTCTCTCATTGCCTTTTTTGTTTCGGCATTAGGCTCAGAATGAGGAAGATTGGGTCTAACAAAAGACATGATAAACTCACTGATGGTCATTTTTTTTTTGGCTGCAATCATCTTAATGAAAGTCCTTTCATCTTCGGTAACATCTACGCTGACTTTTATTCTATGAGCGTGTGACTGACTCATATATTCCTCCTTGGCATATTCTCATAATAGTCGAATTGGTGTTATTTCGTCAAGTAGACATGTATACAAGTGGGCTTAAATAGAGTTAATAAATTCCAAAAACTCTGCTTGCAGGATTATTCATCGTTGATGACAATATAGGCTCATATATTTTTAGGGGTTTTGAATGTCTATAAGCGTATTTGATCTTTTTTCAATTGGGATGGGGCCATCGAGTTCTCATACTGTTGGTCCGATGAGGGCAGCTCGCCAATTTGTGCTAGAACTCCACAAAGCAGGACTATTTTCTCAAACTGATAGAGTACACGCCGATCTTTATGGCTCTTTGGCACTTACGGGGAAAGGGCATGCGACCGACATTGCCGTCATGCTTGGATTTGCGGGGGAAACTCCCCAGGGAATCGATCCCAACACAGTAGCATCTCGTATCAAAACCATCCAAGAAAAGAAAAAGCTATCTCTTTTAGGCAGCCATTCCGTTGGTTTTCAAGAAAAGACAGACTTGATTTTCCATTTTGACAAACAGTTACCATTTCATCCCAATGGCATGCGTTTCACCGCATATGATCGTGCTAAAAAAGAGATATTTTCAAAAGTTTTTTATTCTGTTGGTGGTGGTTTTATCGTCTCTCATGATGAAACCCAACAATCCCGAGCACAAACTTCTGATGCTGTCACCATTCCCTTTCCTTTTAAAACAGGAGATGGTTTATTAGAGATTGGAAGAAAGCATCAGATGAGTATTCCGGAAATCATGTTGGCAAACGAAAAGAATTGGAAGACTGAGGAAGAGATTTTGAAAGGATTGCTTACAATCTGGAATGTCATGCAGGGCTGCATAAATAGGGGTTGTGAACAAGAGGGAATCCTTCCTGGAGGATTGAAGGTAAAACGGCGCGCAGCAGAAATGTTTAGGCGACTATCGCAGCGGAAGTTGCAAAATCAGTCGCATCCTGTCGAAGCAATGGAATGGGTGAGTCTTTGGGCATTGGCGGTAAATGAAGAAAATGCCGCTGGAGGCCGCGTCGTAACGGCTCCAACAAATGGCGCCGCAGGGGTTATTCCCGCTGTATTAAGCTATTATCATGGATTTACTGAAGGAGCAAATACTAAAGGGATTATCGATTTTATGCTCACAGCAGGTGCTATGGGAATCTTATATAAAGAAGGAGCCTCAATTTCTGCCGCTGAGATGGGGTGTATGGGTGAAGTGGGAGTGGCTTGTTCTATGGCAGCTGCGGGCTTGACAGCAGCTTGGGGAGGCACCAATGAACAAATTGAAAATGCTGCTGAGATTGGTATGGAGCATAACTTGGGGCTTACGTGTGATCCTGTAATGGGTTTAGTGCAAATACCCTGTATAGAGCGCAATACGATGGGGGCTGTGAAGGCAATAAACGCAGCACTTTTAGCGATGCAGGGTGATGGAAGCCATAGAGTTTCCCTTGATCAAGTCATTGCGACCATGCGTCAAACCGGAAATGATATGAAGGCAATATACAAAGAAACATCTCAAGGAGGGCTAGCGGTAAATGTCCCAGAATGTTAAAGAGCAGCAACCCAAAACGGAAAAAAAGATGAAATACGAAGAGCGTGAAATGATCACCTTTCAAAATGAAGGGGAGAAAATTTTTGGAGTTCTTCACCGCCCTCTTGTTCAACATAAGGTACCCGGCGTTTTACTTTGCCATGGCTTTGCTGGCAATAAGATAGGACGATATCGGATTTATGTATTAATTGCTCAAAAGTTAGCTCAAGCTGGCATTGCATCCTTGCGTTTTGATTTTCGAGGATGTGGTGAAAGCGAAGGTGATTTTTCTGATATCACAGTTGAAAGTGAAGTGAGCGATGCATTGAAAGGCTTAGAATTTCTTAGGGACCATCCATCCATAGATTCTAGCTCCATTGGGATTTTAGGCAATTCTTTTGGAGGTGCCATTGCAGTTCAAACAGCCTTTCAAGACAATAACATCAGGAGTTTAGCCTTATTGGCTGCATTATTTGATAGCGTTCAATGGCGTCAGAAATGGGAAGCTTTTATGGGGCGTGCGGTTGATGATCAAGCCAAGAAGGAGATGTCGAGGATTTTGGATGGCAATGCTCCAGGACCTGGTTTTTATAGCAGCTTTTTTAGATTGAATCTTGAAAAAGAGATGCAAGGATTGAGCAATATCCCACTGTTGCATATTCATAGCGATCACGATGAGCGAGTAGGCCAGGATCAGGCAGAGCAATATAGGCGCATTCGGCAGCATGCTAAAGCAGAAACACAATGGATGCGGCTCCAAAAATGCGACCATGATTTCTCGAATGCTGACGAGCGAGTGGCATTGATAGACGAAACAGCCAAGTGGTTCTCGAAGACACTAAAGTAAATTGAAACCAATCTTAAAAAAAATTAAACGCAAAGGCGCAGAGACGCAAAGAAAACAAAATAACAGGATAATAGGATCGCGGGCGGCAGGATATATTGGGGTTTGGCTTGTGAGTTGTAATTTGGGCAGAAACAGAGTAGTAATATAAAGTGTGCCCAAATTGCAAATCGCATGCCTGAACCCAATGCCCAGATTGGGTTCAGGCATGCGATTTGCAATTTGAGGATGTCCATTGCGTTCGAACTCCATTCTACCTCAAATTACAAATCACAAGCCAGACCCCAATATATCCTGCCGCCCGCGATCCTATTATCCTGTTATTTTGTTTTCTTTGCGTCTCTGCGCCTTTGCGTTTAATTTTTTTAATAGCTGGGTATAACGAAGGCGGTATCATGAATTCTCTGGCACAATTAAGGCTACAGTACAAACCCACTCTACCTAAAATTCTGGAAAATCTGACTAACCTCTCACTCACTCCTCGACAACATTCTCTCGCACTATCCCCCGAGCTCAACAAAATCTTCCCCAACTTATCAAATCGTCCTGTCGCTTATAATTTTTCCATAAATATCTCTAGCTCTGCTCCTGCACATCATTCAAAACGGGTAGGAGTTGTTCTTTCTGGCGGGCAAGCCCCCGGAGGCCATAATGTCATCTCTGGATTATACGACGCTCTAAAAAAACTGAATCCTGAAAGCCGCCTCTATGGCTTTCTAGATGGTCCAAAGGGAATTATAGATAATAATTCCATTGAAATTACGGAAGAACTTTTATCTAAGTATCGCAATCAAGGCGGCTTTGACATCATTGGATCGGGGAGAACAAAAATTGAAACACCTGAGCAATTTCAAGCAGCTCTGAATGCCGCCCAAGAATTACAGCTCGATGGACTCGTTGTGATTGGAGGCGATGATTCCAATACCAATGCTGGGCTTCTTGCAGAGTTTTTTCTGTCCAAAGGATCTAAGATTTCAGTTGTCGGAGTCCCCAAGACAATCGATGGCGATTTAAAAAGCAAAGATATTGAAATTTCATTCGGATTCGATACAGCCTCAAAGATCTATTCAGAGACTATTGGCAACCTGTTGCGAGACAATCTCTCCGCCAAAAAATACTATTATTTTGTCAAATTAATGGGGCGTTCAGCTTCACATATCACCCTAGAATGTGCCCTGAGGACTCATCCGAATGTGGCTTTCATTGCTGAAGAAGTAGCTGCAACGAAAAAAACTCTTCAAGATTTGGTTGTGGAGTTGTCAGACCTCATTTGCAAACGTGCAGATGCCGGCAAAAATTATGGAGCAATTCTGATTCCTGAGGGCATTGTGGAATTTATTCCAGAATTTAAACAATTGATTGAAGAACTCAATTCTATATTGTCGCATGATCAGCAAATGGATAAGCTGGCTAAAAAAGCTGAAAAAATTGCCTTTATTTCCTCTAAACTATCACGTCAAGCCCTAAATTGCCTTCACAGTATTCCAGAAGAAATCCAAATCCAACTACTGATGGACCGAGATCCCCATGGAAATGTGCAGGTTTCTCAAATCGAAACTGAAAAATTGTTCTTGGAAATGGTGAAAATCGAACTAAATAAGAGAAAACAAAGCGGTGCATATAAAGGGAAATTTGCTGGAATGACCCATTTTTGCGGCTATGAAGGGAGATCTGGCCTTCCTTCCAATTTCGATTGCCAGTATTGTTATGCCTTAGGCCATATTGCTTCGCTTCTGATCGATGCAGGGGTAACAGGATATATATGCCATGTAGGAAATCTTTGTGGTTCGGTAGAGGATTGGGAAATTGGAGCTTCTAATTTAGCTCATATGATGCACGTGGAGAAGCGCCATGGCAAAGACAAACCTGTCATAGCTAAAGCTCTCGTAGATCTTCAAGGAAAATCTTTTGCTGAGTTTAAAAAGTCAAGAGAAATGTGGGCTTTAAATGATGATTATTTACAGCCTGGGCCCATTCAATTCTTTGGTCCGTCAGACATTACCGAAGACGTTTCAGTCTCTCTCAGACTAGAAATGACTTAGGCATTGCAAGAATGGACGTAAAGGACGGAGGGACCTAAAGGACGTAAGGGACATAAAGGACAAAGGACATTTGTTGTCCCTTATGTCCTTTAGGTCCCTTCGTCCTTTACGTCCCTTGTCCCTTCTTGCAATGCTTAGGGCATGTCTCTTTTGACCTTTATTACTTATCTAATCTTTTCATTTCTACACCATCAAAAACTTACTTAATTATCATTTACAACTAATACATTTGAATAATTAATTAGTTATGTGCTATAATTATATTTATAAGAAGGAGAGAACTAATTTGGTTACTCTCTAACTGAATAGATTAAGTCTTGAAAGGATTCAGAACTGAGGCTGATGTCAGCTTTAAGGAAATGCAATTTCCAGTAGGAATCCCCCTATCAAGCTTATATCCGATACTAATACTTATTAGGAGGATATATGCCAACAGTAGTTACTGATCCTACTTCATTTGGCGGTGGCTCGACCAATCAGGCCCAAACGCTGACGGGATTCAATGTACAAGCATTGTTTACGTTAGTCAACAATGCCACAGTTAGCGCCAAAGCAAAGCTGCTTGAAATTCAAGGACGTCGCAGTGCAATTAGCATTGGTGACATGTTTGAAATGCAAATGTTAATGAACCACCTTTCACAACTATCAGAAATGTCAACCAACGTCGTCTCTGCGTCGAATACTGCAATCTCAAGTATGGCTAGAAACGTTAAATAATAATTAGTCTTAATCGAGAATTCAACTAACGTTGATAGTTTGTGGAAACTCAAGCGATCGATTAAGACCTGCTGATAATCGGCAGAAATGCCGATTATCAGTTTTTTGAGTTCACGCTGTAAGGATGTGAGTATTATGTCCGAAGACAAAATAGGCGGTGAGACCGCCGATGAGCTAGTAGCGCTAAAGGAAATTTCTGAGGAGTCTCAGGCTCCACAAAGGGTTCCTGCTGATCGTGAGAAATTTAATACCCTTATGCAAGAACAGCAAGCTCCTATGGCCCAAGGCAAAGTTCCTGGAGAAGTGCCTCAACAGACAACTCTCATAGATACTGTTCGTGATTTAAATTATTCTCCCAACAAGTCATCCCCGACCGTGAGTACTGATAAACTAATTTCTCAAACTAAAGAAGCTATTAATAGAATCGAGGAGATTAAGCACACATTATCCTCCTCGCCTGATGCCCATATTAAAACTTCTTTTCAAGGACTTTTGCAGAACAAGCTAACGCACATCAACGAAAGTCTTAAAATTGCCTTATCTCGTGCAGGAATTGAATTTAATCCAACTGAAGGGGTTGCCTCTAAAGATAAAACACTCGGCGGGGCTGTCACCCGATTTTTAGGATTCTTATCAGACGGGCAAGGACAATTGGAAAACCTGGGAACCGAGTTACAGACGATGAGTGATAGGGGCAAGGATTTGACACCTGTTAATATGCTTGCAATTCAGGTGAAGGTGGGACAAATTCAGCAGGAGTTAGAACTATTTTCCAGCTTATTAAACAAAGCATTAGAATCGATTAAAACGATAATGAATATCCAAGTTTAAGCATAAGTTGAAAGCAAGGGCGTTATGGCGCAAAGATGTAAGTAAGAAGTTTGATATGAGATGAAAATTGTATTAAACTTGAGCTTACGAATCTTTGCGTCTTAACGCCTTTGCTTTTTCTAACTTCTTCTCTTCCATGGAATCACGAAATCAGGTTTAATTAGGGAAGAAAGATGTTTTATTGGAGTTATTTACGTGATAGGCACAGCAATGAATTGGCTCAAGCAGATTCCTACATCTCTGCTTGAAGAAGATGAAATACCACTGGTAGGATTTCCTCCGAATTTCCCCTGGGAAGAGCTATCTAAAAAACTCGCGCAACTTTTTCAGTTGCAAGACCTATCCATTTCCCCAGCACAGGCTTTAGAATGGCGAGATGAGTCTACACTAGTTTCTGGATTGGGCGATGATTTGCGCATTCTCCAACTTGTGCTTAGTCCTGGAGAAGGGATCATTTATTGGGCAATGTCGACCCAGAGCTTAAGAGCCCTCATGGGATTGTTGCTAAATCACGACTCAAAGGCTTTGAGTGCATTGGATAGTGATTTTACAGAGGGATTTTATCGCTTCTTAGCTACTGAAATTATTCAAACAATGCCTCAATTAAACTTTGACAAATCGTTAACTTTCCATATTTTACAAGACAACAAGTTGCTCCATGAACCAGCCCTCTGCCTTGATGTTTCAATAAAAATAAAAGAGCAGGCTTTTTGGGGAAGATTGATTCTCTCTTCTAAGTTCAGAAGGGAGTGGAAAGAGAGGTATGCCAATAGAACCTTGTTGGCCTTTGGACAGTCGCTCAATCTTACGTTTCACCTAGAAGCAGGGAGGGTTTCTCTTGCCCCGCGAGTGTGGGCAAAGGTTAAACCAGGCGATTTTGTATTTTTAGATGCTTGTTCATTGAACCCCAGGGAGGGGTCGGGACAATTAAAATTGACGATTCACGGACTTCCCTTATTTGCTGCAGAGTTAGCTGACGATGGGATCAAACTGTTGGACTTTTCTGAATACCAAGAAGGAGAATTTCATATGGCTCGAGATGAAGAAGAGCACGACGAGAATGACGAGCAAGAAGAGAGTGAATTCGGAGACGAAGAGCTCGAAGATGAGGATGAAGAGAGTGAGCTGGAGGAAACTTCAGATGAAAGCTTGAGTGAAGATCATCCAGAACAAGTAGAAGAAGACTTAGAGGAAAATTCTGAGGATACAGAAGCAGAATCGGAATCGGAAATCGAGGAGTCTCACGATGAAGTAGAGATCCAAAGCGACATGGAACAAGCCCACGATGAAGAATTGGAAGAGGCTGTTCTTCAAACCGAAGTAAAAAAAGAATCTGTTGAAGAGATTGTGCATGAAGATGTAGAACAAAAAGAGTCGGAAGAAAAAGATGAGATCTCTGAAGACGAAGATCTTGAGTTTCAGGAAGAGAAGTGGCCGCCCCCTCCAGAAAAAAGGGTGACCCCTGAGAAACCGAAGGCTGAAAAACGACAAAAAAAAGAAAAAGTAAAACCCGTTGTCGAAGAGCCTCCAGCTTCGCTCACGGCCATCCCATTGTCCATTGTAGTCGAGGTAGGGCGCTTGCAGATGAGCCTACAAAAGCTTTTAGAGTTGCAACCCGGTAACCTCCTTGACCTCAAAGTGAACCCAGAAAGTGGTGTAGACCTTGTAGTAAATGGCCGCCGCATTGCAAGGGGAGAACTCCTGCTTATTGGTGATTCACTTGGAGTGCGCATCCTCGATATAAGCTAAACAAATTCAGATCCCTGGCTATTAAAATGGTAGAAAAAGATTTTTATACTCAACCAACTTATCCAGGGTTTCAACTAGAAGGGTCCCCAAAGCCTACTGCCCCAATCCCGCAGTTTATTGGACCTTACAAAATCGAAAGCCTACTCGAAAAGGGGAGTATGAGCTTGCTCTATTTAGGAACTCACCCTGAGACGAAAGATCCCACGACGATAAAGGTCCTTTCTCCCAAATATTTATCCCACCCCGAAGCAGTGAACCGCTTTATAAATGAAGCAGAAATCATTGCGATGACAAACCATCCAAACATCGTGCAACTCTACGGCCATGGAGAATGGGAAGAGGGGCTGTATATTGCGATGGAGTTCATTCAAGGCACCTCTCTAAGGCAATATATTCTCCAAACTCCAGTTTCTTTAATAAGGGCTCTCGATATTATTATTGATATTGCCTATGCCCTCTGCCATTTGCATGCGCACGGGGTGATTCATCGAGATTTAAAGCCCGAAAACATTTTGATTACTGAAACTGGTACAGTCAAAGTGATCGATTTTGGCATTGCTCAGCTGTTAACGGAAGAGAGCTATGCATCACATACCGGCCGCTTTATTGGCACGCCGATTTATATGAGTCCAGAGCAGAAAGAGAATCCAAATGCTGTCTCTTTTCCTTCTGACATCTATTCCTTAGGCATCATTGCTTATGAATTGATCCTCGGGAAGCTATCCCATGGTCAGATCCATCTGTCTTTAATGCCTAAAGGAATACAAAAGATTCTCCACAAGGCACTGCAGCCCAAAGTTGAGGATCGCCATCAAGACGTCGTCGATTTTATTGCAGAGCTTTCTGCTTATCGAAATTCCAAAAGCATGCAGAAAGAGAAAAAACCAAGCGATCCTTTAAACGAAATGGTTGAGAGTCTCAAGCAGGTTCAAATGACCCTTGTCGCAAGCACTCCTCCGCAGTGGCCAGGAATGGAAATTGGTTTGGCTGGACATCAGGGAATTAGTCTTTCCGGAATTTATTACGATTTCTTTGAAATTCCAGAAGGCTCTTATGGCATTATTATGGGGGAATCTTCTGCAAAAGGGGCAGAAGGTGTGACTTACACTGCCGTTTTAAGGGGCCTTGTGAGGGCACTTTGTCGCTTGACTACCAAACCAGTTGAATTAGCCACTCTCTTGAATGATATCATTTTACGCGATAGTATGAATCAGCGGTTTTCATTGGCCTACTTAGTTCTTAATCCACAAAATAACGAACTTAGATATATTTCGTGTGGTTACGGAAATTTATGGCATATTACAGGTGAAAAAAGCGAAGTGGAGAAAATTGCAACCCAGAATCCCCCTTTGGGTGTCGCTCAGGAGAGTGAATTTGCTGAAGTTTCAGCTAAATGGGAAATTGGGGATACTTTAGTGATTAATACTTTTGCCGTTCCAGAAGCAATGTCGCCTAACGAATTCTCCGAGCAAGCTTTTAAGCAGGCATTGGATGAAAATAGAGGACGTCCTCCTCAGAAGCAGGTGGAGGGGATTTTGCTGAAAGCTCGCATCAGTGCAAATATGTTGCTACAACAAAGATCGATTGCACTTATAAGTTTGTTGCGAAAATGAATTAAATAAAATGAATTAAACGCAAAGGCCCCAAGACGCAAAGAAAGGGACAAAGGACGTAAAGGACATAAGGGACCTAAAGGACAAAAGGACGTAAAGGACCTAACGCATTACTGCCCCGTCCTTTACGTCCTTGGTCCTTTACGTCCCTTATGTCCTTTACGTCCTTTGTTCCTTTTTTCTCCCCTTTGCGTTTTTTAATTCTCATTAATTACATTTGCTTTGACATTAATAACGTAAACTATGTAAAATTTATAGATTACGTATTAATTTAAAAGCAGGAAATTATATGAGAACGTTAAATAGATTATTCCTTGTTTTATTGATTTCGACAACATTCATTTTGGAGTCTGTTGAAAATTCAATTGTTCCCACCATAGAACAGTATGAATCAATAGAGCATCTTGAGAACTGGAAATATTCTGACACGCAATTCTCCGAAATCACAACTGCTCTCGGTCACAAACAAGATAAGTTACGTGTCGTGACCTATAATGTGCTCTTTGACGGGTACGCCAACGGTAGTCTTGCAGAGGAAAATCGTTGGTCCAATCGCCTCCCGCGGATTTTGGAGCTTCTTGACGAAATGCAAGCCGACATCATTGGCGTACAGGAATTTTGTATAGACCAGTACAACGATATGTTTCCTCAATTAGAAAATGTTTATGGCTTTGTTGCAAGAGAGGATAAAGAAGAAGAATTAAATGGGATTTTCTACAAAAAAAGCCGTTTTGAACTCATTGACAGCAAAGTATGGTTTCTAACAACTACTCCAGAAGTCCCCAGTCGAAATGCCGTGACGATGGTCCAATTGAAGGATACCAAAACAGGACAATCTGTGGCAGTGTTCAACGCTCACTTTGACTTCTCTGAAATCAACACACGAGAATTTGAAGCAAGATTCATTTGCCAAAAGATCATTGCAGTTCAACAGCAAATGCCCTGCATCTTTATGGGGGATCTCAACACATTTTCAAATCGGCCTGATTTAACCAAGCTGCCTTTTTACGATGGCGATTACATTCAACGTATCTTTGCTAAAGCTGGCCTGAAGGACGCCAAAGAAATATCATTGTTAGGCCATGTGGGCCCCATAGCGACCTTCACAAATAGCGGTGAAAGCCCCGTTTCGTTTAAGGGTACAGGAACTCCAGGCATATTTCTAGATCATATTTATGTGTCGGAAGGAATTGATGTGCTCATTCATGCAGTTCAATGCGGGACTGTCGATGGACATTTCCCTTCAGACCATCAACCTGTCTTAATGGATTTTTTCTTGGAATAATCCAACTGATAAAGTGAGTAAAAACTATGAAAATGAAATTGTTATTTAGCTTTTTCCTTATAGCTACAAGCCATTTATCGACAACTCCATTGTTTAGCAATTATGATACCTTGTGGGAGAATCTGTTACATCCACGCGAGCTCATCGATAACACTACAGGACAGTTTGATATCAGAGAGCATTATCCTGAAATTCTGAAAGAGTATGCTGATCAATTTGTGGCGGATAATAATCTTCCAGCTTATTCGACAGCAGAATTGGATCCTTTTGGAAGGATCATTATCAAATGGAATACACACAATGATTTGGAAGCTTTTAAAAGTACTCGGGGAGATCTTCTTCGTTTAGTGAATATGAGCGGTATTACTGTGCGTAATTTTGAATATATCCATGTGGAAATACTTCCCGAAGCAGCCCCAAAGATCGAAATGCGTTGGACATGGTACAGAGGACAACCTCGTTTCACCAGACCGATACGACGCCGCCTTGAAACTTATATACTTCGAGAGAGTTTTCAAGAAATGGACAATAGACTTGGTTTAGGGGATCGCCAATTAGTTGCAAGACCCTATCCTTTCCCGTACCCCCTCCCAGCAGAATAAGCAAAAGAATTTTTACCACAGAGATCACAGAGAGAAGAAGAGGAATTTGAGAGAAAATAAAAAATGCTAAGACGCATTAATGCGTCTTAGCATTTTTTGTTTTCTCCCAAATTCCTCTTCTTCTCTCCGTGATCTCTGTGGTAAAAATATACGTAAATATTTAATTATCAGGTGCTTACGTTTTATTTTTCTTGCTTTAAAAAACACGTTCTTTTATTGTTTATAAGGATAAACCTTTAACCAACTACTAAGGAGTGTTATGTTGAAAAGATTTATCCAAAAAATGTCCCTCATCGTCCTTCTAACCGTTTCTCTATCTTCCCCTGCATTTGCAGCGGTAGATTATCAAGTAGAAAACCAACCACAAGTCATCGAAAGAGTCGTCCAGTTTGAGCAGAAAGGCATTTTAAAGCAAAAACCTAATGGATATCTCTATCTCGAAGTTTCTAGAGATTTTATTTCTGAAACGCTCCCATTGCTTGATGTGTCGGGAATCATTGTTCCTCCACGCCATTATACAAGCAAGAAAGGCATCGGCGCACATATTAGCGTCATGTATGAAAATGAACAGATTATGAATGAAATCTGGGAAATTAAAGAGCTCGGACAAGAGTTTACTTTTACAGTATTGGAATTGCGCACAGTAAAGCTAAATAAAAATAATAAAGTAAAAAAACTCTGGTTGTTAGCAGTCTCTGCACCGGAATTAGAAAAGTTACGTGAAAGTTATGGTCTTGAGTCTAAGTTGAAAGGGCATGATTTCCATATTACGATCGGCACACAAGTTCCTGGAAAACAACTGCAACTCGACGTTGAGGTTGACAATAAGGTTTATGAAGATATCGAAGAACTTGAAGCCGCATAAAACAACTTAATTTTAAGAGAGGCTGTGAATAAATCGATAATGGTTTGTGCCGGCCCTCCGGGACGGTATGTGTTGGTTGGCGGTTACCCAGGCTTCGCTTACCCCTCCGGGGAGCTTCAGCCTGGGCTATTACGTAAACAGCCCTCCGGGCAGTGTGAAAAAGTGAGTTTCAAACAAAAGCTCTTGCATACAGCCCGGAGGGTCTGTTCACATAATAGCCCAGGCTGAAGCTCCCCGGAGGGGTAAGCGAAGCCTGGGTAACCGTCAACCTACACTTACCGTCCCGGAGGGCCGGCACAAACCAGTTGTCGAATTCACAGCCTCTCTGTGGTATTACGGAGAGGATTATGAGTAAATTAATTTGCCTAACACTATTTTTTTTGATTTCTACTTATGCGCAAATCAATGCAGAGATTGAACGACGTGCTGCCATCGACATCGGTTCAGGCGGCACTAAACTAGCAATTGCGGACGTTGATACAGAAACCAATCAAATCACACAAGTTGTCTTGGATACATCTTTTCCAGTTGCTTACCAGGCATCCTTGGATAAATCTGAAGACGGCACCTTTGACGAAGAAACGCAGGCATTGGGATTAAAAACTTTCAAAGAAATCCGCGACCTGACAAATGACTATCAAGTACAAAAAGCCGTAGCCATTGCGACATCGGCCTTTCGTAAAGCGAATAATAGCAAAGAATTTACAGCTGAGGTACAACGGCAAACCAATATTCACATCCAGATTATACCTCAAAGAGAAGAAGGGGAAATCGCCTTCTTTAGCGCATTAGCATCTGGCGAATTTAGTCCTGAAGAGGCTGTAGTTTGGGATATCGGGACAGGAAGCCTGCAAATCACAACTCAAAATAAAAGCGAAGGCCTTACAGTTTATATGGGCGAGCAAATGGGATCGGTCGCATTTAAGTCATATATCATTAATGCAATCCAAGAGAATGAGTTGGACGATACCTTTTCACCTAATCCTATCAGTGAAGAAGATCTTAAGTCAGCTGATAGCTATGCCAGAGCCTTTGGCCGAAAAGCGTATCCGATTATTAAGCAAAAGATTCAAAGTCAGGGAACAGTCATTGGTATTGGACGCCTCTTTTATCACAGTATTCGTCCTATTGCTGCTGAAGAGTGTGTGATAACCCGCAGTGGATTGAGGAAGTTTATTGAAAGCGCTTTGAATAAGACTGATGAAGAACTTAATAATCCGTATGCACATGTAGATGTTTCCAACTGCATCTTAACATTAGCGATTATGAAAGCACTTCACATCCAAAGGATTGTTCCTGTCGAGACCACAACCACTAGGGGACTGTTAGTGTCTCCAGGTTATTGGCAAAGCACATAAAGAGGAAGATAATAATTGCAGAAGTGCCCTGTGTTAAGGCCCGAAGGGCAGGCATTTCACAGCCCAGGTCGGAGCGAAGCGGAGGCCTGGGTTAGTCATGGTACACATGGAGTCCTGAAAGGACGACATTTTAGTCATGAACGCACCCCATGTGTTAGGCGAAGGGACATAAGGGAGAAGGGACCTAAAGGACATAAGGGACAAAGGACGTAAAGGACACCTGCAACAAATGTCCTTTGTCCTTTATGTCCTTTGTCCCTTAAAGTCCCTTATGTCCTTTAGAGGTAATTGCAGAAGTCCGTAATCATCAAGCCAACGGTATTTGTTTGTGCCGGCCCTCCGGGACGGGATGGGTTGGTTGGCATTTACCCAGGCTTCGCTTACCCCTCCGGGGAGCTTCAGCCTGGGCTATTACGTGAACAGGCCCTCCGGGCTGTATGCAGAAGGTTTTTGTTTGTAAATTACTTTTCACACTGCCCGGAGGGCTGTTTACATAATAGCCCAGGCTGAAGCTCCCCGGAGGGGTAAGCGAAGCCTGGGTAAACGTCAACCAACCCATCCCGCCCCGGAGGGCCGGCACAAACACCGTTGGCTTGATGATTACGGACTTCTGCAATTACCTCTTTAGGTCCCTTGTCCCTTATGTCCCTATTTCGAACCCCAGGCGTGACAATTACTATTGACTAATTAATTAATAACATTTATTGTATGTTGTATTTATTAATTAAAAACATAAAATGCGGTGAAATTATGTCAACTGTTTCAATCGAATCTCCCATTGGTACCATTGGAACTGCTTGGGATCAGAAGATCTATAATGAAATTGATGAATTTGAAAGCAAACACATCAATCGTTTTTCTTTTCAAGCCGTTTGTGACAAATTTGGCGAACAGTTTGAAAGCACGATGCAATCAATGATTGCTGGTGTTAAAAAAACTTTGATCACAAAACGCAACAGTGCCCTTTCGTCTATTCGTAGTTGCTATCCTAGATTAGCAGATTGCTTAGAATCTAAAATTGCGCAAACAGATTCAGATTCTTATAAGGTCATTACAAATTTAATTCGATTAGCAAAATTTCTTATTGCATTACCTTTCAAGGCCGCATGCAACATTGCAAGATTTCTATATCAAGTCTTAAAAGCGGCCGCTTATACAATTGTTCATCCATTGAAAGCCGCCATGAAACTAGCCAAACTGCTAGTTAAAATAGCTAAAGAACTTACAAAGCCAGAAACTTGGGCTTTAATAGGCGCTGGAGCCATAGGGGCTAGCTTAGGACAGGCTGTAATGGGCAATCCTCTTTTAGTAGCAGGATTAATTATAGGTTCCGTAATGCTTCTAGGAGGACTGTCAATCGGAGCGATTAAGGCAGCATTGGATGCGCATCGCAAATCCGAAGATGCTGGGTCAGCTGCTGCTCAGTACTTGAAGTGTCTTGGAGAGCCTGTTCTGGAAGCATTGATGACCGGATTCTTTGTGGGCTTGATTTTTGGTGCGATACAAAAAGGTAAAACTGTAGTCAACAGCTCCCAACAGAATAATACAAACTCACAGGATTCCCGATATGCTGGTTGGGGTGAAATCAGTATAAGTAGAGATCCTAATCCTATTAATTTTGACAGATGGTAGAGTCATGAGCCTCGTCGGCTAGAACACACTCTAAAATAACTCATCTAAAATAATCATTGCTCGATTTACCTGCATTGTGCTACAATCTTCCCTATGAACACTAAAACAGATACATCACATTCAATTGTAAGCCACCCTTGCTTGTCTGCAATCGGTGCTATTTGTGCTATTTCTGTTTATTCACTCGCTCTACTTCCTCTATTCCTATTGTGCCAACAGGCACAGTAACATATTTAATTTTCTTACATTTTTTCTGTTAATAAATCGGTCAAGAAGACCAGAAGATTAAATCTGTTTTTAAATAGGATCAATTTTATGAATTCGTCTCCCTCAAACTCAATCCCACGCACGGTCGCGTGGGCGGTATGGATAATCGCATCTATATTTTATGCATATCAATGGATTTTAAGAGTCATGCCCAACATCATGATAACCGATATCATGCAACAGTTCGACATAGATGCCGCAACTTTTGGCCAGTTCTCAGGTGTTTACTACATCGGTTATTCGCTGATGCATTTGCCTTTAGGCATTATGCTCGATCGCTATGGACCTAGGAAAGTAATGACCGCATGCGTCCTCCTTACCGTGGTTGGGCTGATGCCTCTTCTCTTTGCTGACCACTGGCTGTATCCCATTGCTGGAAGATTTTGTATTGGCTTAGGCTCAACTGCAGCAATCTTAGGCGTCTTTAAAATCATCCGCATGACCTTTAGTGAGACACAATTTCCCCGCATGTTAAGCCTTTCCGTAACGATAGGTTTAATTGGAGCAATCTATGGCGGAGGCCCTGTCAGCTATATGCGGGAGGTTTTTGGCTACCAAACAGTTGTTCAGGGATTTGCCATTGCAGGCATCGCACTTGCAGCTATCACATATTGGATTGTTCCCGACGTGAAAAGCTCTTCACAGGGAACAGTCATATCCGATATCAAAGAGGTTTTGGGCAATAAACGGGTTATTTTTTCCTGTGTTTTTGCAGGCTTCATGGTAGGGCCTTTGGAAGGGTTTGCCGATGTTTGGGGAACAGCATTTTTGAGACAGGTTTATGGTTTTGAAGGGTCCTTGGCTGCAAGCATACCTTCCATGATTTACTTTGGCATGTGTTTTGGAGCGCCATTATTAAGTTTTATTGCTGACAAAGTTCGCAGTTATATGGGCACGATTATCGGTGCTGGAGCAGTCATGACATCCAGTTTTTCTATATTGCTGTTCTGGCACTTGACTTCAGGAGTTCTCAGCATGAGTTTTGTGCTGGTTGGAATATGCTGTGCATATCAGATTTTGGCCATTTACAAGTCATCCACATATGTCCGTGAGCAGGTGGCAGGATTAACCACAGCGGTTGCAAATATGATCATTATGAGCTTTGGATATGCATTCCATGCGATCATAGGCGCTGTCATTAATGCCATGGGAGGGCCAAATGTGTCTGAAGCAATTGTGTACGGTGTTGCTGTGGTTCCGGCAGGTCTGTGCGTGGGGACAGCCGGATTTGTCCTGTTAAATGTGTGGGAGAAAGGCTCAGTCAATATCATCAGGCCGTTGGCCTGATGATGAGGCACTTTTGCAATTGCCTCTGGCAGGGACGGTACTGGGGAGCAACGAATGGATAGATTATGCGAGAATTTGAGCAGTTTCGCGCCAGCCATTTCTGGGTCCATTTCATCAGGCCAACGGCCTGACGTATAAAAGCCTAGTACACTGTAAGGTAAATCCGTCCAAGTAAAAACATCGCGAAAGCTCCCGCGGTTGAACGATCGTAAGTCACCCAATATTAGCAATATGGGGTGATTTACGATCGATTCAACCCCGGGGCTTTGGCGGAGTTTTTACTGGCACGGATTTACCTTACAGTGTACTAGGGCAACGCCCTAGGTACGTCCAGAGTTGATTCCCAGGCTGAAAGCCTGGTGTATAGCAAACACAGTTGATGCGAAACAAATCCCATTTCGGGATGACATATATTTCATACCAAAAGGAACATCACAAAACTAAATCCTTTCAAGATTAATACCGTAAGATCCTCCAACTCAATCGGGTTCCATTTGATGAGAGATGACTGTCTACACCATACGTCAGGCTTTCAGCCTGAGAACCTACTCTGGACGTACCTAGGGCGTTGCCCTAGGCTTTTATACGTCAGGCCGTTGGCCTGATGAAATGGGCCCAGAAATGGCTGGCGCGAAACTGTTCAAATTCTCGCATAATCTATCCGTTCGTTGCTCCCCAGAATCGTCCCTTGTGGCACCGGTTCGCAAGCTGCCAACCAAAAGTAGCTGCACTCTGAAAATACCCCCAATCCAATCAGATGAGAATACGATAGAGGTTTGCATTTTTACTATGTTCAGCGATCAACGAAGCGTCTTGTGGAATTGTAGCATATGCAATTTTCCAATAAGCTGAGGTCGCTGGATCTACTACACGTCCTCTTCTAGGCGGTGAGACATAGTGTTGTATACGTTTTTCGGCATAGCCCAATGTAGCTTCACTAATTCCAGAAACATTGATCCGTATATGCAAAATCTCACCTAGGATGTGCTGTAACTTTACAACCTTTGTGACATGTTCTGGAGCAGCCCTATAACTTGGTAAATTCGTAACTTCGCGACTTCTTATCATTTGTTTGTAATCTATAATTCTTCTTTCTATTATTTCATTGTCTTCAGGGGTTAGAGGGTTGTTTATAATCCAAAACCACCAATCCACAAAAATGCCTTTTTGTGCAGGTACATGTAGAATTATGTTAAATCTAGCAGCACGGTGATTTTCTTTGCGTTCCATTTCCATTAGATCATCTAATGTAGGTGAGCTATAATATTCAAGAGATAAGTCCACTACGGAATCTGGCATATGTTGTATCGTAGCAAACTTATGTTGTCTAGCAAATAGGCCAACTACAATTTGCTCTAGTCTTCGTGGATAATGCGGCAATGATGCGTCGCAGTAAGAAAGTATTATACCACCTATATCGCGATTTCCGGAAACCAATAGCGACGCCTCAAACGATTCTGATGTCTTCGCTGCGAATGCTCGAGCCAACATTCTGTTTAGCTGTATTTCATATCTGGACAGATGGTTAGACGTAGATTTTCTTGTAGGGGTTACTGGCGTTGCTAAAGATGGTAGTGCGCGGGCTGGTGGTATCGCTGTTGACATATTAATATCTCCTAATTATTTTTGTTTTAATTGAGTTGTATTATAATAATATATTTTGATTTGATAAAAATCAACGTATGTTTTTTTATAGAAAGTACTGCACAATTATTGAAAATGATCAAAATTTGCGAGTTCTAGTTGAATGGATTTGCCATGCTTTTGGTAAATGAGATCTGTGGGGGCATCAACAATTCTGCCAATATTGTGTAAGGGCATTTTGAATTTTACTTCGTAAGCTTGTTGAAGATCATTAAACGCCTCTGAAGAAGCTGTTAGAAGAAGGCAATACTCTTCTCCTCCGGAAATCGCGAGTTGTAGAGCATTCCAGCCATTATCTGCGCTTGCTCTTGAAAGGGGGCCTGAAATGGGGAGATTAGATACATCAACTACAGCTCCCTTCTGAGAACTCTTAATGAGGCGTCTTAAATCCGTATGCAGTCCATCTGAAAGATCCATCATTGCGTGAACCCCCGTTTGTGAAGCTAGCCATATTCCTTGTTCAAGATGTACTTCAGGATGGAAATGTGTGTGGAGCAAATACTCAACTTCCGGTGTTCTCATGACATTTTCTTGAAGGGCTTTTAGTCCTCCGGCAGCATCTCCTAAATGTTCTGTGACACAAATGATATCTCCTGGTATTGCGTGAGAGCGGTATTTAATTTTAGATTGGTTTGCAGTCCCTGTGAGAGTTATATTAAGGAAAATGTCTTTTTTTGATCCAACTGTGTCGCCTCCCAAAAGAAGAATGCCCCACTTCTGGCAAGCTTCCTTGATGCCCTCCATCAGTTTGTGGAGCCAATTGCGATCGGTATTTTTGGGTAAGGCTATTGAAAGAAATGCATGATTTGGAAGTCCACCCATTGCTGCGATATCGCTTACGCTGACTGCAATAGCTTTGTAACCTAAGTCGTGCGGGGAGATCTGATCTTTAAGGAAATGGACACCTTCGACCAAGGCGTCTGTAGTTACAAGCCAGGCCATTTCTTGATCTATCGGAATGACGGCACAATCATCCCCAATTCCTGTTATTGGAGGGGAAACAGGGAAGGTTTCTGCTATAAATTGAATAAAACTGTCTTCACCCCAATCTTTGATGTCCATAATATCACATCTCACAGCCAGAATTGAAATTTGCGGATAAACCATGTTTTGACAATCTGGACCAACACACAATAACAAATAAGCGTACCGGCCAACCAATAATAAAACTCTCCGGGGAGTGGAACAAATCCTAAACTTGCTCCTACACTTGTGTAGGGAATGGAAATGCCAATCGCCATAATTAACAATGTGGTCGTTAGAAGCGGCAACGAGGCAATGCTTTGGATAAAAGGAATTTTCTGTGTCCTGATCATATGTACGATCAATGTTTGTGATAAAAGCCCCTCCACAAACCATCCTGATTGAAATAAGGCCTGATTTTCTACTGAATTAGCCCCAAATACATACCACAGCACGGCAAAGGTTGTATAATCAAAAATAGAGCTAATAGGTCCTATGAATATCATAAATTTTGCTATTCCTGTGGGATCCCACTTGCGAGGTTTTTTCAGAAATTCGCTGTCGACATTGTCAAAGGGAATTGTAATTTGTGATATATCGTAGAGCAAATTTTGCACAAGTAGCTGTAAGGGCATCATGGGCAAAAAAGGAAACAGGGCGCTTGCCCCCAATATGCTGAAGACGTTGCCGAAATTGGAGCTGACGGCCATCTTAATATATTTAATGATATTCCCAAATGTCCTGCGCCCTTCAATGACTCCTTCCTTCAAAAACAGCAGGCTTTTTTCTAGCATGATGATGTCTGCGGATTCTTTTGCAATATCCACAGCAGTATCCACAGAAATCCCTATATCCGCCTCTTTTAAACCAGGGGCATCATTGATTCCATCCCCAAGAAAACCGACTGTATGACCATTCGTCTTGAGCATAGAAATGACCCTAGCCTTCTGCATTGGCGATAATTTTGCAAAAATGGTTGTGTCGTCCACTCTTGAACGGAGTTCGGAATCATTTAACGCTTCGATCTCAGGGCCATTCAACACTTTATCTACGTTTAATCCGACCCACTTACAGATCCTTCTGGTGACGATTGCATTGTCACCCGTCAAGACTTTCACTTGAATATTCAATTTTTGCAATTCTTCAATAGCCAAATTCGCAGATTGCTTGGGGGGATCGAGAAAGGCCAGGAATCCCATCAAAATAAGAGAATGCTCATCCTTAGCTTGATACTCCTTACGGGTTTCAGCGGGCATTTCTTTATAAGCTACTGCCAAGACACGGAGCCCATCTTCATTCAATTCATCCATTAGTTTTAATGCTTGTTGTTTTATCTGATCTGTCATTGGAACGACATCGCCATTGGACCTTGCAGAACTACACACAGTCATCATTTCCTCTGTAGCGCCTTTGCAAATCAGCAGATGTACCTGTGGGGATTTTTCAACAACTACCGACATTCTTCGTCTAATGAAATCGAAAGGAATTTCATCCACTTTGCTGTATGCTTGTCCAATGTGTATTTGTTGTTTAATTTCAGCATGCTCTAAAACAGCAATGTCCATGAGGTTCTTTAAGCCGGTTTGATAATAACTATTTAGGTAGCCATACTGCAGAACCTCTTCGTTAATCTCTCCTTCAAGACTGAGATGCTTTTCAAGAATAATGCGATCCTGAGTCAGCGTGCCTGTTTTATCGGTGCACAACACGTTCATCGCTCCAAAATTCTGTATGGAATTGAGTCGCTTAACGACAACTTTGCTGCGTGCCATTTTTATAGCACCTATGGCCAAGTTAGCTGTGACAATCATGGGAAGCATTTCGGGAATTAGGCCGACAGCTACAGACAAAGCGAAGAGTAAGGCTTCAAACCAATTTCCTTTTGTGAAGCCGTTGATCAGCAATACAACCGGTACCATGAAAAACATGAAGCGTATTAGTAGCCACGATACTCTATTGATGCCGATATCAAAGCTTGTCAAGGGACGGTAGCCAGCCACTTTTTTAGCAATTGAACCCAAAAAAGTGTTGTTCCCTGTTGCGACGACTACAGCTAAGGCTGTTCCGTTGAGAACGTTTGTCCCATAAAAACACATATTGGGCATTTCGATGAGATTTGTACATTTAGATTGCTGTAATAGAGTCAACTCGTGTTTTTCCACGGGCATTGCTTCGCCAGTAAGGGAAGATTGGCTGACAAATAGTTCTTTGGAAGAGATGAGACAGACATCTGCTGGGAGCATGTCGCCGGCAGAAAGGAAAATAATGTCTCCTGGAACAATGTTTTCGATAGGAACTTCAATTTTAGTCGGAGTTGATTGTCTATCTCCACGCCGGATGACAGTGCACTTGGTGCTGACCATGGCTTTGAGTTTCTCGGCAGCAATGTGGGATCGTAATTCTTGAAAAAAGCGGATGCCTACACTCAACATCACCATGGCAATAATAATGATTGTGCCATCGAGATCGCCGAGAAAATATGACAATAGCCCCAATGCAGTTAGTAGAATGTTGAAGGTGTTGAAATAGCTTCTGAATAAAAAGTGATACCAAGAGGGGGGTCTTTCATAGGATATTTCGTTAAAGCCATATTTTTCAAAACGTTCCTTAACTTCACAGCCGACAAGTCCTCTTTCATCGGTTTCTAATTCCATAAAAATTTCAGGAATGATCTTTTGAGAGTATGCCAAAAGAGTTTCCGTAACTTTTTTTTCAGTCTGGTTGTTTTCGGGCTTACGAAATAAAGAAAAGAGGGATTGCAACATAGGTGTAATAGATCCGTGAATGATGAATCTCATCCACAATTGCTGGATGAATCTGCATCTTAACTGAATATGATTTTATATTGAAAAGATTTTATTGTTAGTTTAATGTCAAAAAATCTCCAGCAAGGTCTCACAATAAGGAAGACACAATGAAATTTCTCACATCATATTTAATCGCTGTTATCTTGACATTTGGATTAGTGCCTGGAATGTGTGGTGCCTATGAAAACACCTCACCAGACAATCAGAAGCAGCCAGAGAAAAAAGAACCCCCTCGCCGTGCATTACCTGGACCATTTCAATCTCCTCCATTTCCTTCAGCAGAGTTTCAAGGGTATCCCTTGGTTGGGGTTCCACCAGATGATACTGTTTATCCACTGATGGAAGCCATCTACACTACACCCTGCGGCGAGGCAATCAAAAAAAGCCGTGTAAAAGCCTATGGCTGGGCCAATGCATCCGGTAACCTGAGCAATTGCAAAGATTCAAATACACCGGATTCTTATTGGATTGTCCCCAATAAATTCGTGTTAGATCAAATTGTTTTTCGTGTCGAACGACAAGTCGATTCTGTACAAGTCGATCATCTAGATATTGGATTTCGTTCCACAATTTTATACGGCATTGATTATCGCTACATGACTTCTGGAGGATGGACAAGTGCTCAATTATTAAAACACAATAAGCTATATGGATATGATTTTACAGAGCAATATATCGACATTTATACTCCATGGGTAGCCCAAGGGATGATTCTCCGTATCGGTCGTTGGATTGCATGTCCAGATATTGAAACGCAATTTGCTCCAGACAATTATATGGGAACACATTCAATTCTATTCACATTTGATACATACACTCAAACCGGTGTGATGGCAACGATCATGCTGAATAAGTACTGGACTGTCCAAGGGGCAATTCATGCAGGAACTGATATGGCTCCTTGGTATAAAGGGGCTGTTGCCACGGGCATGTTGGGAGTGCGATGGGTGTCTCATTCTAATAAAGATTCGATCTACTTGGTTTTAAATTCTATCAATAGTGCTAAGTTCCGTCGATTCCACATGTATGGACAAAAACTTGGACATGATAATTTTAATTACCTGGTGGGTACGTGGCAGCACAAATTCAACGATGACATCCACACAAAGACGGAGGGCTATGTCATGTGGCAGCGCGATGCTGTGGTTGGCGGAACGCCCAGCGCAGGGCCTGTTAAATCGTTTGGAGGCGGCGGTGGTATCGGACCTAATATTCCGGGAGTCACGTGGACCTTTGGCGTCGTAAATTATACAATGTTTAAAACATCAGACAAAGATTTCATCACAGTTCGCAATGAATACTGGAGAGATGTCGATGGCGAGCGTTCCGGTTTTCCTGGAACCTATAGCAGCCATGCCATCGGGTGGTCGCATAACTTTAATGAAATAGTACAGATACGTCCTGAAATCGGTTATTATCGAAACTGGAGCAATAAAGCTTTTGACAATGGCAAAAGACGAGGGATGGTCCTGGCCGGCTTCGACGTAACAGTGCGATTCTAAGTAACAGGGATGTGCAGGTGTATATGCATCAGGCTAAGGCAGGCAACCTCTGAGAAGAAAAGTGACAGGATATGGAAGATCGCAAGCGGTAGGATATGAAGGATAATGAGCATCCTCTTTTAATTCTAAAGAATTTCCAAAGAAGTTAAGGCCGGAGGCCTTAACTTCTTTGGAAATTCTTTGAATATCAAGAGGGTGCTTACTATCCTTCATATCCTGCCGCTTGCGATCTTCCATATCCTGTTACTTTTTCTCTCAGAGATCGCCTACCTTAGCCTAATGCGTAGGCCTACATATTCTGTTACTGTTTAGGGGAATATTTTGAAGGTGTAAATGATTTATACATGCCCAATGCATTCTGAGATTGAACAAGATCAACCAGGTTCCTGCCCCATTTGTGGAATGGATTTAGAGCCTAAAGAAGTCACAGCAGGATCTGATGATGATTCCGAATATCGCAATATGTTGCATAGATTTTGGATAGGACTAGTTTTGACTATTCCTGTCTTGATCCTAGCAATGAGCAAGTTGTTGCTGTCAAATCATGTTTCTCACTGGATGCAACTTGTCATCAGCACACCTGTTGTCCTTTGGTGTGGGTGGCCTTTTTTTGAAAAAGCTTATTTTTCGCTCCGCAACCGTTCTTTAAACATGTTTTCTCTCATTGCCTTGGGCGTTGGGGCAGCCTATTTTTATAGCGCGTTTGCTGTTTTATTCCCGAACTGGTTCCCAGATTCATTTAAAGAAAAGGGAGAGCTTTTTATCTACTTTGAAGCAGCTTGCGTAATCACTGTTTTGGTTATCCTCGGACAGGTTTTGGAACTTAAAGCAAAAAGCCAGACAAGCCATGCGATCAAAGCATTGTTGGGTCGAGCTGCTAAGAGTGCTCACCTCTTGAAAAATGGTCAAGAGCAAGAGGTAGCCATTGATCAAGTGAAAGTTGGCGATGTGTTAAGGGTGAAGCCTGGAGAGAAAATTCCGGTTGACGGCATTGTGATCGAGGGCTCGAGCTTCGTGGATGAATCGATGATCACGGGCGAACCAATCCCTGTTGAAAAGAAGGCCAAGGACACTGTTACAGGTAGCACAATTAATCAGACGGGCAGTTTCTTAATGGAAGCCAAACGCGTGGGAAGTGATACTCTTTTAGCAAGAATTGTCCAAATGGTATCTGAAGCACAAAGAACCAAAGCACCTATTCAAAAATTGGCCGACGTAATTTCTGGATATTTTGTTCCTGCTGTCGTGCTAGTGGCAATCATCACATTTATCGTGTGGGGATCGATTGGACCTGAGCCTCGGTTTGTTTTTGCATTGGTCAATGCGATTGCTGTATTGATCATTGCTTGTCCATGTGCTCTTGGGCTGGCCACACCTATGTCTATCATGGTGGGAGTAGGTAGAGGGGCGGAAATGGGAGTTCTTATTAAAAATGCAGAGGCTTTAGAGACGCTTGAAAAGGTCAATACAGTATTGTTAGATAAAACAGGGACGCTAACTGAAGGGATGCCAAAAATTACCCAGGTTGTAGCGTTGTCTAATGTGCAAGAAAATGAACTTTTAAGGCTGGCAGCTGCTATTGAAAAAAATAGCGAACATCCTTTTGCACAAGCCATTGTAAAAGGGGCGCAAGAACGAAAGATAAATATCCCAGAGGCACAACAATTTAACTCGATTACTGGTGGGGGCGTTACCGGGATTGTTGAAGGGAAGAAAGTTTTTGTCGGCAAAGCAAATTTTATGGAAGAAAATCATGTGAGTGGCGTTGAACATTTGCAAGATCGAGCTAAAGAAGTCCAAGAACAAGCTCAGACTGTTATTTTTGTAGCCGTTGAAGGAAAGACGATAGGATTTATTGCTGTGGCAGACCCTATTAAAGGCTCTACACCGCAGGCAATCGAGGATTTACATCGACTTGGGATAAGAATCATCATGTTAACAGGAGACAACGAGTATACAGCTAAAGCCATTGCCAAAAAATTGAATATCGATGAAGTCCATGCAGGGGTTAATCCAAAGGATAAAAACCTATTAGTGCAGCAGCTCAGAAGTGAAAAGCAGATTGTGGCGATGGCAGGGGATGGAATTAACGATGCGCCAGCACTTGCTGCTGCAGATGTGGGGATCGCGATGGGAACGGGAACTGATGTGGCAATGGAAAGCGCAGGAGTTACTTTAGTTAAAGGAGATCTCACAGGTATAGTAAGAGCCATTATTTTGAGTCGTGCGACAATGCGCAACATTCGGCAGAATCTTTTCTTTGCTTTTATCTACAATATGGCAGGCGTTCCAATTGCAGCGGGAGTCTTATTCCCCTTTATTGGTCTTCTTTTGAATCCGATGATAGCAAGTGCAGCAATGGCCTGCAGCTCCGTGTCAGTCATCTTGAATGCCCTCAGACTGAAAAAAGCCTAGAGCTAATCATGTGCATCAGGCTAAGGCAAGAGATTTTACCACAGAGATCACAGAGAAAACAGAGAGATTGGAGAGTAGGGTAGAGATTATTGAATTTTAAGAAAAATCGGGCTATTGTTTTAATTTCGTCCAAATGTAGCTTTACGACTTATAATTCCCTCTGCGTCTCCCCGCCTCTGCGTCTCTGCGTTAAAATTGTTGTAATGGTTAACGCAGAGACGCAGAGGGAATTATAAGTCACTAAAGCTACGTTTTGGACAAAGTTAACCCTATAGCCGAAAATTGCGATTAATAATCTCAACCCATCTCTCCCACCTCTCTGCTTTCTCTGTGGTAAAACCTTCAGGTCTAGCATTCTTAGCTTGATGGCTATGCCGAGCCCGAGCCCGCGCCCGATGTTTATTGTAACATGGGTTGGGTTCGTTTGGGGGAAATTTCGGGCTCGGGCGTGGGCTCGGGCGCGTTCACGAAACGGATGTCGGGCTCGGGCTGATTAACACGATCCTTCACATCCTGCCGCTTGCGATCCTCCATATCCTGTCACTTTTCTTCTCAGAGGTTGCCTGCTTATCGTGTTACTCCTTCCACTATCTTGTTGAGCCATTTCCAATTGCGGATTTCAGGCATGTCTTGGCCGTGTTTGCATATGTATAGCTTATGTTCGATGAGCTTGTCCTGCATCATCTGCTTTAGATATGCCCCCTTTGCACCTAAATGCGGCAGCCGATCTATCACGACTTCCACCAGATGAAAACGGTCCAGATCATTCTGCACTCTAATGTCGAATGTAGTCGTGATGGTACCCTCTTCCTTATAGCCACGGACGTGGAGATTTTGATTTGCTCGACGATAGGTCAGGCGGTGGACAAGGTTGGGATATCCATGGAAGCCAAAGATGATGGGTTTGTCTTTGGTGAACAGTGAATCGTAATCTGTGTCACTCAGTCCGTGCGGGTGCTCGCTTCTGGACTGCAACTTCATCAGATCGACGACATTGATCACGCGGATCTTCAGATCGGGAAGATTCTGTCGAAGGATAGAGACAGCAGCCAATATCTCTAGTGTGGGGGTATCTCCGCAGCAGGCCATCACAACGTCGGGCTCGCCCCCTTGGTCGTTGCTGGCCCATTGCCAGATGCCGATTCCTTCGGTGCAATGTAATACTGCTGCATCTATGTCAAGCCATTGCGGAAGCGGGTGTTTGCCTGCAACCACGACATTGACGTAATGACGGCTGCGTAGGCAGTGATCAAAAACCGACAACAGGCAATTGGCGTCGGGTGGGAGATAAACGCGCACGATATCTGCCTTTTTGTTGATGACGTGGTCGAGGAAGCCAGGATCTTGGTGTGTAAAGCCGTTGTGATCTTGCTGCCAGACGTGCGATGCGAGCAGATAATTCAGAGAAGCTATTTTCCGCCTCCAAGGTAGCTCTAAAGTGACCTTCAGCCACTTGGCGTGCTGCGAAAACATCGAGTCGACGATGCGGATGAACGCCTCATAGCTATTGAAAACCCCATGGCGTCCTGTCAGCAAATATCCTTCCAACCAGCCTTCGCATTGGTGCTCGCTGAGCATCGAGTCGACCACTGCGCCAGCAGGGGCTAGGAATTCATCATTCTTTTTAATCGGAGCGTCCCATTGGCGGTTGGTGACTTCAAAAACAGCACCTAACAGATTCGAAAGGGTCTCGTCGGGACCGAAGATGCGGAAATTATTTTGACTTTGATTTAATTTTGCAATATCGGCCAGAAATTTACCTAATATGCGCGTATCTTGACCTTCAACGGCTCCAGGTGAAGCCACATTCAAAGCATGGATGTGAAAATCGGGCAGGCGCAGGTCGCGCAGCAGACTTCCGCCATTGGTGTGGGGGTTTGAACCCATCCTCCGCATGCCTTTAGGGGCAAGTTCGGCCAATTCGGGCATGAGACAACCATTTTCATCGAACAACTCTTCGGCTTTGTAGCTTTTCATCCAGTTTTCAAGCTGCTTAAGGTGATCGGGATGGTCGGAATCCACCAAGAGAGGCACCTGATGGGATCGAAAAGTGCCCTCGACCTGTAAGCCATCGACTATTTTCGGCCCTGACCAGCCTTTTGGCGATCTCAGAACGATCATTGGCCAGCGCGGGCGGGTTAGGTCGTTCTTGTTGCGTGCATTGCCTTGGATTTGCCGTATGTCTTCGATTGCTTTTTCCAAAGTAGTGGCCATGAGTTCATGCATCTCTTCGGGCTGATCGCCTTCTACAAAATAGGGCGTCCAGCCACATCCGCGCAGATATTGATCCAGCTCCTCGTGCTCCATGCGAGCTAATACTGTTGGATTGCTAATTTTGTAGCCATTGAGGTGCAGGATCGGGAGCACAGTTCCATCTGTAATAGGGTTGAGCAACTTGTTTGAGTGCCATGAGGCCGCTAAGGGACCAGTTTCAGCTTCGCCGTCGCCGATGATGCAGGCTACGATCAGATCAGGATTGTCGAAAGCGGCTCCGAATGCATGGCTGAGCGAGTATCCGAGCTCTCCGCCCTCGTGGATTGATCCTGGAGTCGATGGTCCCACATGACTGGAAATGCCGCCGGGAAAGGAGAATTGTTTAAAGAGCTTTTTCATTCCGGCTTCATCTTGGCTAATATCTGGATAAATCTCGCTGTAGGTTCCTTCTAGGTAAGTATTGGCTACTAATGCCGGACCTCCGTGGCCGGGACCGGCGATATAGAACATATTGAGGTCGTACTTTTTGATGACGCGGTTCAAATGCACATAGATAAAGTTTTGGCCTGGCGTTGTGCCCCAGTGACCAACGACAAGCGGTTTTACATGAGACAGCTGCAGAGGCTGCTTAAGGAGAGGATTATCATAGAGATAAATTTGGCCTACCGACAGATAGTTCGCTGCACGCCAGTAGGCATTTATTTTGTAAAGTAGTTCTGGGGAAAGAGTTTGTGTTTTCATCGGGTCGAATCTCCTTCAAAATTGAGTACTTGGCAAACATTTTTGGCTATCATAAGTTCTTCATCGGTGGGGATGACGCGGACTGTTACTCGGCTGGCATCTGTAGAGATTATACTCTCATTTGCTCCATTTTTCCCTTTTTCGACGTCGATTCCAAGGAATCCTAGCCCCTCGCAAATCCGCTCGCGGATTATAGGAGCGTTCTCCCCAATGCCTCCGGCAAATACTAGCGTATCCAGTCCCCCCAATGCCGCTGCGAATGCCCCGATCCATTTCTTGACCTGATAGCAAAACAGGGCAATAGCATCAGATGCCCGCACGTCCTGCGCTTCGTGCTCGAGCAGATTGCGCATGTCAGAACTGGTCTCTGAGATCCCAAGCAGCCCAGATTTGAAATTGACCATTTCTTGGAATTGTTTTGCATTCATTCCCTCAGCACTTGCTAGGTACCAAACCAGTCCGGGATCGAGGTCGCCGGAGCGAGTGCTCATGGGCAATCCGGCCGTCGGAGTAAAACTCATGCTTGTGTCGATAGATTTGCCATGATGCACTGCGGCTAAGCTTGCGCCATTTCCGAGATGGGCAAGAATGACTCGCCCTTGTGCTGTTTC
>JABDBC010000016.1 GCA_013288825.1 Chlamydiota bacterium
AGACGTTAGCGAAGGGGTATTAGCTCAGTTGGTTAGAGCGCCACGTTGACATCGTGGAGGTCAGCTGTTCGAGTCAGCTATATCCCATATTTTCCGCTATTGAATATGACAAGCCCATCCAAAAGATAGGGCTTTAATGACTTAAAAATCCCTCTGCGTCTCTCCGACTCCGCGTCTCTGCGTTAATCATTATAAAAAATTTAACGCAGAGACGGGGAGACGCAGAGAGGGACTTATAAGACATTAAAGCCACCTCTTGGACGAAATTATACCAATAGCCTATTTTTCATCATCACTTTTGCCCATCGGCCCACATGCCTCTTGCACAACCTATTCTCTCTCAATCCGCCATTCAGCTCCTCGCTTATGCTGTCTGCGATACATTCCCGGGTAGTCTCCTCGTCGGAAGCTCCTTTTCCAATATCGACTTTTCCCTCGATGTCATCCTCCATTGCCCTCTCGACTCACAAGGATTAATCCTCCTCGAAGAGAAAATGCGACATGTCATAAAAGCCGATCTTCCTGTACAATCCCTTGAAATGATGCGCGAAAACGCTGTAAATTTTTTACGCCATCATAAACAAGATATCAAAGCTGATATCGTCAGTTTCAACCGCTCTAATATCGTGCGCATCTTCCAAATGGATGACTTCGTCGATTTCTGCCCGGCCTCACACATGAGCCACTCGGGAGAACTCGGGGTCATTAAACTTCTCGAAGCCGATCCTGTCGAAGTGTTTGTAAAAAATCTTGGATACATGGATGTGATCCGTATCCGAGGTGCCATTTTCACCGACCGCACTGAACTTAAACGGTTTGTGAAACAAATTGACGAAGCTAAGAAATACGACCATTGCATAATCGGTCCTGAAATGAATCTATTTACAATCGATTCAGAAACTTTCCGTTGGCTGCCAAAGGGATCTGCACTTGTCGACACCCTGCAGAACTGGGTCCATTCACAACAGCGACAATTGGGTTTCCAACGCATGGATTTACCTCTTTTACTGCCACAGGATTCCACAAGATCACCAAAGAAAAAATTAGTAACAACCACTATCAACGAAAGGGAATATTTACCATTTCCTACTCCTCAATCTTTGCCGCTCATTAAAGATCCTTCTATTAACCTCGACCAACCCTTGCGCTATTTTAGCCCAACCAATTATTGCAATCTCGATGCAACGGATCGATTACATGGCCTCCTGAATCCCCGGTCTGGATTCCTTGAAATCTCTCAAATTCAATGTTCTGGGGAAAAGCTGATAGATGAATTAACTTCAAGCTTGCAATTCATTGGGAAAATCCTTAAGATATTAGGCTTTAAGCAGCAGTGGCATTTGACCCCAAATCAGAATCCCTCACCAGGAAATGCAAAAGGGTGGCAACACGGCTACAATGCTTTAGAGAAGGCTTTGGCCTTATGTAAGTGTGAATGTCTTCTTGACAAACAAGTCGACAGAGAATATGGTCCAAGAGCTGAAGTGGGGCTGACAGATGCAACCGGACGCGAATGGAGAGGCCCTTTTCTTTCTGTGGACCTAAAGAGTTTGGAAGAAGGCTCCAGAGTGACCTATTCTGTTTTTGGATTGCTTGAGCGGTTTATTGCCCTGCTCATTGAAAAGCACCAAGGAATACTACCCCTGTGGTTGGCTCCAGAGCAGGTGAGAGTGTTGCCTATATCCAGTAAGAATACTGCTTATGCAGATGGTATTCTTAGACAAATCGAAGCAGCGGGATTTCGATGCGAAGTGGATTATCGCCCTCTGACGCTGGCTGAAAGAATACTTTGTGCTGAAAAGGAAAGAGTTCCCTACTTTGTGATAGTAGGCGATAGAGAAGAAAGAAATGGCGTAATCACTGTGCGGCCCTGTCAACAGGGGACCATGAAAAGCGATATCTCTTTACCGCTTTTCTTGGACCAGCTGAAACAGGCTGCTCTTCATGAGGAAATTGGGGTTGAGAGTAAATAGAGAAATACGCACTCCCCGAGTGCGAGTCATTAGCGAAAAAGGAGAACAGGTTGGTGTTCTCTCGATACAAGAAGCTTTAGCACGTGCTGAAGAACAAGGACTCGATCTAGTCGAAATTTCTGCTGGATCAAATCCTCCGGTTTGCAAGATCATCAATTACGGTAAATTCCGCTACGATCAAACAAAACGAGAAAAAGAAAGTAAGAAAGCGCAGCATCAAGTGAAAGTTAAAGAAGTCAAACTTAAGCCAAACATCGGCCTGCATGACCTCCAAACTAAGGTCAATCACGCACGCGATTTTCTTGCTAAGGGCGACAAAGTGAAAATAACTTGCACCTTCAGAGGCCGCGAAATGGCACATACAGACCTTGGCGAAAAAGTGATGGAACAAGTGTGCAAAGATTTAGAAGACGTCGCAACCACAGAATCACCGCTAAAACTTTTAGGGCGGATGTTAATCGTGGTGTTGGCACCAGGAGCCAAGAAGAAGAAGGACCCCTCCTAGTACACTGTATAGTTATTATTGACTATTTGTGGCTGCGTGAAAGCTCCCGGGGTTCAATGATCGCAAAAGGGGTAGTATTGCCTCATACAACCCCTTTTGCGATCATTGAACCCCGGGGCTTTGACGCGCCACAAATGGTCAATAATAACTTTACAGTGTACTAGCCAACAGCCGAAACGGAATCAGAATAAAACAGGAGAAATAGCCGTGCCCAAAATGAAAACAAAAAAGGCCGTTGCGTCAAGATTTCGCGTGACTGCCACAGGAAAGCTTAAAAGAAGCCGTCCCGGAAAACGGCACATATTGACAAAGAAAACCCCTAAGCGTAAGCGTCAGCTATCACGACCAGGACTTGTCGATCACGGTCAGTTGAAGACTTATAAACGCTTGATGTGTGTATAGAACAATTTAATTAGTGGAGAAAATTATATGGTAAGAGCAACCAACGCAGTGGCCTCAAGACGCCGCAAAAGCCGGTTGCGCCATTTAGCAAAAGGGTTTGTTGGCGATCGCAAAAATCACCTACGTCTGACAACCGAAGCTGTAATGCGCGCAATGGCATACAACTATCGCCACCGCAAAGAACGCAAACGCGATTTCCGCAGATTGTGGATCGTGCGTATCAGCGCAGCGGCCAAGATCAATGGAATTTCCTACAGCAAGTTTATTTGCGGACTCCAAAGAGCGCAGATCGACCTGGATCGCAAAGTGTTGGCAGATATGGCCATACGAGATCCAGCAGGCTTTGCCGCAGTGGCAACACAAGCAAAGCAAGCTCTGGCGGCGTAAAGGACAAAAGGACAAGGGACGTAAAGGACATAAAGGACCTAAAGGACAGGACGCAATACATTAAGTCCTTTATGTCCCTTGTCCTTTAGGTCCTTTATGTCCTTTACGTCCCTTGTCCTTTCATGTCGGGCACGGAAATCATAATGATCAATAGACTGGGTATGACCATGCATCCATCAATAGAATCGCTACACAAACAATTCACGACTGAATTGCAAAAAGCTTCCTCCACTTCAGAAACTGAAGCCCTCAAAGTAAAATACCTTGGCAAAAAAGGGCCCATCCAAGATCTGATGAAGCTCCTTAAAGAAGTCCCTGCTGATCAACGTCCCGAATTCGGCAAACAAGTCAATGATTTAAAAGAACACGTCACCTACACATTACTTGAAAAGCATAATTCCCTCCTGGAAAAAGAGGAAAGCTCACGCCTCATACAAGAAAAAATCGATATCACTCTCCCCGGAAGAAAGCATTTTCCAGGTCAAAAGCACGTCATTATACAAACCTTGGACAAAATCATCGACATTCTTTCAGGAATGGGCTTTGCCGTACAGTATGGACCCGAAATCGACACCGATTATTACAATTTTGAAGCTCTAAACTTCCCTCATGATCACCCTGCACGCGATATGCAGGACACCTTTTACATCGCTCCTAATGTACTGCTGCGAACACAAACGACAAATGTGCAAACCCACTTAATGGAAAAGGAAAAACCTCCCATTCGAATTATAGCCCCTGGAAAAGCCTTTCGCAATGAAACCATTACAGCGCGCTCACATGTGTTTTTTCATCAAGTAGATGGTTTTTATGTCGATAAAGGGGTGACCTTTGCCGATCTTTTTGCAACGCTGCAAGAATTTATGCAAAAGTTTTTCAGTCCAGACATCCAATTGCGTTTTCGTCCAAGCTACTTCCCATTTGTTGAACCTGGATTGGAACTCGATGTGAGTTGTATGTCATGTTCCGGAAGCGGATGCAACCTTTGCAAGTATAGTGGATGGCTTGAGGTTGCAGGAGCAGGGATGGTGCATCCGGAAGTCTTAAAGACGGGAGATATTGATCCTGAGATCTATACAGGCTATGCATGGGGAATGGGAGTTGAGCGTTTGGTCATGCTTAAGCATCAGATCAGCGACATTCGGATGTTTACACAGAACGACGTGCGCTTCCTCCGCCAATTCTCGCTAGCGTAAGTCTAGTGTAGGCAAATCTATTCGTGAACGCGCCCGAGCCCGCGCCCGTTGCCCGAACTTTATCGTAAACTTTATTTTCGCACCCGAACTCAGGGATGATCGGGTTTGGGCAAGGGAAGTTCGGGCAACGGGCGCGGGCTCGGGCGCGTTCACGATAGGCTCGGGCGTGTTCACGAAAATTCTACATATCGGAGTGTGTATTGAAAAGCTGGGAAGTGTCCCGTGAAGAGTCAGGTCAAAAGTTGCTTGCGTTTCTAAAACAAAAAACTGGAGATCAATACTCCTCCCGACAACTCAAAAAAGCTATCGAAGAAAGCCTTTGCCAAATCAATGGACGCACCGAAAGATTTGCCACCCGCGTCCTCGGCTCTGGAGACAAAATTGCTTTTCAAGAACCCACAACTGACACAAAAAATGTAGTCCCACTCTTTGAAGAAAAGCGAATTCTGTTTGAAGATAGCGACCTGCTCATCTACGATAAGCCCTCGAACACTTCTTCCGATGATCCTGATTTTCTTAAGGCAATCCAAGGAAAGCGCACCACCCTTAGATTAACTCACCGCCTCGATCGCGATACAACAGGTGTTTTGATCTTTGCAAAATCCCAAAATGCTGAGATGAAAGTTCTCGATTTTTTTAAGAAAAGAATGGTCAATAAGACCTATCTAGCACTTGTAGACGGGAACATTAAACAATCGCATGGCTGCATCGACAACTATCTTGGCATTAAAAATCGCTACCAAGGACAATCTATTTGGGGTAGCGTTGCCAAATCAAAAGGATCTCATGCCATCACAGGGTGGGAATGCTTGCAATCTGGAAATGATGCTGCCCTGGTCTGCTGCAAGCCGAAAACGGGCAGAACACACCAAATTCGAGTACATATGAGTGAAATGGGACATCCTATTCTTGGCGATTTTCAGTATGGGCGCTCTTTTCATTGCCAATACCGCGCTCCACGCTATCTGCTACACGCACTTTCCATCGAACTCTCCCACCCTTCTACTGGAGAACCTCTTTTCATCGCTTCATCCATACCGCAGGATTTTCAAGAAGCATTAACCTTTTTTGGATTTTATTATGAAATTTCTCATCGTTAAAACATCCTCACTTGGCGATATCGTCCACACTTACCCTGTACTGCACTATTTGAAAAATCGATTCCCAGAAGCCCATATCGATTGGGTTGTAGAACATTCTTTCGCTGAACTTGTCAGAACTCATCCAAATATTAACCAGACACTCACTGTCAGCACCAAAACATGGCGACGTGGCAAAGACCTCAAAAGCTTTTCAGAATTCTATAAACAACTCCGAATGCAACAATATGACGCCGTATTTGATCTGCAAGGTAACTGTAAGTCTGGTCTGATAACATTCTTCTCTCGCAGCAAAAATAAAGTTGGTTTTGCGAAAAGCAGTGTAGCTGAGTGGCCAAATTTGTTATTTACGAACCGTCGTTTTAATAGTGTGCCAGGAAGGAATATTCGAGAGGATTATTTGGGCCTCGTGAAAAGCTATTTCGGTGATGATTCCATTACGTCTCCAGCAAAAACCATCCTAAATCTTACCCAGCAGCAGTCTGAAGCCTTGTCTAGTATACTGAAAGACCCTTTATTGGACGGAAGAAAAATAGTGATGGTATGCCCTGGTTCAGCTTGGGCAAACAAAAAAATGACAGACGAAGCGTTGGTGAACTTATTGCATAATGTGCAGCGCAAGATGGAGCCAATTTTCCTATTTACATGGGGTTCTGAGTTAGAACGGGAGACCTCAACACGCCTTCAGCAGCAGTTTCCACGAAACTCATTGCTTTTGGACAGGCTGGCGCTGCCTTTATTGCAAAGACTGATGAATGAGATGGATTTAGTGATTGCGATGGATTCGCTGCCTCTGCATTTGGCAGGAACAACCGATGCAGCGACATTAAGTGTTTTTGGAGCCTCTTCAGCGTTAAAATATCAGCCTGCAGCAGAACAGAACAAGGCTTTTCAAGGGGTGTGTCCGTATGGGAGGACATTTGAGAAGCGGTGTCCGATACTGCGCACGTGTAAAACAGGGGCATGCATCCGCAGTCTTACCGGCAACGAGGATGAGCTGCTACAGCGTATTGCACCACGACAAGGCTTTACCACAGAGATCACAGAGAACACGGAGAGAGGAGGGGAGAAGAAATAACAGGCATACGCAACAAGTTAAGAGATGAAACATCGAGGAAGAAAAGTAACAGGATAAGCAGGATCGCAAGCGGCAGGATAGGAAGGATAGCAAGCATCCACTTGATAGGTAAAAGAAATTCCAATGAGAAACGCAGAGCGAAGAGTCAGAAAGAAAGTAAAGGACGATGTCCTTTACTTTCTTTCTGACTCTTCGCTCTGCGTTTCTCAGGGCTTCCTAGATGCTAAATAGCTCTGGAAGCCCTGAAAAATGAAAGCGGAGTGCGCGAAAGAACATAAAGGGTACTAAAAAAGTTTTAGTCCAATAAAGATCCCTTTATGTTCTTTCGCGCACTCCGCTTTCATTTCTCATTGACTATCGCACTTTAAGAGGATGCCTGCTATCCTTCCTATCCTGCCGCTTGCGATCCTGCTTATCCTGTTACTTTTCTTCTTCGACATCGCCTGGCTTAATCTGATGCGTATGCTTGCCTATCCTGTTACTTTTCTCTGTCTCTGCCCTGGCCTGTTGTTTCTCTGCACGTTTCTGGTTTGTGTGATCTCTGTTAAGGCTCTTTCTGGGGTTTGCTGGCGAGGGCTGAGATAAAAGTACGGAAACTTGGGGTCTGACGCAATCCCTCAAGCCACTCATCATGCATTAAATCATTCACTGAAGGCAGCGCATTAAACACCTCGGCACGCTCGATATAATGCATCGCTGCCTCGAATTTCCCCATGAGAGAATAGAGACATGCAATGCTGAAAATCGCTTGAGTGTTTCCGAACGCGATAGCATTCAATAACTTTTCTTCAGCTTCATCGTAAAGTTTGTCGCTTAGCTCGGGAGCATGCACGTCATAGACTAAATCAGCCAGATTCATTAAACCAATGCCCCAATCAAGCCATACGATATCGTCTTCAGGATCTTCCTGTGTCAAAACTTTGAAATGCTCAAAGCACCTGTGGAAACTTTCTACATCATTCGTCAGGTCGCCCAGATGCGACAGAGCAATAGCCAAGTTATAGCGGACATCTGAGTAGGACGCATCGAGCTCTAAAACCTGTGTGAGGATCAAGATTGCCTTTTCATGGTCCTGAGGATCCTCTGTAAAGCCTCCTAAGAAATCAAATGCACAGCCGTAGTTGTACAACCAAATGAGTTGGTTCGGCGACAATGCACTTATTCCGTTTTCTTTATATGCTTGCAATGCAAATTCAAATTTTTCTATGGCTGTTTCGACAATCGTGATATCTCTGCTTGTCTCGGCAATGTACATTAAGGCGACACCCCAATCATTCCAAAACTGGGGAAAGGTGCCATCCGTTTCCAATACTTTTTCACAGTAGGTGATACTTTTCTCAAACATCATTTCCGCTGCATTCAATTCTCCGAGGGCAAAGTGGGAAAGGGCTAAGCCATACCACAGCATGGAGCGCTTTGCATCAATGGTGAGAGCGTATTGGAACTTTTCAATTGCCTGCCAATAAAATGACTCGTCTTCAAAATAACGGCCAAGTTCATTCAAACAGGTCCCATAGTACTGCCAAACCTCTGCATCTTCTGAATTGATCGAAAGGCTAAGGATGAATTTTGCTTCAGCAGAACGAAGCAGATCCAATCGCTCCTCTTGAATTCCCCAAAATAGTTCGGCCTGCCCCCATCTGAATAAAACAAAGGCCCGTTCTTCCTCTTCAGATGTGTCTGCAAGCTGGAATTTTTCGCAACTCATTTGAAAGTATTCGACACTATGGCGTTGTTTAGCAACATCGAGTAAAAGGCATCCCCAAGACAAAAACACTTTTGGATTACTATTTATCTCAGAGGCACGTGTAAAGCAATCGGATGCAAAAGAGTAGTACGTTTCTTCCTTGGTGAATTCGAAAAGATACTGACATGCTGTCGCAAGATGATACCAGGCCTCAAAGCACTCGGGAGCTGTCCTAACGGCATTGCGGAAAAGTTCGATGGCTTCTAACATCAGTTCAGCCCGACCGAGCAACATAGCCATTGCAGTCACTGCACAGCCGTAATCTATCCAAAATTCTGCCTCTTGACACCCAAGTTCCGCAGCTAAGCGATATTTTTCTAGTGAGCAATTGAATTCATGTGCCTCTCCTGAAAGGCGTCCGAGGAGGTCCCAACAGAACCCCCAGCACCAATGCAGATCAGAGATGTGGTGATTTTTCGCACGAGGAAGGCATTGTGAAGCTTCGCTGAATATTTGTTCCGCATTGCGCAGATAAGAAGGGTCGTCTAGGACTTTGAAAAGCTGTATGTGCAAACATCCCTGATGAAACCAGGCTTCAAAGAACTCTGGATCATATTCAAGGGCTTTATTAAAGGCTTCCACGGCAGCAAATAGGCAGCGGATATTGTTCCGTTGGGTGCTATAGGCAGCGCCCAACCTAAAGTGTACCAACGAATCCGTTGGAGCAATGTTCTGAGCAATGGCAAAGCTTTCTAAAGCTTTGCGGTCACCATCATGGAGCTGTTTTTCTCCATATGTGGCAAATAAGACGCCCAGCATCGATCGTTCGTTGGGAGTCATCTTCGTCCAGGAATCTGGAGTTTGGTAGACCTCAAGAAGATTAAATGCTTTTTCATCTAAAATTTGCTGAAATTGCTTCTCTAAAGTCGAATAGGGTTCCATAACACTTCTTATGTGAATTTATTCATTCGGACTTAGTATAATCTATTGTGTATATATGTACAATCCATCAATTCTTCAACTTGCGCACGGCTTCCGACATTTCTTGGATATCTGTCAATGGCTTCTGACACGCCCCCTCATGACAAATATACAATGTCGTGTTCTTCCCCATCGGCCCTTGTTCTTTAGCTAATGTCAACAATTCAAATAATGTATCGTCTTTAGGATGCCGACAAATAACCGCTTTATGAGGCAAAAATTCATTATACATCATTTCCAACAAAGCATGAAAATGTTGCTCCTTCTCATTCAATGCCACTACAAATGTCGGCGATCTCTTATCGTAATACCGATTCAAATTCATCAAATGATAGCAATATCCTGGTCCATAACTATCAATATATTTTTTTACTGCCTTCAAAATGTCGGTCGCTTCTTCCAAATAATCCACACTAAACGTCAGCTGATAAAGACGCAAAAGATTTTCACAATGGATCGCATTCCCTGATGGCTCGGCCCCATCTGAAAACTGACTCTTACGCAAAATAATATTAGGATCTTCTCCGTCAGTCTGATAAAACGCACCATTTTCAACTTTGAATTTATCACGTAAGATTTGCGTCATCTCTATTGCCCATTGCAGCCATTCTGTGCCGCATCCAATTTCAGAAAGAGTGATCAACGCACGAATTAAGAAAGCATACTCATCAAGTCCTGCATGATGCAATGCTTCCCCATCACGCCATCTTCTATAGAGTCTCCCCTCGTTCCATAAGTTAGAATGGATAAAATGCGCAGCCTTCACGGCTGCCTCGATATACCGATCTTCATTCAAAGCTCTTCCTGCTTCGGCCATGGAAAAGATCATTAATCCGTTCCAGGAGCTAAGAACTTTATCATCTTTGAATGGATGTACCCGTTTTTCACGGACTTTCAATAATTCAGCCCTAGCGTCTTTGAACTTTTTTGACAGCTCCACAGGGTCCATTTTTTTCTGTTTTGCAAACTCTTCGAGACGCATTATAGTATGTAGCACATTGCGACCTTCAAAGTTCCCCAATTCAGTCACTCCGTAATACTGGCAAAAGAGATTGCCTGTCTCCGCACCGAGGACATCTCGAATTTCCTTGATAGTCCAGGTATAGAAAAGTCCTTCATGTCCTTCCGATTCAGCATCTTGTGCAGAATAGAACCCCCCTTCCGGATGGGTCATTTCGCGCAAGACATAATCGAGAATTTCCTGACACACTTCTTTATAGAGGGGATTTTTAAGGGCAAGCCAGGCCTCTAAATAGGCGTGGGACAATAATGCATTGTCATAGAGCATTTTCTCAAAGTGAGGAATCAGCCATTGTTCATCAACACTATAGCGAGAAAAGCCACCACCGAGGTGATCGTATATTCCCCCACGATGCATCATATCTAAAGAGCGTTCTACGAGGAATAGGGCCCGACTGTCATCATGCTTATAGAAATAGTGTAGAAGAAAGTTATATTGATATCCGATAGGAAATTTTGGCATGCCACGCATCCCGCCATAGACAGGATCGGCCATTTTAAAGAGAAGATCGCAAACCTCTTCAAGTTGTTCTTTGATGGGGAGTTCGTCTCCTTGGACATGGACATTTTCAGCAAAGACTTCGACGACTTGGGCAGCTTGTGCAACGACCGATTCGCGCTCTTCACCGGTCCATACATCAACAATTCGAGATATAAGTTCTTTTAATCCTATAAGGCCATGTTTGCTGTTTGGGGGGAGATATGTTGCTGCGAAGAAGGGTTGGAGTTCTGGAGTTAGGACTACATTGAGAGGCCATCCTGCAGCTCCAGACATCATCCCTTGGGCAAATTCCATGTAGAGGCTATCGACTTCGGGGAGCTCTTCTCGGTCGACTTTAATATTGATGAAGGTGTCGTTCATGAGTTGAGCAAGTTGAGGATTTTCAAAGGATTCCCGTTCCATGACATGGCACCAGTGGCAGGTAGCGTAGCCAATCGAGAGGAAGATGGGTTTGTCCTGATCGCGGGCGGCACGGAAGGCTTCGTCGCTCCAGGGATACCAATCGACGGGATTATGAGCATGCTGCAGAAGGTACGGCGATTTCTGATGGATGAGACGATTGGTATACGTATATCTTTCAGTCATATATTCCTTTGTTTTTCAGCTTCGGGGTAGGAACAAGCTTCCCCAACGAGATACCCTAATTGGGGGAGTAAATCAATAGTTTTTTGATGGAGATGGTGATTTTCTGATTACGTGCGCGTGTACTAAATTACATGCACGGACACGCGGACACGTAATTTAGCAGATAGACACTGCGCGTGGGACAGTTCTGGGGGCAACGAATGGACAAATTGTGCGAAAACTTGAGTGGCTCATTCCAGCCATTTCTGAGTCTCCGTTTTACCAGGCCAACGGCCTGAAGTATAAAAGCCTAGGGCAACGCCCTAGGTACGTCCAGGGTTGATTCTCAGGCTGAAAGCCTGACGTATGGTGTACAAAATCACGTTGATCCCACAGACTTCTCTCATCAAATGGAACCTGATTGAGTTGGAGGATCTTACGATATTAATCTTGGAGAGATTGGGTTTTGTGATGTTTCTTCTGGTTTGAAGTATATGTCATCCTAAAATGGGATTTGTTTCGCATCAACTGTGTTTGCTATACACCAGGCTTTCAGCCTGAGAATCAACTCTGGATATACCTAGGGCGTTGCTCTAGGCTTTTATACGTCAGGCCGTTGGCCTGGTAAAATGGACCCGGTATATACAATCTACCTCTTAGCAGAAAGAGATTCAAAAGGCGGCAGCGGTCTTGGCCTGAAATGCTCTTGCAATGCCTCATATCCTTGCCTATTGTTCTTGAAATGCTGACGTAGATGGAATTTAGCCAATTCAGTAAAAGTTGGGGTGGATGCCCCTTTCTCAAACAGGATTTCTTTTTCCTCTGGTGTCAAAGCTCCGGATTCATTCCCTTTTATTTTTGCTAATGCACTATCAGCTAATTCTTTTTTGGCTTTTGCAGATAGTTCAAATTCTGGAAAACTAGATCCAATTTTATCTCTTATAAGATTGTATTGTGTAGGATCAGTAAAGGTAGATTTAACCTTATCCATACCTCTTGAAGAAGAAAGCCTTGCGATCTCCCCCGCGGTGAGAGTGAAATCTTCTCCATTATCAATGGCTGAGGAGATTTTATCTATAATTGGATTAATTTTTGCTTTTTGAAACGTTGCTAAGTGTCCTGAGAGTGCTTCACCACCGATTCGTAATTCCTCACCGACAAGTGGAGCAAAATTACCGTACTCCATTTGTTCTTTAGTTAGATCTTCTTTTGTAGAGATTAATTTTTCTAATATTTCTTCTCCTTTATCAAAAGCTAACAATTTATCAAAAAGTTTTTTGATTCTCTCGCCACTACGATCCATTGTTCTACGAATTTCTGCTAACTCCCCTGCTCTTTTCGTAGTTTTTTCATCCGGTAAGCCTACCATTGCTTCTCTTTTTAATTGTGATAAATTAAGTAAGAGATCTTCTATTTTTAACTGATCTGTAATCTGCTTAATAGTAGCACTACCAGAAAAATATATAGAATCAACTCTAGCATCAGAAACGTTTGATTCGTCTCCTATTGCTTTAAGTAAAGCTTGGCTGTCAGTAATAATTTCCCTAATATCCCCAGCAATGTCAATATCAGGTGTGTGGGTTGATAATAATTCTGTTTTTAATTGAGTCTGTTTAAGTATAAAATGAAGGTCTCGCAATTGATCAAATGAAAATGTTGAAATTGCATCCGATTTTTTCAATTCAGAAAATATCGATTTTAATAGCAAAGCATCTTTTCGAAATTTAGTTTTTTCCGCAGATGTTAACTGATCTGATTCTCCTGTACAGAGCGTTTCAATTTTTTGTTTCAGAGCTAGAACTTTGCTTTTAACGGCTTCTTTCGATAGTGTTTCGACTTCTCTCTTACTTATTACCTTAGATATACCATCAATCCTTTTTTTCATTGATTCAGGACAACCTTCCTTTAGTTTTTCTAGGAGCTCACTCCTTTTTATTATTGCAACCTTATCACCTTCGTGAACCATTACAGTAGGCCTGAACAACATGTATAATGCACCGAAGAATCCTGATAGAACTTGATATTTATGACCACCATATTCAACAGTCCCTTTTAAAAAGGGATCAGGAGTCTTTTGTGTAGTAATTGAATCTGGTGTATGTACTTTTGGTGTATGGTGAACGCCGCCGGCACCTGCCATAAGATCTCCTATTATTTAGACACTAGTTAATTAAATTAAACTATTTATTATAACTTAATTATATACTAAAAAGTTTAAATAACAAAACATTTTTTTAAAAATTAGTTAAAAAAGTTTAATTAACAGAGATAATAAATGAGAAAAGAATTTTAAGAATGAAAAGAAATGGAATGGACATAATGGAAAAATGGAGTAATGGACATGGACGATAATGGACAATAGTGGACGATAATGGACCGTAATGGAAAAATGGAGTAATGGACATGGACGATAATGGACCATAATGGACGGTAATGGACCGTAATGGACGATGCATCATTGTCCATTACCGTCCATTATGGTCCATTACGGTCCATTATCGTCCATGTCCATTGCGTCCATTCCTCCATTACGTCCATTTTCATTCACAACGCCAGAAGCTCATCCATCCTGCTGTGGAAAATCGTCGAAGAACGTTTGTCATAAAAAAACTTAACAATAGAAAGCGCAGAAGAACACGCATAACACGCATACGCCGCCGGAAAAAATGGGGTAAATAACAACAACATCGTCGCAATAGTCACAATAATTGAAGCAATTAGAGCCATTTTATCAACTAAAATCTTAGAACGAATCCGCACACCAATGGCCGAAATTGCCCTTGTTCTCAACAATAGCGCTCCCTCCGCCCCATCTTGCACTCGTTGAACTACGGCCTCCACAAACTCCTTCATAACCACGCCATCCACTTCAAATCGCGCTTCTAATTCTTTGGATGACTTCCCATTTAATTCCTTTAATATTACCTCTTCTGGCTCTGAAGAAATTCTTTTATTAATCCTATTTGACTGGTAAAGGTTTCTGGCATGAATAATAATCGTTGCAATCGCAAGGAATCCGCTGGCGACATAAAACCCAAATGCCCAATGGGCAACGTTTGCGATCGCAACTCCCATAGAATGAATGGTCGATAAACATGTCCCAGCTGCGTATCCCATCCAGGAAGTCCACTCGGTGATCCGCAAAACTGACCCAATTTTATCGTGAGTTCCATGGATGAGCTCTTTAATTTCATTCCAAATTCCATACAGCGCAATCGGAATAGCTAAAGCTGACAAAATTTTGCCGTAGCGGATCATTCGCTGCCATCCGGAGAAATTTCTCCATGCATCGCCCGTGACCACGGTAGAAAGAGCATAGATATTGAGCATTCCGTTGATTGCTCTTATGCTAAAGACGTGTGTGGCGAAATTTGCGACTTGGACTGCCAAAGGACGATAGCGGTAATATCGATTATAAAAGCGGCCAGCCCAGCTATTATTAAACGCCTCTTGAGTGCGACCCATGCATTTTTGGATTCTAGCACAACAAGAATGACCGGAACCCTCGGAAGGGTTCAAACTTAAGGATGAATGTCGTAGTGGTGGACCTACACTTGGAACAGCAATTGCCATTAAAAAATTCCTTATTGAAGTAGTATTTTCTATATTGAATTTAGTAGTTTGCCATTTTCTTGCAATTTTGTCTAAAATAATGTATAATTTAAGTTTATTGAGAGATTAGGGTAATGCTATGAATGTTGAAGGTCCAAATTCAAGAGGCGTACAGCCACCTAGTAATGAGGTGCCTTCGAATCAAGGACAAGAAGACAATAAAGTCGAAAAACCTTATTCACAACCCACGCAAAAGGCACAAGCTGCCTGGCAAGCTGTCCTCAAGCGATTCAAAGACACAATCGACAATCTAAATCCAAACAAGTGAAATCACCTTCTTAATAATAATTAAACGCAAAGGCGCGAAGAGGGGACAAGGGAACTAAAAAGGGGTCATTGCAGAAGTGCCCTGTGTTAAGGCCCGAAGGGCAGGCATTTCACAGCCCAGGTCGGAGCGAAGCGGAGGCCTGGGCTGTGAAATGCCCGCCCTTCGGGCCTTAACACAGGTCACTTCTGCAATTACCTTTTTATGTCCTTTAATTCCATTGTCCCTTCTTCGCGTCTTTGCGTGTTTGCGTTTAATTTTTTATTAAGAGGTTCTGCATGCCGCCATTCCCCACAGCCAAGCTAGAGTTGCTTCCTACCCACTTTGGCGTCTATATCATGAAGAGCCAAACAGGTTCTGTGCTCTATATCGGTAAGGCAATAAACATCCGCCAACGGGTCAAGCAATACTTCGCGCCCGGTGGTGACGGACGCCCCATCATCCCTTTTCTTGTCGAGCAAATCGCAGAAATCGATACAATTATCGTATCGTCTGAAAAAGAAGCCCTTCTTCTCGAAAACACCCTGATCAAACAACATCAGCCTAAATACAACGCCCTATTGAAGGACGATAAATCCTACATCGCCTTGAAAATCAACAATAAGCACCCTTGGCCTATGGTGCAGCTGGTCCGATATAAGGGGAAGCCAGCGGCAGATGGACTCTATTTTGGACCTTATATCAGTGCTCACGCCGCCAGAAGCACGCTCGATGTCATGCAGCACGTTTTCCCCCTTAGAGAGTGTTCTGATCAGGAATTTTTACGCCGCACCCGCCCATGTATCCTCTACGACATGAAACGATGCGTGGCTCCTTGCGTAGGCAAATGTACTAAAGAAGAATACACCCATCATGTCGATGCTGCAATTCGATTCTTAAAAGGACAAAACAAGGAGATCGTTCAAGAGCTTTATGCTGAAATGGAGAAGTATGCAGATACTCTAGAATTTGAAAAAGCCAATGCTGTCCTCAAAAAAATTAGGCATATTGAGACCACTTTGGAGGAACAGCGTGTTGACAAACCTCTAGGAGGCGATTCAGACGTCTTATCGATATTCCGACAAGCCGAGGAGGTATCTCTGGCGCAGTTGTTCATTCGCAAAGGAAAACTCATAGGAGCTCGCCACTACAGCTTTGCAAAAATTGCTGAGGACGATGCCGAATTGCTCTCCAATTTTATCCTTCAACATTATGCCCAACTAGAAGAACTCCCTTCTGAAATCCTGGTTCCCATTGAGCAGCCTGATGCAGAGACACTTTCAGAGATATTGTCAGCAAATAAAAACAGGATGACAAAGATCCTCACACCACAGCGCGGAGACAAAAAAGCTCTCGTAGACATGGCTTACCTCAATGCTGAAGCCACTTTTAAAAAGGAAAAAGATCAACAAGCGATACGTGAACGCACTCTTTTAGACATGCAAGAGAAGTTCCATTTAAATCGTTATCCCGCCCGTATTGAGTGCTTTGATAACTCCAACATCTCTGGCACAGAACCTGTATCTGTTCTCATAGTGTTTACAGACGGTCAGAAGGATAAACGGCGGTATCGGAAATATAAGATCAAAACTGTCACTTCACCCGACGACTATGCAACGATGTATGAAGTGCTGATGCGTCGCTATAAACGAGCTAAAGAGGAAGATGATCTCCCCGACCTCCTCATTGTCGATGGAGGAAAAGGGCACCTCAACATTGCTTTGAAGGTATTACAAGAGCTGAATATCATCACAGTTGATGTAATATCGATCGCAAAAGAACAGGGACGACATGATAAAGGGATGACACGAGAGCAGGTGTTTATTCCAAATGTAAAAGATCCGATTTTCTTGAGGGATAATTCTCCGATTCTTTTCTTGCTGCAGCAAATCCGCGATGAAGCACACCGGTTTGCGATAACATTTCATCGAGCACGCCGCTCCAAAACAACACTGAGGACATCGTTGTTGGATATTCCAGGGATTGGTCCTGAGAAGGCGAAAAGGCTCTTGCGGCATTTTGGGAGCGTTAAACAGGTGATGGCAGCAACAAGGGAGGAGCTGATGCAAGTGCCTGGACTTTCACAAATCAACATCGACGCCATTTTGCAAACAAAGAATGTGCCCAATGCAACCACTTAATAAGCCACAGCATTGCCAAAAAAATTAAACGCAGAGACGCAAAGGAGAAAAAATGGAGTAATGGACATGGACGGTAATGGACCATAGTGGACTGTAATGGACAATAATGGACCGTAATGGCCGACCAAATAGATGAGCATTATGTCCATTAAGGTCCATTATCGTCCACTATGGTCCATTACCGTCCATTTCCATTAAGATCGGGTTCGGGCAAGTAAAGTTCGGGCAACGGGCGCGGGCGCGTTCACGATCGGGCAAGGGCCTGAAAATTGACACTTACAGAACGTCTAATTCTCAACATATCCAAAAGCACAAACACACAAAAATCGCAACTACCATGCCCAACAAGGAAACAACCTTCTTAATGCGACTGCCGCCATTCTTCAAATTTAAAAGCGCCTCCAAACGGTCTACATGGCTCACCTTTGGCGAATCAAGCGGACACACTGCTGCAATAGGACATTTTAAATATTTGGCTCTCTTAATGACTTTCATTAAGGCTCCTGCCAATGCGTTTGCATGGAGTCCATACTTCAATATCGATGAGTCGCTCGCCTGCTCCTGATCCCCTTCTAATCTTTTCATCAACCAATCTGTTGGAACCCACCAAAATAGGGCACAAGCTAAACTATTTATTAACTTGAAAGCCGGATCGCGCCAACGCAAATGCTCCAGCTCATGTGCCACTACAGACTCATACTCATCCTGACATAGTTCTTGCATCAGAACTTCAGGAAGAAAAATGTAGCGGTGATCAGCGGCAAAGGGGATGTCTACCTCAGTGGAAGTCAGCAACACAGTTTTAGACTGTTTTAGGGCAAAACTCAATTGGTCGTTTTGGATCTCTCTGTAGCAGGGTTGAGAAGAACGGAACACTTTATTAAGGTAGCTACGAGATAGGGCAAACAAAATGATTTTTCGAGCTATTGCACCAATAGCGATGACGGTAATAGCTCCGACTATAAAATTAAATAATGTCGGATGAATGTAAGAAGCAATGTAGGCAGGAATGATGATGTGATCGCCGGCTTGATGGACAACTGGAAATAGCGAAGTGATAAATTCGTATGTAAACACCTGACAGCTAAACGGATTCAAATTAGTGATGAGTCCCTCGTCAAAAAAAATAAAGAATAAGAGATCGAAAGGAAGCTTTAATATGGGCAAGGAACGACACCAGTAGCGGATGCGGGCCTCTCGGATTTGAAAAACAAAAATAGTGAGCTCAACAAAAAAGGCCAGGACACAAAAAACTATTAAACTATTTAAAAACAAATGAAAGATCATGGTTCTCATTTACCCTTTTTTCTTGCTTTTTCTAGCAATTTTTCCATCTCATTAATCTCCTGTTCTGAGATATCTTCAGCATTTTCAATGAGATAAGTCACCACTTCTGTCGTTTTGACACCCAGAAGCTTCCTCTTTAACTGTTCAAAAAATGAAGGCTCCTTATCTACAGGGGATAGCATCCAATATTCGTACTGCAAACCCACCCTTTCGCGCCCTAATCTTTTCTTTTCAGCTAGCCGAGACATCACGGTCATAATGGTGTTATATTTGTTGTCCTTTCCAAGAATTTCATGGACTTGCTTAACGGTCATTCGATGCCCAGTCTTTAAAATCTGGAGGATTGCTACCTCTAATTCGCCAAATGCTCTCTTAATCATAATACCTCAAGTTGCTAAAACAGAAATATACTACAAGCGTAGGATTTAATGCAACAAATAAAAAAAAATCAACAATTGTGGATAAGAAGCAATTTGGTTTAATTTCTTCCAAAACGTAGCTTTAACGGCTTATGGTTTCCTCTGCGTCTCCCCGTCTCTGCGTTAAATTCGTTGTAATGATTAACGCAGAGGCGCAGAGACGGGGAGACGCAGAGGGAATTATAAGTCATTAGATAGTAAGTCGCCCACAATTGCTGCTAAAAAATTCATGGAAATTAAAATTAATTGTTTATTTTAGTAGTTGTTAATTATAATGAGCTTAGAAAACCCTAAATCAAGGAGGGCGTTATGAGTCGTTATTTGAAATTACTAGCAATAATACCAATACTTTATTCATTTCATACATTTGCTGCTCCAAATGCGGATCAAGTGGCACGTGGGGATCGATTTGGCGGTGAAGAAGGGGGTGGAAACCGTTCAGAGGTGAACCAACATAGAGAGCAATTTAATCGTGAAGATCAAAATATGAGAAGACCAAATAATTACAATAATATGCGAGCATATGAAAGAGGTTTCCAAAGAGGTAATGAAGGTTATGGGGGCTATGGAGGTTATTACAACCAGCCAGTATATACTGCTCCACAGCAACCTGACATGTTCGATCCTAATTCGTTGTATCCAACTCCCGGATCAAATGAATAAGCTGTTATCAGATGCATCAGGCTAGAGAATGTGACCTCTGAGAAGAAAAGTGACAGGATGTGCAGGATCAGGCAGGATATGAAGGATAGCAAGCATCCTCTTGATATACAAAGAATTTCCAATGGATCTAAGGCCTCCCGGCCTTAGATCCATTGGAAATTCTTTTGAATAAGAAGAGGATGCTTGCTATCCTTCATATCCTGCCTGATCCTGCACATCCTGTCACTTTTCTTCTCAGAGGTCGCCACTCCCTAGCCTGATGCATATGAGGGCCGCTCATCCTGTTTATTTGTGTTTCTCACTCAGGGGCGCACGTTTTCAGTTTCCTTTAATTACAATTCCTGTATCATGTGGATAACTTGTACCTTACGCTTAACCAAGCTATACCACTATGTCAAAAGAAGAAATGAAGGATATTGGCAACCTCCTAAAACAGCGACGCAAAGAGATGAACCTCAGCTTGAAAGAAGCTGAAAATGCCACCTCCATTCGCATCAGCTACCTCCAATCCATTGAAGATGGCGATGGGACAAACTTGATCTCACCTATCTATGCCCAAGGGTTCATCAAGCAATATGCCTCTTTCCTAGGGCTCGATGGAGAACGCCTCATACGAGAAAATCCCGAGGCCTTTAATCGTCCCGATGCTCAAGAATTTGCTTATGGTATTGGAACCCTTGAGGGACGCGGAAACCCAGGCGCTGGAGTAAAGTGGTTTCCTAATGCTATCTGGGTGATTACTATCGTCTTGGTCCTCGTTGTAGCTTGGTATTTTGCTCGATATTTACACGTCATATAATTGGGAGAACCGCTCTATGACAATTAACATTGCTATTAATGGCTTTGGCCGAATCGGACGCCATGTTTGTCGCTTAGCTTCCCAAAATCCCAACATCAATCTCGTCGCAATCAATGATCTTGTTCCTAGCGACAACTTAGCCTACTTGCTCAAATACGATTCCACACACGGAGCTTTTGATGGAACCGTCTCCTACGACGATAAAGGGATCGTCATCAATGGAAAACATGTGCTTACATTATCCCAAAAAGATCCCCAATTACTCCCGTGGAAAGAATTAAATATTGACTACGTCGTAGAATCGACAGGACATTTTACAACAGCGGAAGGGGCTAAAAAGCATATTCACGCTGGAGCAAAAAGAGTCATCATTTCAGCCCCGTGCAAAGATGAAGACATTCCAACGTTTGTCATGGGCGTCAACCATGAGACGTATAATCCCGAAAAAGACTTTATTATATCAAATGCCTCCTGCACCACAAATTGCCTTGCACCTATTGTCAAGGTGTTGATGGACAATTTTGGATTCGATGAAGGCCTGATGACAACAGTTCATGCGATGACCGCCTCTCAGCCTAGTGTTGATGGCCCTTCGCATAAAGATTGGAGAGGCGGCCGTGGCGCCTCGCAAAACATTATTCCTGCATCAACAGGTGCCGCCAAAGCTGTGGCACGCTGTTTGCCGGAGCTTAAAGGTAAACTCACAGGGATGGCGCTTAGAGTGCCCGTCACAGATGTCTCTGTAGTCGACCTGACCGTAAAACTCACAAAACAAACAACGTACGATGCTATCTGCCAAGCAATGAAGTCGGCAGCCGAGGGGTACCTTAAAGGCATTCTTGCCTATTGCGACGAACAAGTCGTCTCCTCAGATTTTATCAGCAGTACTCAATCCGCCATTTTTGACAAACTAGCTGGGATTGCATTGAATCCCAAATTTTTTAAGATTATCGCCTGGTATGACAACGAGATGGGCTACGCAGCTCGCATCATAGACCTCCTCATACTCATGGCATCAAAAGAAAATGCGGAAAATTTCACGGGTACTGCAAACATAACCTCAAACAATGGATATATTAACCGTGGATTTCACCCGTGAACCTATTATTGAAACAGTTATCACGCCAAAGGATGGCTGCAAACTGGTTGTCCGAAGCAGCAAAAGCCCAGGACAAGAAGAATATTTTGTAGATGCCTTAGAAGTAGTCTGCTTTGGATCTGGACTATTCTATAGATCCTTGGAAAGGCCCAAATCCTTTCTCGTCCCTGCAAGCGATTACGAAATCCTTGAAGTCAGGGAAGCACGCATGGTTCTGAAAAACGTCGGAATCGAGCGCTCGATAAAACTCGGCAGCTCCAAGCATCCAAAAGAAGCTGTTGAAAAACCCGTCATTGAAGCTGAACCTACCGTTGCAATCGCTACTCAAGAAAGTGCGCTCCCTAGTGCAGAGAGTCGCGTGGCAGCAGGAAAAAGGGATCGACGCCGCCATACACGCCGCCGCCGAGGGGCAACTGGCGAACTCGAAACCGAAGCAGAAGCTGCCAGAAGCCTTGAAGCTGAAGGCCCCACAACAGCGCCTAAGCAAGAAGAAGGAGTTGAAGCTCCCTCAAAACAAGAAGTGACCCCAGGCGTTTTATCTTCTTTATTGCCACCTCCCACCAGACTTATCTCAGAAACGATTGCTCAATATAGAGAGAACTTTCAGAGCGCTTTTTATATAAAGGATCAAGAGCCGATCATTGAAGAGGAAGCAGCAGCCATTGTTGGGATTGAACAGGAGGAAGCTCCCCGTTTTAATCATCCTGAAGATTTACTTGAAGCAGTGGACTTGCAAGGTGTTATGTTAGAGCCTCCCGAATATGGATCTTTTGGTTCTTTAGAAGATGAAGAATCATCTAAAAGCTTTTTTCCACGAGAAGAAACAACAGATGCGATAGAGCCATCTTTTGAAGAAAAGGAATAAACAATGTATAAGAGTTTACTACTGTTAGGTGTTTTTGGGATTTTCCCCCTTTCTCAGCAGTTGTCAGCACATTGCCAGATACCTTGTGGGATTTATCACGATGCCATGGTTTATGATCAAGTCGATCAGTACATCGAGACCATGTTTAAGGGGATGACCATTATCTCTGACAATAAATTCGAAAATGCACATGATAAAAATGAATTCGTCAGATGGGTTATCGAGAAAGAGAAGGAGTCAAACAACATCGCAGAGTTGATCACCTTTTATTTCTTACAACAGAAAATCAAGCCTGGTGAGGAGAATACTCCAAAGAGACTAGCAAGTGCTCATAAGCTCCTCTTTCTTGCAATGCAAATCAAGCAAGGAACGACGACAGAAGTGGTCAATCAATTTGCAGATGAATGGGATGAGTTTAAGGTGATGTTTCATGTAGAAGATTACGAGTGCCAGGTTGCGGAGCTCAAGTGCCGCAAGAAACAGACCTCAACCAAAACAGCCCCTGGTGCAACAGCATCGCCAACATCAGCAACAACAACTACAACGACGACGACAACATCAACATCCACACCGCCCAAACACGATCATGAGCACACGCATGATCATGGTCATGACAGCGATCATGCGCATTAGAGACTAGAGTTGCGAAGAAGAGCAAAGAAGAAGAAGAACTAAGAAGAAAGGTAACAGGATAGGCAGGATCGCAAGCGGCAGGATAGGAAGGATAGCAAGCATCCACTTGATATGTAAGAGTCTATGACAAATGATAAGCAGAGTGCGGGAAAGGACATAAGGGCCTATCCGGCCCTTTATGTCCTTTCGCCCACTCTGCTTATCATTTGTCAGGGCATCCTTAGGGAAGGTGTATGAAAGATAGAGCGCTTTACAATAATATCACAGAGACAATTCTCGGATGTTGCTTTGATGTCATGAATGAGTTAGGTTCCGGGTTTCTAGAATCGGTTTATAGAAATGCATTAGTTCTTTCATTGAACGAAAAAGGGCTTAGAGTTGCCCCAGAAAAGAGATTTGAAGTGATTTTTCGTCAAAAAACTATTGGTGTATATATTGCAGATCTTATCGTTGAGGAAGCCGTGCTCGTTGAGTTGAAGTGTTGCGAGAAAACACTTCCAGAACATCAAGCCCAGATAATAAATTATCTTAAAGTATCTGGGGTTTTAGTCGGGTTGCTAGTCAATTTTGGAAATAGGAAATTGGATTATCATCGTCTCCATCATCCTTCTATCCCAAGGATGCCCTGACAAATGATAAGCTGAGTGGGCGAAGGGAAATAAGGGCCTGGTAGGCCCTTATTTCCCTTCGCCCACTCAGCTTATCATTTGTCATAGACTCTTACATATCAAGTGGATGCCTGCTATCCTTCTTATCCTGCCGCTTGCGATCCTGCATATCCTGTTACTTTTCTTCTTAGACATCGCCTTCCTTAGCTTGATGCATATGCTTCGTGCTTTGCCTGCCTATCTTGTTGCTTTTCATCTTGTACAGTGCGGGCTTAGCTTTTTAAGAGGGTGATTTTTTTGACGGGCTTGCTAGCAATACGCACCCCTTTTGCCGTCACGCCCTTCACTAAAACACTATCTAAACTAAAGGTTATCTTCGATAGGCGCTGATTCAACTTGGGAATAAAATTGATCTCCAAATTCACTGAAGGCTGTGTCGTTAAATATTCTACATTCATCCCATCTTCCACGTATGGATAGGATTTATCCAAAACGAATTTTGACACAATAAACCGTTTTGCGTAACACAAGAGAGTTTTGGGGTCTTTATATACTAAGCTGATGATCGTTTTTTTATCGGCAGCTCCAGCGTAAATCACTTTCTTCCCATCATGAAGGACATATTGCTTTTCTGGCATATTGCTCACTGTAAAGGAGCCATCCTTAAACAATAAGAGCAATTTATCAAAATTGGTGCATTCGAAAATGGATCCTGTCGTTACTTTTGTTCCTACGAATCCTGTAGCGGGATCGAATCCAACCTTAATTTTACGCGTTTCAATGGCGCGCATGTCCACTTCTTGCAGCTCTCCAATCTGAGTCTTTCTTGGGAACAACTTCCCATATTTCTGAATGAGCTGTTTTAAATAGGTAATGGCCACTTTCTTAATGTTCTTGAGATCCTTTTCTATCCGCTGCAGCTGGGCAAGAATGTCCTGCACCTCTTTCAAATTTTTGTCGATGTCGAACTGTGAAATGCGGCGTATGGGAATGTTCAAAAGACGCTCTCGATCCTCTTCTCGGGGCACTCTTGCCAGTTGCTCATGAAAGGGTTCAAGGCTTTTTGCGATTACTTTATGTATTTCTTCATAGGAAGTGACGGTTTCAATTTTCTTATAGAGGCGATTTTCAATAAAAATTTGCTCTAAAGTCTTCTCAAAAATTTTCTCCACTAAACGACCATGCTCAATTTCCAACTCTTTACGCAAATATTCCTGCAACTTCTCAACATGAAGCTCTAAAATCTGGTTGATATTGGGTTCCCAAGGGTAATTATCTTTGATAACAACTATTTGCGAGTTCAATGAAACTTCACATTCAGTGTAGGCATAGAGGGCATTAATGAGTTCCTCTGCATATTGTCCTCGAGGCAGCGTTATCTCAATTTCTACTTTGTCTGAAGTGTAGTCATTGATAGCTTCAATTTTTATTTTCCCCCTTTTGGCTGCATCGTCGATGGAGCGTATGAGGGATTCTGTCGTCGTGCCATAGCAAATTTCTGTAATCGCCAATGTCTTTGGATCTTTTATCTCTATTTTGGCTCTGAGCTTTATTTTTCCAAGCCCTTTATCATATCCAGAGGCATCCATGACCCCCCCTGTGATAAAGTCAGGAAGAATTAGGTAATCTCGCCCTTCTAAGATTGCAATTTCGGCCTCTAAAAGCTCATTGAAATTATGAGGAAGGATTGAGGTTGCCATTCCCACTGCTATCCCTTCAGCGCCATGAAGGAGGAGGACTGGAATCTTAGCAGGAAGGCAGACGGGTTCATTCTGCCGACCATCGTATGTGGGAAGCATTTCTGTTAAGTCAAAATTGAATAGAGTGTCTTTGGCAAGAAAGGAGAGCCGGGTTTCGATATATCGGGAAGCTGCAGCAGGGTCGCCGGTGAGGATGTTGCCGAAATTTCCTTGCTGGTCGAGCAAATAAAACTTATTGGACATATTGACAAGGGCTTCAGTGATAGGAGCGTCGCCATGGGGATGAAATGCCATGGTTTGTCCGGCGATGTTGGCTACTTTGTGGAGTTTGCCATCGTCGATCTTCCATAAAGTGTATAAAATGCGTCGTTGCACAGGTTTCAGCCCATCGATGACATTGGGGATGGCTCTGTCGAGAATGACATAGGACGCATATTTTAAGTAATGGTCCTTCATTAAAAATTTTACATCGTCCATACACTATTCTCTATTTGTCAGCTCTTCCCGCTTAAATGCACGTAGTTTTTACCACAGAGATCACAGAGAGAGGAAGAGAAGGAAGTAAAGATTATTTAGGAATACATTTTCTAAATAATCTCTACTTCCTTCTCTTCTTCTCTCTGTGATCTCTGTGGTAAAATCCTAAAGTCAAGTCTGTGATCTCTGTGGTAAAAACTTACAGAGATATTTCAGCAGGAATTACTGTGGGTTCATCTTCGTTGATTAAATTTTGCATGATAAACTGCTTCCGCTCCGGAGTATTTTTCCCCATGTAAAATGAAAGCATTGGCTTGATATCAGAAACGGCATAAACGGGCACTGGCAGAAGGCGGATATCTTTGCCAATAAACTGCTTGAATTCATGTGGGGAGATCTCTCCAAGTCCTTTAAAACGGGTGATCTCGACCCCTTTTTTCAATTGCCGTATCGCATCCTTTTTCTCCTCTTCAGAATAGCAGTAGAAGGTCTTTTCCTTATTTCTCACTTTGAATAAAGGGGTTTCCAAAATATGCAGATGGCCATTGACAACCAAGCCTTCAAAATATGTTAAGAAAAATGTCATGAGGAGATTTCGAATATGCATCCCGTCCACATCGGCATCGGTGGCCAATATTACCTTATGATAACGCAGCTGGGTGACATCTTCTTCAATGTTAAGGGCGCTCATTAAATTGTACATTTCTTCATTTTTATACAATTGGTCTATCTTCATTCCAAAGACATTGAGGGGCTTTCCTCGAAGGGAAAAAACCGCTTGTGTCAGAGGATCTCGCGATGCAACGATGGAGGCACTTGCCGAATCCCCTTCTGTCAGAAAGATCATCGTTTCTTTTCCATGTTTAACTTGGTCGTCAACATGAAACTTACAATCGCGCAGCTTTGGGATTTTAAAGGAGATCTTCTTTTGCTTCTCTTTTGCCTCTTTGCGTACTGCTGAAAGCTCTTTGCGCAATTTCTCGTTAAAGACAATCCGTTCAATGATTTTGTTAGCCAACGTAGGATTTTTATATAAGAGATTGATGACGGCATCTTTGACTTCTTGGACTACAGGACCGCGCAGCTCAGTATTTCCCAGCTTGTTCTTCGTTTGTGATTCAAAAATGGGATCTTTTACCTTAACAAGAATGGTTGCTACCATTCCTTCACGCACATCGACGCCCTGAAAGTTCTTCTTGGCATATTCATTTACACCCTTTAATATCCCTTCACGGAATGCTGAGAGGTGCGTCCCCCCATCTGAGGTATATTGACCGTTCACAAAAGAAAAATAGGTTTCTCCATAGTTTTGAGTGTGGAGAAAAGCAAACTCAAGATGATTTCCACGGTAGTGAAGCGGTTCATACAGGCGATCTTCTTCTTTTACTTCCTCGTTCAACAGATCTAGGAGCCCATTTTCCGAGAAAATTGAGTCTCCATTAAAGTGCAAAGTCAGTCCCGTATTAAGATAAGCGTAGTGCCACATTCTTTTGGTGATATACTCAGGCTCAAACTTAAATTTTTTAAAGATTTCCAGATCGGGAACGAACTCGACATATGTCCCATTGGGCTCAGTCGTCTTTCCTTGCTCGTCCTTAATGAGCTTGCCTTGAGAAAACAGAGCCTCAAAATATTGCCCCTCGCGATAGCTTCGAACAAGAAAATGACTCGACAATGCATTGACGGCCTTTGTACCAACGCCATTAAGCCCTACAGAGAATTGAAACACATCATCGTTATACTTCGCACCGGTGTTAATTTGGCTGACACATTCAATGACTTTGCCAAGAGGAATCCCCCTTCCAAAGTCCCGAATGGTGACTTTCGACAAAGCGACGTCGACATCGACTCTGATCTCTTTGCCGTTTTTCATGATAAATTCGTCGATGCTGTTGTCGATCACTTCCTTCAGCATGACATAAATTCCATCGTCCGGATGGGAGCCATCGCCTAAACGACCAATGTACATCCCTGACCGAAGGCGAATATGTGAGAGCGCATCCAATGTCTGAACGCTGCTTTCGTCGTATTTTTTTGTCATAAAACATAAACCATGGTTGCAGAAAAGCTGTCCTATGGACTATACAGATTGGGAAGATACATGGCAATAGGTGCATTTGATGTTTCAAAATAAGAACATACTCATAACAGGCGGGACAGGTTCGTTCGGACGTGCCCTCGCACGGAAATTATTGATTGAAAATAAATGTAATAAAGTCATCATTTTCAGCCGCGACGAATGGAAGCAATGGGAGATGCGCCAGTCAGATCCCATCTTCAACCACCCAAAAATCCGATATTTTCTCGGTGATGTTCGCGATGTCCGTCGATTGTCACGCTCGTTCAACGAAGTCAATTACATCGTCCACGCCGCTGCATTGAAACAAGTGCCAACCGCTGAGTATAACCCCTCAGAATTTGTAAACACCAATATCATCGGCGCCATGAATGTCATCGATGCAGCAATCGACTGCAAAGTGGAAAAAGTCATCGCCCTTTCCACCGACAAGGCTGTTAATCCTATCAATCTTTATGGAGCTACAAAACTATGCTCTGATAAGCTTTTCGTTGCCGGAAACTCTTATGTCGGGGCCAAAAGGCAACCCACATTTTCAGTCGTCCGCTATGGTAACGTCTCCGAAAGCCGAGGAAGCATCATCCCCCTATGGCGTAAAATGATCGCGGAAGGTGCAGCTTCTCTCTCAATTACAGACAAACGAATGACACGCTTTTGGATCTCATTAGAACAAACCGTTGATTTTGTATGTTCCTGCTTTAAAAATATGCATGGAGGGGAAATTTTTGTTCCGAAAATCCCCAGCATTTATATCGAAGATCTCGCACAAGCAATGGCCCCGAATCTTCCCCACACTTATATGGGAATCCGCGAAGGGGAAAAACTGCATGAGCAAATGGTTAGCCTGGAAGATGCTCGACATACAATGGAAATGAAAGATTTTTATATCATAATGCCAGAAATCTATTCCCATGAACAAAGTGGGCTAAAAAAATTTCTAGCTGAAGGTGGAGCGGTCAAAGTTCCCGAAGGTTTTTATTACGCATCTAATACAAACACCCAATGGTTAGACGTTGAAACACTCCGTCGCCTTGTCACATAGAGTAATCAGGAGAATCCCCATGCGCGTTGGCGTTCTAGGAATCAATCACAAGCTAGCGAATTTGGAGTTGAGAGAATTACTTGCCAAAGCGTGTCAACGATGCTTCATGAGCGGCACATTGTCTTATTCAGGACATGTCAACATCCTTTTATCAACCTGCAATCGCACTGAGATCTACTTTTCTTCAAACGATTTAGCGGCAACGCATAGTTATCTTTTGCAAATGTTGCGGAGCGAAGTCCAACAAGAATTTGATCAAAAAATATACTCTTACTTTGGTTATGATTGCTTCCTGCATTTGACTCGCGTCACCGCAGGACTGGACAGCGCCATCTTTGCCGAAACTGAAATCCAACGACAGGTGAAAGTCGCCTACGAAACCGGCGCCAATTGCATCAACCTACCAAGCGAATTACATTATTTGTTCCAAAAAGCCCTAAAAATTAGCAAAATGGTCAGGGCAGAGTTTGTGCTAGGTCGAGGGATGGCCGACTTAGAACACGCCATCTTTCAAGCAGGAGTCTCATTGTTCGAAATCCCTGCACAGTCAAAGATTTTGTTTGTAGGCGCCTCTGATGTCAACTGCAAGGTTCTTGGCTTTTTAAAGAAGAAAAACTGCCACGATATCACCCTCTGCAACCGCTCACTGCCCAGAGCTCAGGCAATCGCAAAGCAATATCAGGTGTCCACCCTCGAATGGGGACGCATCTGCGACTGGCCGCAATACCACTGGATCATTTTTGGAACACGGGCTCCTCATTATCTTGCCACTAAAGACCAAATCCCAAAAGAATGCTCAAGCCGCAAGTTGGTGATTGATCTATGCGTGCCAAGAAATGTCGACCCAGTGATCGGGCAACGCTACACTCTCTTAAATATCGATCAACTGAATCGGGAATTAAATGTTCGAAAACAACAAATGGCCTCGACAATTTCGCAAGTGGAAGAGAGAATTACACTGGCATCACAAAGACATGTGGAGAGCTTTCGTGTCAAAACCGAGTTCATGGCGGAGAAAAGGAAATTTTGACTTTTGCCTGCAAAATCTGGTATGATGAAGGGAAGCTGATGGAGCAACCCTGACCATAATGGAGAAACGACTATGAATAGTACTGAATTTTGGATAGCAATAGCTGGCATTCTTATTGCATTTCTCACACTGAGCGGGACTTTCTATGCCTTTATCCACCGCGAACTTAAAGACTGGAGAGCTGATACGAAAGAAGAAATAAAGCGAATTGAAGCAGAAACTAGAAGCATTCAAGAAGAGACAAAACAACAAGCTGCTCGATCTGATAAGCTTTTTGAACAACAAGCACTTCAGAATGAGAATATGGCTGCTCGGTCTGATAAGCTTTATCAAATGTTCATTGATCTTCTTAAAGATGAAAGAAAGCATAGAACCGATCCATAACGGAGAAATGACTATGAATACAGAACTGTGGATCGCATTTCTTGGAATGTTGATACCTCTTACCGCTCTGTTTGGAGCAGGCTTTGCATTTATGTATCGCGAACAAAAAGAGTGGAGGATAGAAGCTAAAGCAGATTTCCAAAAAATTGCAGACTCTATCAAAGCGGATTCTAAAGCTGATACGCAAAAAATTGTTGAGTCTATTAACAAAGAAACAGAATCTATTCGCAAAGAAACAGAGTCTATTCGTGAAGAGACTAAGCAGAGAGCTGCTCAAGCTGATAGACTTTTCGAACAGCAAACTGCTCGATCTGATAAGCTTTATCAAATGTTCATTGATCTTCTTCAAGACAAAAGAAAACACATAACAGACCCACGAGTGTGAAATGCGCCTTGGGACAGTTCTTCATACGGCAAACTTTTAACACAGGCGGTCTTTGTAGGTTTGACGTCGTTCTGCTGGCCTGTGTTAAAAGCTATGCCGTATGCGAGAACCGTCCCCGGCGCGCTCTTGAGCCCGCTGGGACGGTTCTCGCATAAGGATCTAACTTTCTAACACAGGTCACTTAAAAAGCCTTGCCCAGTAAGGGCGACTCATTCTGATTATTCTGGTGAGAAGCACTGCTTCAGTTGCTGTTTGTACTGCTCGCAACGCTGATGCTTCGCCATTTTCATCTTCCAACGTTCACTATTAGTCGATGCTACCAATTTTGCTAACTTATCGAGATTTTTACCTGCAGAAGAGGCAATCTCTGCTTTGATCTTCTCTTTTAACAATTCCATCCACGCTTCGTCAGCGAGATCCAATAACTTCGCACCAAAATCACACTCCCCGCTATCTCCACCCTTTTGTTGATGGCAACAGCATTTACATTGCTGTTGTGAACAGCAGGATGAGCCTTGGTTTGAAGATGATGAAGATCCTGTTGAGCAAGATCCATTTTGACAATTTTGAGACATAATATTTCTCCTTTTTTTTGTAACAGTTCAGATACCCCTTCACTATATGTCAGGCCTTCAGCCTGAGATGTTTATGTGCCAAACCTAGGGCGTTGCCCTAGGCTTTTATAAACCAGGCTTTCAGCCTGAGCAGGTTCTCAGGGCAACGCCCTAGCCTTTTATAAACCAGGCTTTCAGCCTGAGCAGGTTCTCAGGGCAACGCCCTAGGCTTTTATAAACCAGGCTTTCAGCCTGAGCAGGTTCTCAGGGCAACGCCCTGAAATATAACAGCCTAGGGCAACGCCCTAGGTTTGGCACATAAACATCTCAGGCTGAAGGCCTGACATATAGTGAAGGAAGTATCTTTTTCACGTTGCTGTTTTGTTTGTATCTTGGTCAGTCTTTTCGGGACCACTTATCGTTTCCTCCCTATAAGCCCTGCCTTGGATCTCTTGATAAAGTACCGCTAATGCAAGCATCGTGATCGGAATAGTGATCAAAAGCCCAACGACAAGCACCAACATACCTACAAGATTTATTCCAATACAAGCTAAAAACAACAAGAAGATATTCCAACGAAATCCTTTGGTTGCCCTAGCAGACCGTTTTAAGGCTTCTATTGGCCCCAATTTTCTATCTAGTAGAAAATAGGGAAATAAGCCAAATGTTGCCAAAACATAACAGCCTGGAAAAATAAGTAAGCCAAGGCCAACAAAAAACATAATGCTGAAAAGGAAGCTGGCTATCACCCATGGAAAAAACGAGCGCCAGTTTGCATATAGCTCGTCAAATCTAGGCTTGATCCCATTCGTAATCAACAATGCGGCCTTGTACAACCCCATTTTCGCGATTATGACAATAACCCAAACCAGCAAATAAAGAAATACTTTATGTCGCGTCGCCCCCAAAATCAGCGACAAAAACACAAGAATGATTTGATATCCCAAGAGAAATCCTATGTTAGCCTTTGTCAATTCCCACCCTTTTTTCAGATAACTCCCTACAGAAAATGTAACATTGTCCATATTGCCTCCTTCTTTGTATCTATGTTCTTTGTCTCCAAAATAATTAAATAAATTAAATTTAGTCAATAGTAATTAAATTTATTTTTAATTAATTTATAATTATTTTAATGAAATTAAAAAAATTATTATTTAGAATTAAATTATACGAGGTTATTAACATTATTTGGAGGTTTTTATGACATCAGCCGCAGGATCATCAGCCCCACCCCCTGCAGGAGGTACAACGCCAATTATTGTCCCAAAAGAGCAACTTGATAAGTTGCACGAAGCTGCAAAGAAATGGGTTAATTTAAATTTAAAAACAGGGAAAGCTGCTACCGACGATGTGGTTAGAAATAATTTAAATACAGCTTTAGCAAGCCGAAAAGTATTTGTTGGATATAATGAAACAGGAAAATGGGTGGTTAGAAATCTAAGCCTCTGGGAAAAAATTGTCGCACTCTTCAAAAAAAGTAAATTTAAAAAAGAAGATATCGCAAAAACACTCGATAGCACTGCTGGGCCTATACAACTTAAAGCAAGTAAAATATTTAGTCACTACCTTGAACATGGCGTTCGCACTGAGGAGACTAAAGAAAGAATAGAAACAAAATCAGAAGAGGCAAAAGAAAAATCAGGGACATTTGTCGATCGCGACACAGCAAGGGGCTCTCCGAGAAGACTTGACACTACTTCAGCCCAACAACAAGTAGAAGCCGCAAATGCAGAACGCAGACGTTTGGCTGCAGAGGCTAAGGAAACTGCAGCACAGTTAGCAAAACTAAAAGCAGCAGCCCCACAGCCAGCATCAACAGCAGTACGAAGCGGTCCAGCAGTTACAGAGGCTCGAGAAAAGTTTAAGGCTATCCAACCAGAAAATGAAGCTATTAGAGCTCGTTTAGAAAAAAGAGCAGCAGAGATTAAAAATCAATTAGCAGCAAAAGGAGCACTGAGTAGTGCTTTGCAGGATGCATTAGGACCTTATAACACTGCTAGGGAGAACTTGAGATCATTAGAAGATAGGGACATGAAATTAGGAAGTGAAATCCATGATTGTGAAGAAAGGGCTATGTATGGACGACCAAAGCCAGGAGATAACTTAGAAAAGCTTAGAAGCGAGAAAAAAGAAGTGGCTCAGCAGCTTACTAAAGCTTATGCAGATGTAAAACAAGCCGATGAGAATGTTCAAAGGCTTTTAACAGCTGACACACCAAAAACTGAACAAAAAGCAGCGTCAGAGCAACAAGAGGTTAAAGCAAAAGAAGCCGAGCAGAAAGATGTCAAAGCTCAGAGAGAAGAACCCGATATATTGCGGTCCAGTCCAGAAATACAAGCGTTCGAAAGAGAAATGGCAGAGGCTCGAACTGCCCTGGGCGAATTGCGTAAAAAAGCTGAAGAAATGCCTCTGGGCTTTCAAGCATCTCTTGTATTAGAAAAATTCATTCCGAGATCTGAAACAAACCTACAGACAAGGTATGCAGCCCTACAAGAGGATGTCATTAAGCTTAATGATTTAGATAAAAAACTCAAAAATATAGAAAAAATCCTTCTCACAGCATCTCTACAGCTAACCCCAGTAAAACAAGATGAGCGGGAAAGAATACAAAATGAAATTGATGATTTGCAGCAGACAATTAGTCGAAGTCAGTCTTCTGTCATCGAGTTGAGAAATGACATTGCATTCAATATGTCGAAGCTAAAAGACGAAGAGAAAAAACGACTTGGGTAATTATAAGATGGGATCCGAAAGGACGTAAGGGACAAAGGACGTAAAGAGGTAATTGCAGAAGTGCCACATCATCAGGCCAACGGTATCGATTTGTGCCGGCCCTCCGGGACGGGATGGGTTGTTTGGCGTTTACCCAGGCTTCGCTTACCCCTCCGGGGAGCTTCAGCCTGGGCTATTACGTAAACAGTCCCTCCGGGCTGTATGTGGATGCTTTTGTTTGAAAATCAATTTTTCACACTGCCCGGAGGGCTGTTTACATAATAGCCCAGGCTGAAGCTCCCCGGAGGGGTAAGCGAAGCCTGGGTAAACGTCAACCAACACACACCGTCCCGGAGGGCCGGCACAAACCAATATCCGTTGGCCTGATGATTTGGCACTTCTGCAATTATCTCTAAGGGACTAAAGGACAACAAATGTCCATTGTCCCTTATGTCCTTTACGTCCCTTGTCCCTTTCTTTCTTACTTGTTTTTGTCGTCGTCGATGATTTCGACTTCGGCTTCTTCTATGTCATTGTTTTGCTTGGACTCTTGCGATTGCTGTGCATGCGCATGAGGCTGCTCATTTGCATGAGCCTGTTCGTGAGGCTGCCCTTGCCCAGCACTTGCTTGCTGCCCTGCTTTCGCCATCGTTTCACCGATATGCTGCATGCTCGTATTGAGCTCTTCTTTTGCTGCGCGAATTTTTCCAAGATCTCCAGATTCGAGAGCCTTTTTCGTCGCATCGATCTTTCCCTGTACCTCATCCACGACGTTACTTGGCAGCTTATCCTTATATTCGCGCAATGCTTTTTCTGCACGAAACACAAGACTATCAGCCTCATTGCGTGCTTCTGCTTCTTCACGACGCTTCTTGTCTTCATCTGCGTGCAACTCAGCATCTTTTACAAACTTCTGAATCTCATCTTCACGCAATCCAGACGCCGCTTCAACGCGGATACTTTGTTGCTTGCCAGATGAAAGATCTTTAGCAGACACGTGCAAAATACCATCGGCATCGATATCGAAGGCCACTTCAATTTGTGGTGTCCCTCGGGGAGATGGTGGAATATCTGCAAGGTCAAAACGTCCAATTTCCTTGTTATCATTGGCCATTTTGCGTTCCCCTTGAAGAACGCGAATTGTCACTGCAGGTTGATTGTCAGCAGCAGTTGAAAAGACTTGTTTCTTTTGTGTAGGAATCGTCGTATTGCGTTCGACAAGAGGTGTCATAACGCCGCCCATTGTCTCGATTCCGAGTGTCAATGGAGTCACATCGAGCAACAGAACATCTTTCACTTCACCAGAGAGCACGCCCCCTTGGATGGCAGCTCCGATAGCTACAACTTCATCTGGGTTAACCCCTTTATGACCCTCTTTGCCAAAAATGGAGGTGACCATTTCTTGCACAGCTGGCATACGTGTCATACCACCCACTAAAATGACATCATGGATATCATCCTTATTGACGCCGGCATCTTTAAGAGCCTTTAAGCATGGCTCTCGAGTGCGTTCAGTCAAATGAGCAGTCAAGCTTTCTAACTTCGCTCGTGTCAAAGTCAATGATAAGTGTTTTGGGCCAGTGGCATCCATAGTGATGAATGGCTGATTAATTTCTGTGCTTAAAGTACCTGACAGCTCGATTTTGGCCTTTTCAGCAGCATCTCTGAGGCGCTGTAGAGCCATTTTATCGTTTCGCAAATCGATCCCCTGTTCCTGTTTAAAGGTTTCAAGGATCCATTTCAGAATTTCGTTGTCATAATCATCGCCCCCTAGGTGTGTGTCACCATTAGTTGCAAGCACTTCAAACACCCCTTCACCGATTTCCAAAACGGAGATATCAAAAGTACCTCCTCCGAGGTCGAATACAGCCACTTTTCTTTCGATTTTCTCTTTATCTAACCCATAGGCCAAAGCAGCTGCAGTGGGTTCTGGGATAATTCTCTTCACATCGAGTCCAGCGATTTTACCCGCATCTTTTGTGGACTGACGTTGTGAATCGTTGAAGTAAGCAGGAACAGTGATGACCGCTTCAGTTACCTTTTCTCCAAGATAAGCTTCAGCTGTTTCTTTCATTTTTATTAATATGAAAGCAGCAACTTCTTCTGGGGTCACAATTTTGCCTTGCACTTCAAAGACAGCATCCCCATTGGAGTTGCTTGTCACTTTGTAAGGAACGATTTTCATTTCAGATGTGACTTCATTGTACTTGCGGCCGATAAACCTTTTCGAAGAATAAATTGTATTCTCAGGGTTTGTGACGGCTTGACGCTTTGCAGGAATTCCCACCATACGTTCAGTGCCTTTGAAAGCGACGACAGAAGGTGTTGTTCTTGCTCCTTCAGCAGAAGCGATAACTTTAGGTACGCCCCCCTCCATCACGGCTACGCATGAGTTGGTGGTACCTAGATCGATCCCTATGATTCGACTTTTCTTTTCTTTAGCCATAATATACTCCTTCTCGAATGATTAACTCGTTTGATCTTCTTTTTTTTCATCTTGTTCTGTAGTTTTTTCAGGGGCTTTGGCCACGTTGACTCGTGCAGGACGTATCGTGCGGTTCCCCATTTTGTATCCTCGTAGGCTTTCTGAGACGATGGTGCCCTCAGGATGATCGGTCGTGGAGGTGATCTCAATTGCTTCGTGATGATGGGGATCAAATTCCATCCCTTTAGAGGAAAAAGGGACGACTCCGTGACCTGTCAGCACATCTTTAAATTGGTTTAAAATCATTTGGAATCCTGTCGCCCAGTTTTTCACCTCATCCGACATATTTAGGGTAAAAGATAGGGCATTTTCCATATGATCGATTGGATTCAAAAACTCGACAATGACGTTTTGCATCGCATGTTGGATCAGCTCTTGTCGTTCTTTTTGCAAGCGTTTGCGCATATTATCAGTTTCTGCAAGTTGTCGTAGGTATTTATCTTTATATTCAGCAGCTTCTTTCTTAATTTGATTCAACTCCTCTTCGGTAACTGTCAGAAAAACTGGGGTATTCAATGCCCCATTTGATTCCACCGAAGCGCCTTCAGCCGAAGTGCTTTGATTCGTGCTTTGATCTTTCTGCTGTGAACCGTTATCTGGTTTGGGAGGGTATTGCCCGTTCCCGTTACCATTTTCCTTTTTGTCTTTATCTTTATTGTCATTTGACATTGTTAAACTTCCTCAAATTTGTTTGTTTGTTAATCCAAGAGCAATAACGGGTACCCTTGCTTTTCAAGTGCCTTGGTTTCGTTATTTGGCTGCCGGAAACTAATTTTAAATTTATATAAGTTTCTTGTTAATGACTCACTAAGGCTGTTGGACATCCCCTTCATGATTCCAAATATCTCTCGATAAGGAATCCTCGTTGGCCCCAATATGCCTATGGCTCCTGCAATATTTTGATTGATATGATAAGGAACCGCTACGATCGCGCATTTAGGTGTCGATGTCGCATAAGGCATTAGATCGTCTCCAATCCAAAAAGTCAGCCGATTAAGGGCACAGCATTCCTTCACAAGCAATCGCATATTATGGCTATTTTCAAATATTCCCAATGTCGTCGCTAATAGAGTAGGATCGTGAAACTCGGGATAGGCAAGCAATTTTGAAAACCCTATGCGATATAGCTCGGCGTCGATGAAGTTGGAGTAATTGACAATATATCGAATCATGACCTCATTATAAATTTTAAGAGCTAGCGCTTCTTCCTCTTCATCCAGACTATCTGGTTTATCAAGACCGGTAAGCCTCCAGTGGAAATAACTTTCTAGCCTTTTTGCAGCAAAAGCGGTCAAGTGAGCTTCTGTTTGAATGATTTCCGTTTTGATCATTCCAAAGTCGGTGACGATGACACATAGTACGCGACGTGCGTCAATTGGGACAATTTTTATTTCAATGACATAGTCATGGTCAAAGCGAGGGGCTGAAAGAAAGACTGCTGTTTGCGTTAGCCGACTGAGAGTTTCTGCTGCTAATTGAAGGTGGGCTGCAATTTCGCGGGTTTCTGCAGTGCGCAATGAGTGAAGGATTTGTTCATGTTCGGGGGTAATCGCTTCGCTTTCGAGATATTCCTTAGCATAGACTCGAAATGCAAGGTTTGTAGGAATGCGCCCCCCTGAAGCATGTTGCTGAGTAAGAAATCCTTCCTCTTCGAGTTGGGAGAAGTAATTGCGGATTGTTGCAGTACTGACGTCGCCAAAACCGGCTTCCTTTAAGGTACTTGAGCCTATGGGTTTGCCAGTTTTGAGGAAATTATGAACGAGTCCAATGAGAACACGGTATCGCCTTTCGTGTTTTGACGATTGTTTGATACTGCCTGGATGGAGGGCATTCATGGGTTAGCTTCCTTGCTTAACTTATCTCTATCTACTATTTGTCTGTTATTATAGCGAAGAGGAAAAAGAAAAGCAAGGAAAAGTTAGCACTCATCGACCGTAAGTGCCAAATATCTTCAATTGCGTTTTGGTTGCAGGCGAAGTTTTGACACTCCAAGCTGATTTCTTGGGAGTGGCATCTTTAGACTCTTCACGTAATACTTGTCTGCTAAAAACTGTTGTCAATTGATCATATTCCTCAAGACGTCTAGTGATAGGATCATCGAACATAGAGTCACTTTGGGTTCTTATCGCTCCACTGCCTAAAAACGTCTCTAATGCAATAATTCTCAAGATGTCATCTGCCGCACGAAGTCGGGAAATATAAGCAAGTTCCGGCGATATATGTTGTGTTCTTCCACCATCCGTGGGGGCAAATGAGCCTGGAAGTTGTGGCGAGTTCACTGTGCCTCTGACACCCAATATGCCGGTGGCAGAACCCAATGATGGTGTAGGTGGTCCGATTGGTGATGACATAAAAGTCTCCTTTTGTAAATAGTTGTAATTAATGAAATATCATTTTATATGAATACTATAAATAAAGCAAAGGGAATGGAAATAATTGAGTTTATTATTTGATAGTGGATTCTGAATTGGGGTCTGGCTTGTGATTTGCGCGACTGGCAGGAATATAAACTAAGTCTTAAACAGTGAGGAAGATGAAAATAAAATAATCATCGCCAAAGCTTACCTGTGCAGATCCGATTCTGTTCAGAAGTCAGCATTAACACTCAAATGAGTGGAGAGCTAGCGTTAAGAGCAATCTTAATGACGGAGGAGCCTAATGTTGGTACTTGGGGAGGTGCCGCGATTCGGCCTATTAGAAAGCGCTAAGATCCAAATCAGTCTGAAGCGTCAGGTTGGAACTCTATAGTCCAATCTACTCCATAGAAAATCGGTTACTAAGGGAGAGTTCTAGTGGGTGCTTGTCGACATCGCCTTGAGAAAAAGGTTTATATTTTGACCCAGGGAGAACCCACATCGTTCCACTCCTGTGGAGAACCTAGACTATAAGAAATTCGAAAGGTCTAGGAATGCGATGGTGAGTACGAAGCACTCTGGCTTTTACTCGTTTAGGGTTATTGAGCGTGTCCAGAGGAGAATCCTTTCTTTTTAAGGGGATTCAAAAGGACACACCGATATTATGAAGAAAACTAAATTGCAACTCAATGAGGCAGCTAGTCCGCTAATGATAGGGTCCATACGCCCCTTCCACTTCTCTCGGAGGAAGTTAGCGCAACACTAGGAGACACCTGGAGAAGCAAACATAATTTTCTCAGTAACAATAGCAAGGAGAAACAGTCTGTGAAGATAATTCACGACATGCTCAAAGTGCATTCCTTAACAGGAAGAATTACGAGCAAATTAATGCTTGAGGCATTCAAAGCAGTCAAGAAAAACAGAGGCGCAGCTGGAATTGACAAGATGTCAATCCAAATGTATGAGTTGAATCTCGAAGAAAATCTGCTCTCACTTATGAGAGAATTAAAACGAGGTACTTATCAACCCATGCCTCTGCGAAGAGTAGATATTCCAAAAGGAGATGGTAAAACACGTCCTCTAGGAATACCTACCGTCAAATGTAGGATAGCGCAGGAGGTAATACGCCGACTGATCAATCATACATTTGAAAGCCGATTTCACAAGAACTCATACGGATTTAGACCGGGACGCAATTGCCACCAAGCTGTCGAGCAAGTCATATATGTTGCTGGACAAGGATACAGATATATAGTGGATGTAGACATCAAAGGATTCTTTGATAACATCCCCCATAAATTGATCATGGAGTCAATTGCAGCCAGGATTTCGGATGGAAATATCTTAAACCTTATCGAAAAATTTCTCACTTCAGGAGTGATGATAGAAAACGAGCTCAGACCTACGCTACGAGGCACTCCTCAAGGCGGGGTCATATCGCCGTTACTTGCAAACATAGCTCTGGACCACTTAGACTGGTACTTAGAAGAAAAGGGTTTCCTTTTTACACGCTATGCAGATGACTTTGTTGTCATGTGTAAAACCAAACCTGAGGCGGAGAGAGCGCTGGAATTAGTTCAGATTTATCTCGCGGAAATGGAATTGCTGGTAAGCCCAGAAAAAACAAAAATTTGTCATTACAATGATGGATTCAATTTTTTGGGATTTACAATCAAAGCATGTTCCGTGCAAATGAGAGCTAAATCCAGAGGGAAATTTGAAGAAAAGATAAGAGAAATAACAACGAGATCCCATAATTTAGACGTAGGGGTAATTGAAAAACTAAATCGGGTGATTAGAGGGACAGTTAATTATTTTGGAACCGCTTTCAGCACAATGAAAGCAGAATTCCGAAGGTATGACAGGTGGATTAGAAGACGTATCCGATGTATGAAATACAAAAGGATCACAAAAACTGACAACCACCACCTTCTAAACAAACACATCAGGCAGATGGGACTTTTGAACTGTTGCGACCTATATAAAGCAAGACTGAAATGCTAACGATACTCCCCTAGACTAGGGGTAAATATGTTGGGATCGCCCGGTGCTGGAAAGCTGCTCGCCGGTAAATATAGAGAAATGACTCTATTGCGATAACGGGGAGGGACTGGAGAATCCAGTTCCTTACCCTCTGTAATTTGGGCTGAAACAGAGTTGTAATGTCAAGTGTGCCCAAATTGCAAATCGCATGCCTGAACCCAATTCAGTTAAAACGTTAGGCTGTCAGGCAGAACTGTCCCTACGCGCGCTTTTGCCTACATGCTTAGCCCACCGGTGTACAACGTCTTTACCGTT
>JABDBC010000017.1 GCA_013288825.1 Chlamydiota bacterium
CTTCCCAAAGGAAGCTCCAAGCACTTGTAGCGATTCCTTAATCAACTTACAGGATAAATACATGGCAATTTGGCGGGCTAAGGCAATCTCTTTAGTGCGGGCTGTACCTCTTAACTCCTTCACAGGCACCTGAAAGACCGCTGCTACGCTTTTCAGGACTTGATCGACATTAATTCGATGTCGAGGTGCTTGCTGCAGCATCTCCTGCAAGGTCTTTTCAACAAACTCTTCTGTGATATTTAGGTTCATCAGACGGCAATGAGCGCTTAAGCGATTTATTGCCCCTTCTAGCTGACGGACGTTATTAAAAATGTGCTCCGCGATGAAAAAAGCAACATTGTTGGGAAGGTCCAAGCCTCTCAACTTAGCCTTATGTTGAAGAATAGCCACGCGCGTTTCGAGTTCAGGAACGCCAAGATGGGCGACGAGTCCCCATTCCATCCGAGCAACCATTCTTTCGGACAGCTTTAATTGCGCAGGGGGTTTGTCGCTTGTAATCACAATCTGCTTATTTTGATTAATCAGTATTTCAAGGGTGTTACAAAGCTCTTCTTCGAAATTCGGTCTTAGAAATTGTACGTCATCAACTAACAATACATCAGTTTCTGTACGGTACGAGCGCTTCCAACTTTCGAGGGATTTGTTGCGAAGGTTATCGACCAAGCCGTTCATAAATGCTTCAGTAGAAATGCATTGCACTCGAAGTTTCTTGTTGTTCTCTTTTATATAGTGCCCAATGCTATGGAGTATATGCGTTTTCCCAAGACCGACTCCTCCATGTATGAAAAGGGGGTTGTAAGAATGACCTGGACGCGCTGCCACACCCAAAGCTGCCGATTTCACAAACTGATTGGCCGGCCCCTCAATAAAGGTTTCAAATCGGTAGTTGTTGTTTAACTTGATCGATTTGAGGTCTTCATCCTCCTTCTTTTCTACAGGAACAACAGGAGTAAAAGAATCGCCTACTGTCCAGGTTGTTCCCTGCGACACGACGAACTCGATTGCCGGCTCCCCTTCCCCATTAATAGGGAGAAAAGCAGTCAATTCTTTTTTGTAATTCGAAAGGAGATACTCTTTCACGAAAATATTGGGTATTTCCAATCTAATTGATTCTGATGTCGATTCCATGACCCGGATTGGCGCAAACCAGTTGCCAAAAGCTGTAGCGGAGCAGCTTTTTTTCACAAATTGAATAAATTGAGACCAAGTTTCACAGGCATCGCATGCAAGCATCGACATAGGGTTTCCTTATATTCTTGTTTTCAGCATTTGTTATAAACAACGTTTCCACATAGGGGCCTGGGGCATTTCCGGCGGGTAATCTAGCATTTGACCCCTTACCCTGCAAGCAAATTGTGCTAAATCAAACTAAAAAATGACAACTCATTGATAATCAATCTCTTATACTAAAGAAAATTCCACACAAAGATCTTTGTAATCTAGTTTGTTCCAATCAGAATCAGGACTTAAAGGTGGTGATGAATCTTCGCCCCCTACTGCCTTTTCATTCGGATCTACACGAAGAGTTGGTAGGGCATGAGGAGATACTGGAGGTGTTTCATCTGACGCCTTTTCTTTGGAATCACCCGATGAAGTGGAGGGGCGTATTCTGGAGAAATCAGGGAGATTTCCTTCTTTAATGGCCTCTTCAATGATAGGCTCAGTGAGCGTTCTTAGAGTTCCAAAGGGGTTAAGCTTATCCAGTAGCGTCGCCAATTCTGTGATCTTTATTTTCTTGATTGCAACCTTTGGAACAGTGGAAAGGTGAGTTTGGATTCTCTCTCGAAGTTCACGAAGTTTCTCACCATCAATGGCGTTCTCAATCATGCACATTGAAATGTTGTTCCATGCATCTGCTATAAGAACAAAGCCAAAATCCTGTTTATCTGTGACCTTCTTTTTAGTTTTCATATCCTCAGAACGCGATCCGGTAGCCTGGAGGTACATGATCAGAGGAGCTTGGCCAGCCTCTTTAAAAGAAACTTCGATGCGGAAGGTTAAAGATTTTGTAGTCTGTTCGATGTAATGCACTGTAGAGCTGGAAGATGAGGTCGCTGCAGGTGCTGCTGGATTTATAACGGTGTAAGAGAATGTAAGGAGGCCTCCCAAACGCTCTCCAATGATGAATTCCTTGGGAATCAGTCCAACTAATTGACTTTTTGGCAGGTAAAGAGGCAGTTTATTGAAAGTATATCGCTGATGAGGTGTAGGGGTGACAATCCGATTGATGGGATAGAGTACGGTTGTTTTAAGCAATTGTTCTAAGGTCTGAGTTTCGTCTAAAAGGAAGCTGTTATATTTTTTGGCTTCGTCTGAATTGAACTCGGCATACAATTGTTTTACATAGTTAGAGAAGAACAGTGTAAAAATACCACTTTTACCTTGAGGTAGTATTTGAAAGGCACTCAGAATTTTCCCAGAGAATTCGCGTGCTTTCAGAATGCTGTCGCGTGTATCTTCCTTAAAACGGTCGCGAAATGTGTGATGAATTTTATCTAAGGTCTTATTGACAACTCTTGCTGCAGTTCTGGGTGATCGCACATCTATGTGTGGGGCCATTGAAGAAGAACTGGATGTTGAAGTTGATACAGTCAATCTACCGGCTGTCATAGCCATATGATTTCCTTTTGCATTTATTTTTTTGACTAATTGGGACATCCTATCACATTGGAAATTTTACTGGTATTGGTAGAACTATTTTGAATGAACTTGCAGGGTAAGAAAAGCTCGTAAAATTTTTATCACAGGTGGTCTCATGCTCTAAAAGCTACCGACTTACTGGTAAATCCTTCTTTACGTAATCCTGGTAATATGATGAAATAAGGTTATAGCCAATAAGGAGATTAATATGGGTGCTCATTCTCAAGCCCATCCCGAAAAAGTAAAAATTACAATCGAATGTACTCTTGATGAAAGGGCTTATATTAAGATGTTGGCTGCTAGAGCTCATCTAGGTTTAAGCGAATTTCTTCTATCTTACGTGCGGTCTGATTTTCCTAAAGAGCGCAAGCCTAATAAGGAAACGCTGGAATCCATTCAAGAGCTTAGAGAAGGTCGCGGTATAAAGTGTGAATCTATTGATGACTTTTGGGAAAAGATGGGGATGAATCCTCGTGCTTAAACCCGAGCCATCGCGTCGTTGAAACTGTCTATCTTTCCCGACTCGGTTCTCATTCAGAGCTGTTCTAAGCAATCGCTTACAAAATGTAAACGACTATTTCCACTCCTGATACTAGCAACTTGCGATATTATTTAAATAATTTCTTGTATCAAAATATGCGTTAAATATAATGCCGAAAAGAGGGGTATGCACATTCACCCGTTCCAAAGGCAGTGTATATTATGGTGATGACTCCAAGCTCGGTAGCTATTAAGAAAAATGATGCTGAGTCTAATCCTGTTCCCATCAAATATGACGTTGACATGAGTCATGTTGCCGCAGTTATTTTGGGAGGCGGAGAGGGAACGCGGTTGGTGCCATTGACCACAACCCGTTGCAAGCCAGCGATTTGCTTCGGGGGAAAGTATCGATTGATCGATGTCCCCATGTCAAATGCGATCAATTCGGGATGTTTCAAAATCTTTCTGATTACACAATTTCTTTCAGCTTCACTTCATCAGCATATATTTCGAACGTATCGACTCGGGAACTGCTCACCGGGTTATATTGAGTTGCTGACTGCTGAGCAACGCCCATCGCAAAAGATATGGTTTCAAGGGACGGCCGATGCAATAAGGCAAAATATTGAATATCTTTCTGAAGCTTCCGTAGAGTATTTTCTCATTCTATCTGGCGATCAGCTTTACAACATGGATTTCCGTAAAATGGTCCGTTTTGCCAAGGAAACAAAAGCCGATCTCGTGATAGCAGCCCTTCCAGTTGCCGTTGAAGAAGCGAAGCGAATGGGGTTATTAAAGCTGAATGAAGACCGTTTTATCACAAAATTCTGTGAAAAGCCCCAGACGCAAGAACTTTTAGATCAGATGGAAATGCCAGAAGTAACGATGGCACATTTGGGTCCCCACACAAATCCTGCACGTAAGTATTTGGGGTCCATGGGGATCTATTTATTCAAGCGAGAGGCCTTACTGAGCTTATTAAGACAAGATTTGAGAGAAGATTTTGGGAAGCATTTGATTCCTACAAAGGTGAGTCTAGGTAACGTTGCAGCCTTTTTGCATGAAGGCTACTGGGAAGATATCGGAACAATCTCGTCATTTTATCAAGCCAACATCGCACTGACAGCACCAAACCCCCACTTTGATTGTTATGACGTGCGAAATCCCATTATTTCTCCAAGTTATCACTTGCCTGGACCAAAGATTTCAAATACTCATGTGAACCAGTCGATTATTTGTGAAGGAGCTCACGTTGAGGCGGATGAAATCAGCCACAGCATCATCGGTTTAAGAGCTGTTTTGAAGGCAGGTTGTATTATTCGGAATAGCTATATCATGGGAAATGACTATTTTCATGCCCCTATTCCATCAGAACACTTGCCAGTAACTCCCCAAATAGGGGAGAATTGCATCATTGATCGTGCCATTATTGATAAACATGCCTACTTGGGAAGAGGGGTCCAATTGCTAAATAAAAAGAAGTTGGACCATTACACAAGCGATCATGTTTATATTCGCGATGGAATTATCGTGGTTCCTCGCGGGGCCGTTCTTCCCGATGGCTTTGTAATCTGATATGAATATTTGGGCAATTGCCGACTTACATCTTTCCTTCGGAGTTCCCAATAAATCAATGGATCTCTTTGGCGATAATTGGCTGAATCACGCTGAAAAAATTGCCGCCAATTGGAAATCCCGCATTGCACCTGAAGATCTCGTGCTGGTTGCTGGAGATATCTCGTGGGCACTACATTTGCAAGATGCAGTTCCTGATCTGGAATGGCTGCATGCCCTTCCCGGAACGAAAATGATGATTCGTGGCAACCATGACTATTGGTGGACATCATTGAGTCAGGTTCAAAAAGTTCTCCCATCTTCTATAAAAGTGATTCAAAATAACGTAATTCCTTGGAACGATGTAGCTGTTGGTGGTGCTCGTTTGTGGGATACTGAAGAATACAGTTTCAATTCTTGCATTGAGTTTCGGGAAAATCAACGAACAAAAAAACCAACCGAAGAGCCTAGAAATCCACTAGAGGACAAGAAAGAAGACCAGAAGATTTTTCAAAGGGAACTTAGCCGTTTAGAACTGAGCTTAAATTGCTTTAAGAATTTTCCAGGTAAGAAGCGGTTAGTGATGACACATTATCCTCCAATAGGACTTGATTTGAAAGACTCGCAAGTGTCGCGATTATTAGAACAGTTTGGTGTGGAGATTTGTGTCTTTGGGCATTTGCATAATGTGAGGGCGGGTGAAGCGCCTTTTGGAGAGAAAAATGGTGTGCGTTATTTGTTGACCGCCTGCGACTACCTCAACTTCGTGCCTACTCTACTCAAATAAGGACATAAGGGACAAGGGACCTAAAGGACATAAGGGACGTAAGGGACTTTAAAGGACAAGGGACCTAAGGGACAACAAATGTCCTTTGTCCCTTATGTCCCTTGTCCTTTAAAGTCCCTTACGTCCCTTATGTCCTTTAGGTCCCTTGTCCCTTATGTCCTTTCTTGGCCTCATTAAAAGCATTGCATGACTAGCAACTTGCGTTATTACATTTGTTTGGAAAAGCAAAAACCCCCTATTAATTCGGGCACGGGCACGAAGAATTTTGCTGCAATACTCCGTTGCGTTTATCGGATGGGGCAGGCGCCTGTTGCACACGCATCTGCCAAGGCCAGATCATCCCTCATCTCAATGCCTGCATAATCAATCGGCTTCAAACGGGAACTGTAACTCTCGTATGCCTCCTTCGTAACTACCTCTTGAGGTAAATAGGCATATCCCAAGTCTTCCGCATTTTTTGTCGGATCGTTCCTGAAAAGAAAGGAAACACCTACATAACTTTCCCAATTCTCCAACATCCAATCGATGATTGCAGGTACTTCAGAAACATCATAAGAAACCGTATTCGACACATTTTGCTCGCACCAAGTTTCCTGTAGAAGACGGTACCACTCTAACTGTGTAATGGCCGAGTCGGTATTGACTTCGATGTCTTCAAGAACCCCATTTTTTCTTGCTACTGTTTTCCGTGTGAAAGGCACATTGTCATATTTGACAGGGAATTTGACCAAAACAGATTCAGATTCATGAGGTTTTTCAATGACTGAATAGCCTGCTGCGCGGAATCGCGCTACCAAAGGATCGTGTTTAGAGAAAGTAATGTTGTTGAAAATGTACTTGCCCATCGGCATGTGGACCCCCTCAGGGACCTCACCCCATTCGTCTGTTCCCATAATCTTGCTGATCGTGCCGCTGGGTTTAATGCAAGTCACATTTTTTGGCAGAGGAGCATTCAATTCGTTAGCCATGCTGTATGCAGCGCTCACAGTGATGTTGCGCATCCGCTTATAATCATAAGCCGTCAGATCTGGACGGGCGCGAACACCGGTCAAACCAACCCCACAAAGATGCAAGAAGTCATTGTTTAGGTGCCAGGCTTCCTGTAAAATTTCATCCCGTAAATTGACCATCGTTTGACGATAATTCATTCGTCCTGCCAATCTTAAAGCACGCTCCAAACCAACTTTATCGCCTTTGAATGCCAATACATTGACTTCGGTAAGATTGCAGAAGCTCTTGTTGCCCAAAAGGATTTCAGCGCATGGATTGCAACCTTTAAACCATGGAGCTCTTCGTTCTGCTTCAGCGGCATTAATCATTCCAGGTTCAGATCCACCTGAATCAATAATCAGCTTAAACAACATTTCTAATTCATTTTTTGAGGGCTTTGTGAGGAAAAGGAGGCTGTTATTAGACTGTTGACGATGTGCATTGCCTTTTAGCCACCACTCTTTTTTCGCCAGTGCGAATTCTTCCCATTCGGGTTGATTGTATTCGAAGAGTGCGATTTGTGCTGACCGTCTGCTGGAAAGAATCGTGCCGAGCCAGTTAATAATATCTAGAATATCCATGCGTGTAAGCAATTGATCTGCACGGTCAGACAAGATTTGCGCAATTGCCTTAAAAGCTTTTGCGATTTGTTCATCGCCAGAAGATATCCAACCATATCCCTTCAGGCGGGTGCCAGAAGGTCGAATTTCAGAAAAATCTAAGACTAATCGATTTGCTGGAAATTTTCCCGCTACTAATTTCCCAACGGCTTTTGCCCATGCAATTGCAGAGTCTCCAACTTTGATGGTCCAGGTTTGGGTATGGGGATCAAATGTTTCTACGTTATGCTCGATGCCGCCTTTTGTCGTACGTGTGGAGCGAATTACTTGGATTTCTTGCAGTGGACGGCGGAATCCATTCAAGGTTCCTGTAATAGGTCTGAAGCCAACGCCGCACCCTTGTAGTAGCAGCCACAAAACATCCACAACATCATAAACTGTTTCTATATGTGTGTAAGAGCAGTTGAACATGCTTGACTCGCGTATGCGGCTCAATTCTGTTCCCCCGAGCCACAACGTGCGCCCTGCAGGAGCAATATATCGTCCAACTATTAAAGCCTTTAGGTCTTCAAGTTCATTTTCTTCCCTTTCGCATAACGTGCGCCCTAATGCCCTTTCCCACAACCAGCGTTGATGGCTTACCACTCTGTCTACTACCTGCTCCCAACTTTCCAACATGGTGTCCCCTTCTTTGATGGGACGGTGATAGGTGCGCAAAGAGGTGGCCATCGCTCTTGGTGTAGGTTTTGTCATCTGAATTCTCCTAAGATAAGTATATAGTTTTTACCTGAATTGCTACAAGATGTTGTATATTTTTTGAAGCATCACTACCACATGTTGTGTTTTGCATGTTCCAATGATATCGGGTTTTTCAATTTTAAAGTCAAGACCGGAATCAAAATAAATCGACCGCTGTTCAAATGCAACGATTTACGAATCTCACAAAAGTAATTGTTAAAAATTTTTTAAAATGTTTTACTTCGGAAATTAAACATGTGAGGGTGTAATGAAGACTTTCTTTCAACGCTTTATGGCTTATTGTGCCTCTTTGGGTATGCTTACGGCAACTTTTACACCAGGTCAGTCCATTTTGGCCGATAATGCTTATGGATATTATATCCCGACAGACTGCTACGATGACTGCGGAGATGATTGTTATGATAATAGCTGCTGCGAGGAAGAGTATTCATTTTGGAATTCCCCAACGCTGCGCACTATCGGAATTGCAGCCCTGACAGGCCTCGGAGGAGCTCTTGTCGGTGTTGCATTATCTCCGGGAACCCGCGGACACAAAGGTTCAAAGGGATCCACAGGTCCAAAAGGATCTGGAAGGCCAGGAGCAACAGGTCCGACTGGGCCTACGGGACCAGGAGTAGATCCCCCAGGACCGACAGGACCAACGGGTCCGACAGGGCCAGCTGGACCTACTGGAGCTACGGGCGCCACAGGATCTGGGGGTGGGGCGACCGGCCCGACAGGGGCAACAGGACAAGCAGGACCCACAGGTCCAACGGGTCCAGGAGGGGGTGCAACAGGTCCAACTGGTGCGACAGGAGCAACCGGAGCCACAGGTGCCACTGGGGCAACAGGAAGTGGCTCGTTCAGCAATGATCCCGTCAATGATCTCGTGTTTAATTTTTCAATCAATGTTGCTTCTATTTCGGGTACAGTAGATATATATTCGTTTGTATCCTATCCTGATGGGACGGTTTTCGAATCAGGTGTTACACATGTGAGCACGACTGGGCCGCATTTCCCCCCGGCGATTACAGTGGGGCCTCCAACGGAATTTGGAACGTATATTGCGGGATTGCTATTTATTTCTTCACCGTTGTTAAACCTCACTCTATCGTCGAATCAGATTTCAGTAGATGCACAAAGGGATAGTTCAACGACGTATTTAATGCCTTCAGCATTGGTCAGTGGATTCAGCAGCCAGGCAGAAACAACAGCACCATTTGTTTACGGCACATTAAACGTACCATAAAGTTTAGAATAACAAACATGGAGTAAAACATGATTAAGAAGGTTAGTGAATTCATTATTGGACATTTGTCAGTGCTCAGTATGCTGACGATGTGCTTAGGTGGTCATTCATCGATGTCCGCTCAGCAGTATTATCCCAATCAAGATTACCATGGCAATCAAAGTCAGGACGTAAATCAGACTTATAGTAATCAAGACCAAAATATGAATCAGATGTATAGCAATCAAGATCAAGAAATGCATCAAGAGTATTCTGTTGGGCAAGAACAACAACCTGCCAATCAACAATACTATGTCAACCAGGATCCATATCAAAATGTTGGCAATCAGCAGTATGCTCAGCCTCAGCAAGGATATTATGTAGGCAAAGAGCATCAAGATTATGAACAATATGCCGTCGACCAGAATCAAAATGTTGGTAATGAACAGTATGCTCAGCCTCAACAAGGCTATTTTGTTGGACAAGAGCATCAAAATAATCAACAGTATGCTGTCGACCACAATCAAAATGTTGGTCAGGTTCAATATGGCAACCAAGAATATTATGGTGGTCATGATCAGTATGAACAGCTTCAACAAGGCTACTATGTTGCTCAAGGGCAATATGACAATCAGGGTTATTATGGCAATGGAGAATGTTGCCCTGAACAATATTGTCAATATGATTGTGAGCAGCCTTGTGGAACAACTTGGTGCTCTAAACCAGTGTTATTTGTGGGTGGAATGTTAGTGGGTGCTGGAATTTGCGCTGCAGTTGGTGCCGGTGTTGCCAATAGCAAGCATGGCCATCATGGTGCAACAGGAGCTACAGGAGCAACGGGGGCAGGTTCAACAGGAGCCACAGGTTCAACTGGAGCTACAGGTTCAACTGGGGCCACAGGAACCACTGGCGCAACGGGAACGACTGGACCTACAGGAGCCACATTCGTGGATGATACTGGTCAAACATTGTCCTTTCAGTTTCCCGAAATAGGCTTTACATATACGCCAAGTGGAAACACTGTGGTGGTGACGGCATTTGTAGGACAACCTGACGGGGTGGTGATTACGCTACAGCCTTCAGCGACATTCACTGGTGGATCGGGGTCATTAGGCGGAACAATTACGATTACCGATCCTCCCTTTGGAGATTATGTAGCAGGTATTCAGTTTGTCGCGCCATCTGGTACAGTAATTACAATTCCTAATAATCGCGTGATCGTGGTTGCTTCGAGGAATGGAGGTTCTAACACGACTGTACCGTTGGCTACATCTGTGACATTATTTTCTCAGGAAGCTCAGGATTCAAGTAGTTTTACATACGGTCCCGAGCCAACTAGTCCTTTAGGTCCCGTGCCTACGCCATAACATGCTGAACGTGCCCGCAACATTTTGTGGGCACGTTTTTTTTATCATTTTTTTCTTTTTTATCTCATTCTGTAGCCCACTCCAAGGTTTTCGCGAGCCTGCGAGCAAAAACCGCAGGTGTGGGAACAGATGTAAATCAAAAATAACCAGGGACAGGCTGTGAAAAAATTAATAATTGGTTTGTGCCGGCCCTCCGGGACGGTATGTGTCGGTTGGTGCTTACCCAGGCTTCGCTGACCCCTCCGGGGAGCTTCAGCCTGGGCTATTACGTGAACAGGCCCTCCGGGCTGTATGCGGTAGCTTTTGTTAGAAAATTATTTTTCACACTGCCCGGAGGGCTGTTTACGTAATAGCCCAGGCTGAAGCTCCCCGGAGGGGTAAGCGAAGCCTGGGTAAGCGCCAACCAACACATACCGTCCCGGAGGGCCGGCACAAACCATTATCGATTTTTTCACACCCTTGAACTGGTTCTTCATTATTTGTAAATAGAATAATTTGCTTAATAGACATCGCGCAGGTAGCGCTTCTCGGTTCGAAGGCGCTTCACATACATCTTTGCAGTATCATCGCCAAAGTTTCCGTGCTGTTTTATCACTTGCAACAATGTGGCTTCAACGTCTTTGGCCATTCTCTGGGCATCTCCACACACATAGAAATATCCCCCATTCTCCAGCCAGTCGAACAGCTCCTTCCCTCGATCCAACATCCGATGTTGTACATAGACTTTGTGTTCCTGATCTCGTGAGAAGGCAACGTCAAGCCTTAACTTTCCATGAGCTACCAACTCATTCCAGAAGTTTTCATAAAAAAAGTTAAATTCCTGGTGGCATTCTCCGAAAAAGAGCCAACTTTTTCCTGACACGCTCCGCATGGAGCGCTCTTGCATAAAGGCGCGGAAAGGTGCAATGCCGGTTCCTGGGCCGACCATAATGATTGGAGCATCATCGTGAGGGAGGGTAAAGCCGTGGTGGCGTTGAATATAGACTGGCACAATAGCCTCATTTAAGGGAGCAATCTGACAAAGGTATTGGGTGCACACGCCGGTCCGGACGGTTCCGTTGCAGGCATACTTAAGCAGAGCCACAGTCAGATGAATCTCTTCCTCATTGGCCTTCGGTGAGGAGGCAATGGAATAAAACCGCGGCAGTAGTGGCATGAGTATGCTAGAAAATTCCTGAGGGCTAAAAAGGACTTCCTGATTGGCATGCATCAAATCTGTGACATGATTTGAGCTCAGATATTCTTTAAGGGCTATTTTATTGCTTTCAAGCAGGAATGATTCCAGAAATATTTTTTTGTCAGTATTTGTCTGTCTGAGAGCAATTTCACTTAACAGTTTTCGGTTAATTTCGACAATATTTGCTCGTGACGCTAGAAAATCGAGGAATGTCCACTCTTTATCGTGTCGATCTTTTACAATCTCGGCACCTGAGGCATGGAGGATATGCAGCAATTGATGAACAGCAAAGTTGTCGTTCTGTGGAAATATAGCGATGCTATCACCCACCTCATAATTGATATTTGAACCCTTCAGATCGAGTACAACATGCTGGGTATCTTTATGCGATCCTGGCTTGCAAAGGCTATACCTTTCTTTAATAGACGCTAAAAAGGGGTTGTTTTTGTTATATATTTCTTCCATCATAAGAGCCGTTGATTGTTTTTACCTCACTAAAAAATTATACCAAAATATACAATTAATGTATGCAGATGACTTCCCAAGAAGATGCTTTTTTTATCGTGGAAACCTTGAGCAAAGCGGGTTATATCGCCTACTTTGCTGGGGGATGGGTTCGCGATTTCCTATTAAAACACCCTTCAGATGATATCGACATTGCGACAAATGCCCCTCCAGAAGTTGTCATGAGTTTATTTAAAAATACAGTTCCGGTGGGCATTGCTTTTGGCATCGTCATCGTCGTGATTAAGGGTCATCCCTATGAAGTGGCCTCCTTTCGAAGAGATATCGAATACATAGGGGGACGAAGACCGGAAAAAATTGAGCTGTCGACTCCGCAAGAGGATGCCTATCGGAGGGATTTCACTATCAACGGAATGTTTTACGATCCGTTGCAGGATGTGATCATTGACTACGTACATGGGAAAGAGGACTTAGCGCGCGGAGTGATTCGCACCATTGGGAGTCCCCATGAGCGTTTTGCTGAAGACCGATTGCGAATGGTGCGCGCAATCCGTTTTGCCTCCCGCTTTGGTTTTGAGATGGATCCTGAGACCCAACATGCCATTCAAGTCCATGCCAATACTCTTTTTCCCGCTGTAGCGATGGAAAGAGTTTGGCAGGAATTCCATAAAATGGCAAAGTTTCCAGGGTTTGACTTCGCGTTGGTAGAGATGCATCGACTGGGCCTTCTTTCGGTGATTTTTCCTGCACTTGAGAATCTCGAATTAGAAATGATTCAGCAAAGGGTCGCAAATTTTAAAGCTTTTCCGAAAGAAACGCCAACGATTCTTTATTTGATGGAGCTTTTTCCTAATTTGTCTTTAAAAGAATTACTCCAACTTTGTGAGTATCTTAAGACGAGCGGGCATGAGGGGAGCATTTTAGAGTTTGCGCACAAGGGAAGAACTCTGTTGGAGAAGGAAGAAATAGCACCAGAGCAGATTGAAACACCTGAATGGGTGAAATTTTATGCAGACCGGTTTTTTCAAGCCTATTTCAATACGATCGCCACAGGGTACTCTAAAGAACAAAAAGAAGAAATCTTGCAACGCCATCAGAAGCGGCATGAAGCCTTGAAACCGCATATCAAACGCGTTGTAGAGAAAAAGCCTTTGGTCTCCGCAGCCGTGCTTCAAGCTCATGGAATTCTCCCTGGAAAGAAAATGGGAGCTTTAATGAAAGAAGCAGAACAAATTGCCATTAAATATGACCTTCATGATCCTGAAGAGGTCATTGCACTCTTAAAACAAAACCCCCTTTGGAACATATGACACGAGAAATTATTAGCTCACAGCATCCCCTTGTAAAGCATTTTGTCAGATTAAGACAAAACCATGACTACCGTGATGAACATGGCAGCGTCATCATAGAAGGGATGAAAATGGTCTCTGAAGTATGTACAAGTCACCATACGAAAGTTATTCTGACGTGTGATATAAATGCGATTCCCGCAAACGTCAAAGCCGACGAAGTCATTGTCGTTAGCGAAGCTGTCATGGACAAAGTGTCTGGGGTGCAGAATCCTGAAGGGATCATTGCGGAAGTTGCAACTCCTAAACAAGCTTCATTGAAAGGATGCAAGCGCGTCATTGCATGTGATGGCATCAATGATCCCGGTAATTTGGGGACTATTCTTCGAACGGCGCTGGCACTTGGATGGGAAGGGGCTTATATTCTAAATAACAGTTGCGATCCATATAATGACAAAGCCTTGCGAGCAGGTAAGGGGGCAACATTTCGCCTTCCACTTGCAAGGGGGTCCTGGAATGATCTAAAAGGACTCATTAAAGACAATCAATGGCAGCCTGTGGCAGCTGATGTTCACGGGATTGATATTAGAGAATTCCCTCGCCTTGATAAGATCCTGCTACTGTTGAGTAGTGAGGCTCAAGGGGTATCTGAGGAGGCAGCAAGCTTTAAGAAAGTGAAAATCCCCATGCCAGGTGAAATGGAATCGCTAAACGTTGCCGCCGCAGCCACAATTTGCATGTATGTACTGAGGTCGCATGAATGAATGAGCCAAGCAAGCATAGCAGAAAACGTTGGAGCAGCTGTACCGTCGAAGAGGAATTTTTTGGCGAAGAACGGAAAAAAGGAAAAAAACAAAGAAAACATGCTATTGCAACAGACAGATCAAAATATAAAAAGACAGATCAAGATAAAATTGTAAAACGGGCTAAAGATAAAGAACAGGAGAAAGAGGAGCACTTGAGAGGAAGAGTCCTCTCAGTGATGTCTCAAGGGATTTCAGTAGATTGTGAAGGAAAGATAATCACTTGCGCGCTTAAAGGGATTCTTAAGAAAGACAAAACGCAGCTCAAAAATTTGGTAACTGTTGGTGATTGGGTGCGATTAGAGGAAATTTGTCCTGGAGAAGGACAAATTTACTCTGTCGAACCACGGCAATCGGTTCTTTCGCGCGCAGACAATCTCTCTCGAAGAAAACAGCAACTCATTGCAGCAAACATCGATCAAGTACTCATTACTGTTTCTGTCGTATCTCCTCCGTTGAAACCGTTTATTGTAGATCGCTACATCATTGCGACTCAAATGGGCAGAATGATCCCCATCATCGTTGTAAATAAGATCGATCTTTTTGAGGATAGTACTTTCGATAACTCATTGAGAGCAGAGGAAAAAGTTCTCTATGATGAGTTTATATCTGCTTACCGAAAAGCTGGGTTGAGAGTGATTGGTGTAAGTGCTGCAACAGGAGAAGGGATTGACGATCTGAGGCGCGAGATGCAAGGGAAAGCATCCGTTTTTTCAGGTCAATCCGGCGTTGGCAAGTCGTCACTAATTACAGCGGTGACGGGGATGGCACTACTCGTAGGACCGATTGTTGGGAAAACCCAAAAAGGAACCCATACAACATCAGCTGCTTCGTTTTTGCAGCTGCCTTCGGGTGGTTGGTGTATTGATACCCCTGGAATTAGAAGCTTTGGAGTATGGAATTTAAACAAAGAGGATATCGAAGCTTACTTTACTGAAATATATGCATGTGGAAGGAAATGTAAGTATCCCGACTGTTCCCACTTGCATGAACAAGAGTGTGCTGTTATAAGGGCAATAGAGGCAGGAGAGATATCGCTGCTGCGTTACCGCTCATATCAATATCTTATTGAGAGTCTTCACGAGAGACATTTACGTAGGTAAGAATAATGATTGTTCAGCCCTTACGCACGACTTCAATTTCTCATAATATCGTCGTGCTTTCTTTTGTCGCCATCATCTATTTTTCCTTAGGATATTTAGGACATAAACTTGCCGTTGCAGGAACCAATTCTTCCCCTATTTGGCCAGCAGCAGGGTTTGCTTTGGGAGCCCTTTTACTCTTAGGATATCGCGCTTCTTTTTCTGTGCTTTTGGGCTGTTGGGGTGAAAGTGCGATTCGTCTTCAAGAATATGCATTTGATCACCCCAACATTAGCATTGGGATGATCAGTTTCACAATGGCTTTTGGGGCCGCTTTGCAGGCTGTGGTTGCGACCCTATTGATTCGGCGATACATTGGGTCTCTCAATATATTAGAGATTCCAATGACGGTCATCAAATTTATGTTCTTTGGAGCTCTTAGTTGTTTAATAGGAGCGAGTATTGGAATCTTAGCGCAAAGAATGGCTGGACTAACACCTTGGTCGGATTATCTAAAATATTGGTTGACCTGGTGGTTGGGAGATAGCGGGGGAGTTTTCGTGATCACTCCTCTTATGCTTGCCTGGCTTGGAGGATATAAATTTACGATCCCCTATAAAATCCCTTATCAATCCCTATTAATTCTGATTTTATTCCTGGTTATTAGCTATATAAACATTTTGACACGTGCTCAGTTTCTATATCTGTTTTTTCCTGCAGTAATTTGGGCTACCTGTCGCTTTGGATTTAAGGGTATGACATTTGGGGTCTTATGGACAGTAAGCACAATCACATTAGAGACCTATAAGGGTGCAGGATACTATGTAGGCCCATCGCTTGCGGAGTCATTGTTATTTGTAGACTTGTTTATTGTTGTGATCACAGCTACTATGCTGATATTAACGGCGGAGCTTCAGCAAAGAGCTGCAGTGCAAACGGTATGGGAAGGGACGCCGACAGGGATGCAGTACACGCTCAAGATAAAAAAATACTTCTGGTACAAACGCAAATAAAAAGCCCTCTTAGGGCATTCAGATTATTGTACACCATTAAGTATACAATATAGTTGCTGAAAAATCAAAAAAATCTGGCTATTGGTTTAACTTCGTCCAAAAGATAGCGCAATTAGTTTGTGCCGGCCCTCCGGGACGGTATGTGTGGGTTGGCGTTTACCCAGGCTTCGCTTACCCCTCCGGGGAGCTTCAGCCTGGGCTATTATGTGAACAGGCCCTCCGGGCTGTTTGCAACATCTGTCATTTGCTGTGCTAGATATGTCGATGTGTTTCAGCAAGTGAAAGAAGTTGCAAACAGCCCGGAGGGCCTGTTCATGTAATAGCCCAGGCTGAAGCTCCCCGGAGGGGTAAGCGAAGCCTGGGTAAACGCCAACCTACACATACCGTCCCGGAGGGCCGGCACTTCTGCAATTACCTCCTATTTAGATTTCTTTAATCCATCTCATTACACTATTTACTAGACTTTCTTTTATTAATCCCACCTTTTTCTCAATTTCTATGTTTATTTTGCTAAAAACAACACTTAATTAACTAAAATGTTATAATAATAGTTATAAGTGATTAATGATGAGATGATAACTGGAGGTTCAAATGAATATTCCAGCTGACCACTCTTTTGCACATATAGAAACAAGTACTTTTCCTAATGCAAAGCTGTATAACTTAGCCGAAAAAGTAATAGAAAATCAAACCGACGATAATATATTTGCCTTTGCCAAAGAACTTTTTAGTAAGGGGCTTGAGATCGACCGACCGATAAAAGATAGATTAATATCTAAATTTGAAGGAGCCGCTAAGCGAGATTCACGCGTCCATGACCTCGTTCAGTTCTTAAAAAAAAGCGAATCCTATTCTTCAACAGAATTTAATAATTTTAAAGAGAAGATTTTTTCAGCTACACACCATGAAGCGGCATCAACATCTTCTGTTGCAGACCTCGTGTTGCCTAGTTCAAAAACACTTCCTAAACCCTCAACTCGTAGTCTACCGAGTGCATCAGTCATTACTGATCCTCGAAGGGAAGAAGCAAAAGAAAGCAGACCCGCCGGCAGTTTACCTAGTTTACTCAGTGCCTCCATCGTCATTGATTCTCGAAGTGAAGAAGAAATAAAAACCACCCTAAATAATGTAGTGAGTGTTGCCGGAAGAATTACGGATTATTTCTCGTTGTATGACATAGAACCATTCCCCAGAGGCTCAATCACAGATGTGCTGGAAGGAGACTCAGCCGCAACAGTAAGAAGAGGTATGTCCTCAGTAAATACACAAGCGAATATTCTTGCACACGGAACACACTATGTGAGTGTTGGTGCTAAGGCTATGGGAGCTACACATATGGCAGCAGCTTTCGGCAGTGCTTCTGCTTTCGCTGCAGGGGCGGCTGCGACAGCAGGTATTGGAGCGGCAGTGATTGGGGGCCTCATGGTTTTAGATGCGATCTCTGAAAAGATTGGAGATAGCATTCTTTCACAACCCCCTACAGTACAAGCAGTAAGGGCTTATCAGGATATGCAGAGAGCCATGCTGCAAAGTGGACAGCAAATTGCCTACAAAGCTGGCAGACGAACTGAGCGTCCCCAACGGCTGGAGGAAATTACATTATCACGTTCATTGGAAGAGGAACGGATCTTGCAAACAGTCAATAAAGTTATGGGGGTCCTTACGGCCGAAGGAAAACCACCAATGACTCAGGAACAGAATATGCAGGAAAGGGAAAAAGTTACGAGAGAGGTGACTAGACAGCTGTATCCAGGCAGAGATGGTGAAGTCACTTTTGTAAAGTTATATCCAGACCGTGGTTATTCGGATATTTCGACTATTAAACACTTTGGACCATTATATCAAGATTCAAAGGTCTTCCACACAGTTAATAACACCCTAAGATTAACTAACACGAGGGACATGACTCCAGAACAGTTATTGACTGCAAGACGTAACGCGACATTGTTAATTGCTGAAGATCTTTATCCAAGCAGAGATCCTGAAAAAATTTTTAAAACTATCTCAGAATGGTGGTGATTTTGCTTACACAGGGCGCTTGGTTAGATTTTCGTGGCCTTCGTCTGTGATCACAACCGTGTCTTCCAAACGGACCCCTCCAATACCTGGCAAGTAAATTCCAGGCTCAATAGTAATTACCATTCCTGGCTGTAATCTCAAACTGGCATTTGGTTCCTTGTTTCGTATTGAAGGCATTTCATGTATCTCCAAGCCTACTCCGTGGCCTAAATTATGCATAAAGAGCTCTCCATATCCCGCTTCGGAAATCAATTTTCTTGCAGCATCATCGAGCTCTCCGATGGTTGTGTCGGGGCGGCATAAGCTTAAAGCAGCATGTTGGGCTTGTTTTACGATCCGATAAATCTTTTGCATTTCAGCTGGAGGGTCGCCAAAAAATATGACCCGCGTCATATCTGAATGATAGTGGTGATAAAGCACTCCAATGTCAATCAGGACTGTGTCACCTCGGCGGAGTTGGGTATTACCGGCTCTATAATGTGGCATGGAGCTATTTGGACCAAATGCAATAATGGGATCAAACCCCACACCAGTGCCACCACGTCTTTTCCAAAAAATTTCCAGTTCGATTGCTAATTCACTTTCGGTGATCCCCTCTTTTAATAAAGTGGTAACAAAGTCATAACCATCTGAGCCAAGGTGAGCCGCATCGCGCAAACAATCGATTTCATCGTCATCTTTTATCATTCGTTGTTGCTTTACAATGCTGTCAAGAGGCACAAGAGTCACTTGACGCGATAATGAGCTCAGAGTTTTCTGTAGCTCTTGATAAGCTTTGTATGAGGTGGTGTCGGTGTTGAATCCAAGTCGATTGATAAAGGAACATTCTCCTTCGAATAGGGTTTGTAGAGCTGTATCTCCTGATTGTGCAGCAAGGATGACTGGCACCGGAGAACGTTGTTTACAGATTTCAAGATAACGTCCATCTACTAAGAGCTGTGCGCCTTTGGAGTGGATGAGAAGGCGACCTGCCGATAAATCAATACCTATGAAATAAAAAAGATTAATGGGATCATCTACTATAATACCATCGCATGACAATCCCTTGAGGTTTTCTCGAAGAATATCTAAGCGTTTCATAAAGTTCATGTCATATCCTCTATCCGTTAACAGTTCAGATACCCCCTTCACTATATGTCAGGCCTTCAGCCTGAGGTGTTTATGTGCGAAACCTAGGGCGTTGCCCTAGGCTTTTATAAACCAGGCTTTCAGCCTGGGCATAGTTCTCAGGGCAACGCCCTGAAATATAATAGCCTAGGGCAACGCCCTAGGTTTGGCACATAAACACCTCAGGCTGAAGGCCTGACATATAGTGAAGGGGGTATCTGAACTGTTACTCTACCTGTTATATAAATTTTTTCGCAATTTCATCCAATGTAATAAAGGCAATAGTTGGTCTTCCATAAGGACATTGATAAGGCATTTCACAGCGCAGTAGCTGATCTATCAAGCGTTGCCCCTCTTCAATTGTGAGGCGCTTGTTGTAATGTCTCGACTCAAGACTCACTTTCCAAGCCAGCTTCTTTTCTCGATCTTTTGCAAAAGGGCTATGCAATGGGTCGGCTTGGATTTCATGAACGATCCCTTTGATAAAGCTTGATAGATCAACATTCGCAAATAAATGGGTTGCAATTGAGTCGACATGAAAAATGTGCGGTCCCGTTTGCCGGATACCAATCCCATAACGATTAAATTCTTCGAGATGTTGGACAAGTATCGAGGTTTCAAGGGGAGTGGTCTCAATACTAATCGGTATCAGTAAAGATTGTAACTCTTCTACTTTTTCTGCTGCGCCCCTTTGCTGTAATCGCTCAAAAAGGACTCTAGCATAGGCCGCCCTTTGATCTAAAAGCCCAAGCCCCCCTGAAGGTGCTCTGTCGGCCAAGTGGGCTCCATCGACAAGAAGATAGTCTTTAAGAGTCCCTATGACCCGGACATTAGATGTTGCATTTGCAAGCAAGGATGGAACGGGTAAAGTCGGTGCAGGAGAACTAATTTTCTGTCTTATAGTTGGTGTTTCAATGGTATTGACAACGGGGCGAATAAAGGAAAAGGGGTTTTCAGGCTGTTGTTTGGGCTCCACAGGAAAGTCTATAAAATAACTCGCATTCTTGAAGGAAGGAATGGGCGCAGGGACAAATGGGTCCTCAAAAGAGGGTAAAGATAAAGAGGATTCCATGTGCAGCGATTTTTGAATGGCTTGCCGAATCATTTCCTTGAGAGACTGCTCTTGGCGTAAACGGACTTCCCTTTTTTGGGGGTGCACATTGACATCTACCATGGAGCCTGGAATGGTGAGATGCAGCACATAAACAGGGTGTCGGTTGGAAGGAAGCATTGTGCTATATCCTTCCTTGACAGCAAAACCAACTAGTGGAGAACTGATCGCGCGATGATTGATGAAGAGGAACTGCCCTGTGCGATTGTGACGCGTGTAGAACGGTTGTCCTATCAAACCCATCAGTTTGAATTCCTCTTGCTCCTGTTGTACAAAGCAGGTTGAATTTAAAAAATCTTCTCCCAGGATTTGTTTGACTCTTTCACGCAAAGCATCGCTAGGAAGCTGTGTCGGATCAGAGTAAACGGAAATGAGTGATTTTTGATCGCTAACTAACTGAAAAGCAATCTGAGGATGGCTTAAAGAGAGACTGCTGACGATTTTGACGATTTCATTTGTGTCATGGGCTGGCGATTTTTGGAATTTCCTGCGAACAGGGACATTGAAAAATAGGGATTTCACTTCTATGGTTGTTCCACGAGATCTCACAGCTGCGGAGCATTGGAGAATTTTCCCTCCTTCGACAATGATCATGGTCCCTTCAGAGGCTTCTTCAGAGCTTATTAAGGTAAATTTTGATATCGATGCGATTGAGGGGATTGCCTCGCCGCGGAATCCCATGGTTTCGATTGAATGGATCTCTTCCACTTCACGAATTTTTGAAGTGGCATGTCTTTCTAAGCAAAGAAGACAATCATCGCGATTCATGCCAGAGCCATTGTCGACAATGCGGATCAATTGTCGGCCACCCCCACGCACTTCTATGGCAATTTCGGTGGCACCAGCATCTATAGAGTTTTCAACGAGCTCTTTTATGACTGATGCGGGATTTTCGATCACTTCTCCAGCAGCAATTTTATTTATTGTGTGCTCTTTAAGAACTCGAATTTTTGATGCCATACGTTACCTAAGATGGACATAAAGGACAAAGGACGTAAAGGACATAAGGGACCTAAAGGACATGTGCAACGTCCCTTATGTCCCTTGTCCTTTAGAGTCCTTTATGTCCCTTATGTCCTTTACGTCCTTTGTCCTTTACGTCCCTTTTTAGTAACTTGCGTAGATGGGCTCGGCTTGTTTTGCAAACTCAATAGCCAATAATTTTGATACGCCTTTTTCTTCCATTGACACCCCGCAAAGCACATCTGCAATGGCCATTGTCCTTTTATTGTGGGTGATGATAATAAATTGGCACCTTTCGACAAACTGCTTTACAACATTGAGAAACCGTTCGACATTCGAATCATCGAGAGGGGCATCGATTTCATCCAGCAAGCAAAATGGGGAGGGTTTAACTTCAAAAATTGCGAATAATAATGCCATTGCTGTCAGACATTTTTCTCCACCAGACATCAAACTAATCGCTCTCATCTGCTTACCGGGGGGTTTTGCAATAATTTCGATTCCAGCTTCCAAAATGTCAGCCGCTTCGGTCAACTGCAAATCGGCTTCTCCGCCATTAAACAGAATTTGGAAGTTTTTCTGAAAATTAGCGCGGATCAATTGGAAAGTCTCTTTAAAAATTTTGCGGCTTTCTGTGTCGAGCTCAGTGATGATTTGCAAGAGCTCCTGCTTTGACCCATCGAGATCGCCCAATTGCTTTTCAAGGAATTGGTGGCGCCCTTTTTGTTTGTCAAATTCCTCGATAGAGGTCATGTTGATATCGCCAGCCTGTTCGATTTGCTGCCGCAGGGCACGCACTTGCTTTTCCTGTTGGTCAATGGGGATTTCTATTCCACTTCCAGGGGGGACGACAAGGGCTTGGGCATCTTCGATCGTGAGCTGATACCGTTCCTGCAATTCGTAAACGAGATTTTGTAAAGAAGACTGCAGCTGCGCTTTTTGAACTCCAATCCGATGGATCTCTTCTTGGCATTGCCTCAGACGCTCTCGAAATACTTGAATTTTACCTTCGATGGAATCGATTCCGCTCTTGCAAATTAGCACCTCTTTTTCGAGTTCTGTGCAGTTAACGGTCGTTTCAAGAAGGGATTTCTCAACATCTTGTAAAGTGTGGTCAACTTCAACGCCTTGCTTTTGAATGGTTGCTTGCATCTCTTGACTCGATGCAATTTCCTCCATGATGCGCTTTTGCTGGGTTGTCGTCTCTAACTCTTTGATTTCGATGATATGCAAGCTGTGCTGGATTTTCTTTTGCTCATCAAAAGCTTTTCGATATAGGGCTTCTTGTTCTTGCAACGAGGCGTTTTCCTGTTTTGCAACTTTTTGCTGTTTTTGTAGCTCCTCCTCAAGAACAGCATATTGCTTTAAAATATCGACCCCTTTTTGTCTTGCTGCAGTATGCTTTTGAGCTAGATCGGTGATTTTGATTGCAATTTCTTCCAAGATAGATTGAATTCTGATGAGTTCCTGGGAAAGTGAACCCTCCTCTTGTTTCGCTTTTTCCAAGTCATTCGCATACCGTTGCACTCCAAAATTAACCTCAACAAGTTTCATCTCGTCTCGTCGTATGCTTTTGTCTAAAGCGCTGTGTTCACCTCTGAGTGTATCCCTCTGCAATGAAAGTTCTTTTCCTTTTGTCTCATGCTGTTCGCGATCCTGCTCGAGCTGCGCTAACTTTGCTTCCAAGGCTTTGATCTCTGCTTCGCGTAAAAACACATTGTTTTCACTCTGGCCTGAGCAAAAAAGAACCCCGTGAAAGTCGAGGAACATGTTTTTGCCAATCCATGCGGCAGCTCCTTTGTGGTTATGAACGAGCGTAAATGCCGCTTCTACATTATCTACAATGGCAATAGACTGCAGAAAATGGCTTGAAAGTTTGTTTTCACTCATTTGTGAAATCAATGAGCGCAGATTCAAACGGTCAGATTCCTGGAGTTCAGTGATGCAGATCAACGAAAAATCTTTTAGACGATGCTCCTCTGCATATTGTAAAACGGTATTGAGAGCCTCTCTTGTTTCTACCACTAATGTATGTGCATATTGGCGCATCACTGTTGCCAAAGCCTTTTCAGCACCTTTTTCTGGGCTGATGCATTCATAGAGAGGGCGCATAAGTTGGAAAAGGGGGCTTTTTTGGTCTTGAGCAGCCTGTAAAAGCTTTTTGCTTCCACTTGAAAATCCTTCATGATCCTCCCGCATGCGGGTGAGGATTTTATGGCGCGCTTTTATTTCAGAACTCTCTTGCTTTACAATTTCAAAGGAATGACGTGTGCTGTCAATGGACTGAGAAAGCGTTTGCAAAGCGAGATTCTGCTGAGCAAAAAGGGCTTTTTGTTCATCGACGGCTTTCTCGACCGATTGCATTTCACGTTTTTTTTCTGCGTGGACGTGGCTCAAATCTGAAATGATCCCCCCGAGATTATTTTTGCGGTCTTGATACGACTGTTGTTTTTCAAGGAGCGAATCTTGGCGCACTTTATTCTGCTTCAGTTCACTTTCAGAATGCCCCTCAAGCTGCAGAAATTTTACGCGTTCCTGTTGGCTGTGCTGTTGCTGTTGTCGTAAATTGGAGAGCAATTCGTCTTGGGTCTTTGCGCGTTGCCGCTCCAACTCAACGATCTTTTCTTGCTCGAGGACAACGGTTTGTATTTGAGACAGCTGTTGTTCTAACGTGGTGCGCTCTTGCTGATACGAGACTTGTTTTTTTTGCAATTGTTTGAGTTCGTCCTGCCAGCGCTTTTCCTTTGTTGTCTGTTCTTTAAACCGTTCTTGATGGGAGATTTTTTCGCGAGCTTTGATCTCTTTTGCACTGCGTGCCTTGAAAAGAACTTCGCTTTTCGCACGCAAGGCCTGGTCGGCATTGTTCAAGGCTTGTTTAGCGTTGCTGAGTTCTTGGTGGCTCCCTTCAAGATGCTCGTTAAGGCCATTTTGCTGGATTTTGAGCTCATGTTCTTTTTTAGAGAGGTCTTTCATCTTTCTTTCAAGATTTTGCCATTTGGTGACAAATAACGCCTTTTCAGCAGTCTCTAGCTGGTTTTTGCATATCTTATAAGCTCGAGCTTTTTCAGCTTGTTCTGCGAGTACGGAGATCTGCTTTTCAACTTCTTGATGAATGTCTCGTACTCTCGAAGTGTTTTGATCTGCCTGCTCCAGCTTGCGCAGAGCCTCTCGCTTGCGGTGCAAGAAACGGAGGATTCCAGCGGCTTCTTCAAAAATGTGGCGCCGTTCCAAAGGAGAATATTGGATCACCTGATCAATTTTACCCTGTTCAAAGATCGAGAAAGCGCTCTTGCCAATACCCGAGTCCATAAAGAGCGCTTGCACATCTTTGAGGCGAACGGGGCGGTTATTGAGAAAATAATCGGACTCTCCATTGCGGTGCAGTCTGCGGGTGACAGCCACTTCTTGGTATTCAATGGGGAGTTCTCCATTAATTTCGGTGAGGGTGATGGTTACTTCGGCAAAGTTTAAGGCAGGGCGTTTCGAAGTGCCTGAGAAGATGACATCGGGCATCTTATTGCCGCGCATTGATTTAGCGGATTGCTCACCCAGTACCCAGCGGAAAGCATCGGCGATGTTCGATTTTCCACATCCGTTTGGACCTACAATGCCAGTGATGCCAGGGCTGAATTCGATCACTGTTTTGTCAGCGAATGATTTGAATCCTAAAATAACCAGTTGTTTTAAGCGCAAATAAGCCTCCGATTTCAAGACGCAATTTTAGCAAATAGGATATCGAATAGGAAGAATGGATGCAAGGAATTGGACTGCTTTTATGCAGATAATCTTTGATGTTTGAAACCAGGATTGACCACATGAACGCATGGTGGAATAGTTCTTGAATGATGTTGTTTCGCTGTAATTTCAATATCATATCCAAGAGCTACAAGATATTTCATTAGTCTATCTAAAGTAAATCCAGAAAGGCGACCGCAAATGATATTAGAAATTTTAGGTTGATCTATTCCAAGAATTTCTGCAGCTTTTTTCTGTGTGAGCTTTCGTTTCTTTATAATATCGTAGATGAGTAAGGCTAAATCAGATTTAGCCAAAGCCTCTTCTGCGTTAGCAAAACCTAAGTCAACAAAAATATTGCCGGAGCTTGTAGTCATCTCGATTTTTTCTTCAGTTTTTTTAACCATCATTTTACTCCGTAATGTTCTTTATACATACTTTCAGCCCATTTATAGCGGCTTTTGATTAATTCTTTATCTTGTTTAGTAGTTTGTTTACCTGTCTTGCTTTTTCGCTGGAACCCATATAGTGTAAATGTCGATCTGTCATTGGCTGTACTCCTTCCTTTCAGTATACTAAATTTAGTATATTTATTCAATAGCTATTTCTCCATAACCTCTATTTAGAGTTTGCCTTATTTCATTGTTTACGGCATTTTAGGTTTGCAAGGAGAATATTTATGAAGCAAAAAAAAGATACCGTAAGGCTCACGATCGATTTCCCTGTTGAACAACATGCTTACCTAAAGATGTTGGCCGCAAAAAAGGGCGTGAGTATGCGACAGTATGTTATCGAATCTCTTTGTGAAACAGTTGAAATCCAAGAAGCCAAGTATATTGATTTAAGCGAAAATAAATTCAAAAAAGCTTTGGGTAAAGTGATTGGTGGAAATGACGATGTTCTGAGGAGATTGGCTGATAAATGATTGAATATTTTACGATGGAACAAGTTATCTGACTTTATGATTGGGAATCAATTTGACATTTTATTAAAAACAGATCAAAATTATCCCGTTTTTTAAACCATAATAACTCCTTAGGTAATTCTTATGATGTCTTTAATCCCAGCTCTCTCTTCTTCAAGTCCTAAATCCACGTTTCCTCTTACAACACTTCCAGCAGATCCATTGTATACGACAACTCGCTATCTTCGTCCACTTGAGATTATTCGTTTGTGCACTTCGCTTTCCAAATGCATCACGGACACTTTTAAGAATCCTGAAAATCCCGAATTGCGTAAAATGCTCATAGAAAGAGTTCTTAAACTTGCCGCAAATGGATATACCACAAATTTATCACACCAGGACATCAGCATCCTCATGCATGGTTGTGGTCTAACTCCAATGACTTCTTTGAATGCAACTAAAGCGAAGGAAGAGGACGAAGAAGAGGATTCTGCTTTGCCAGCATTATCTTCCACACTCCGTTCACTATCTGATACAGTCACTGGAGCAATCACCCTAGAAACCATTGTAAACAAGTTATTGCCTAAACTCAAGACTTTAGACGTGCCTACGTTCCAGGAAGAAATTCTAACTGATTTCTGCAGAACTACTAAAGGTCCTGTCATTATTTATAACAGCAGATATAGCTTTCGAAGCTTTAATCACTTTTTTTTCTTAGCTTACTATTGGGGCTTAGAAATAGGAAAAGCTGTAATAGTTGATGGTATAGATTATGTAGGGCTTGCAAAAGAACTTTGTGCCGTAGCCAGAGAGGGTTGTGATCATGAGCTTCAGGAACTTCCCGTATCTAGTTGGGCCGCTTGTTTATGCGACCGAGTTTTTAACACATTTGCGGTTAACATAGGTAGAGCAGAGCATCTTTTTGAATTGACACAAGCGCATTTGAAAATCCGTGGATACCATGTTTTTCAAGTTGTATCATTTCTTGCTCCATTCTCCCGCAACCCCCTCTTACTCAATCGTCTCGCGCGAATTACAGCGGAAAAAGTAGATTGCCTCAAAATCTCCTTAGACACATATCATCCTTATAACGACAAAATCTGGGAGATTTTGCGTTCTAAAGCCAAAGAGAGTGGACACATTCTCGTAAAAGATATCTATTTTAAAAGAGAAGGCATTCATGACAAAGATCCATACCGATTAATACCTTTCGGAGAAGTTCTTGACATCGTTGAAAAAAAGATTAACGAACTTTATGCTGATCCTGCAATTGCACGAACACTCCCTGCTCAACAATCTTGAGAGCACATCAAATCAATGAACATTTTCGCATTGCGAGGCAATCCTCTGTTTTTTGAAAAGATGGCTAAAATGCGGTATGGAATTACTGGGGTAGAATAATCACAAGGAATCAACGAACGCTTCCCAATGATGTAATCAGGAAGAAAACCAATTCCCAACCCGTGTTCTGTTAAGCTTGCAATGACCTCCCAGCTCGAAACTTCCATGCAGGAGGTCATTTCAACTCCACTGTCTTGAAGATGCTGTCTCAGCAAGGAAACTTCCCTTCTCTCTTCACTCAGAATAAATTTGTTCATTGTTTGCTTCGGCAGTTTTTTTGCTTTGTATAATTGATATTCCCCTCTATAAATCTCTCTGCAGTGGAACGCTGAGAAGTCTTCGTTGTCGAGAACGATGCCAAAGTCGACATCCCCCTTTTTCACAAGCTCTACAATCGTACCTGTGTGTCCAAATCTTAAGACTGGCTCGATCGCCGTCTTCATTTGTGCAAGCCTTCCTAAATAGGGTGGAAGCAAGGAAAGCGCAAAGCTGTGGGTGCAAGCAAAGGATAATTTTCCTTTAAACACACCGTCAGTCTCGTTAAAGGCATCCTCTATTTCGGAAAACACGTTAAAAACCTGTTTACACATATCCAAAAGGAGTAATCCATCTGTTGTAAGCTGGAGGCGATTTTTTTCATGAGTGATCAATTGTTTTCCCAAAGCAACCTCCAACTTACTGATCCCTTGGCTGATTGCAGATTGACTCACATAGTTTTCTTTGGCGGCTTTTGAAATGCTTTTGGCTTGGCCTGCGCTGAAGAAATAGCGAAGAAAGGTGATATTTGGTGCAAATTTCATAAAAATCCACATGTTATAAGCGTTACTTATACAGAGTATCACATTAATTAATTTTTGCTAAATCTAAAGTTGCTATAAAATTACAATTCTAATGACCGAGATTGTTTACTTAATAGAAGGAGAATTATGGGAAGTTTGTCACAAGAGTTAAATCAAGAGTTTTCGGGAATACGAAAGTTATTATGGCCGATACACTCTTATGAAATTAAAAAGTTTTTGCCAATGGGCATTATGATGTTTTGCATTCTTTTTATTTACACGCTTTTGCGAGATACAAAAGATGCCATGTTGGTAAACGCTCCAGGGGCAGGCGCAGAAAGTTTAGCTTTCGCAAAAGGGATTGGTGTGACTGCTTCAGCGGTAATTTTTATGATTCTCTATACCAAGGCGGCGAACATATTTAATCGCATCGGATTGTTTTATGTGACTGCATTGCCTTTTCTGATCTTTTTCGGATTGTATCCCTACTGCATTTATCCATTTGTAGAATCAATTCATATGAATGTGGCTACTATCGAAGAGTATCAAGCGTTATATCCCAACATTAAGTGGATTATTCCTCTAGTCGGAAACTGGACATATACGCTGTTTTATATTTTAGCAGAATTGTGGGGAAGCGCCATTCTATCCCTGTTATTTTGGCAATTTGCGAACTCTATTACTCCAGTAAAAGAAGCGCGTCGATTCTATGGAATGTTTGGATTCGTGGGCAATTTCGGTTTGTTGCTCTCAGGACCTGCGATTATTCTTGTGTCTGACTCAATTCATAGCATGGGCTTAAGTCGAGGCGAGTCCACGGGTTTGATGTTACAATACCTGATGACGCTAGTAACCTTTGCAGGTGTCATTCTCCTATGCACATTCTATTGGTTTAACCGATACGTCATGACAGATAAGCGCTATTATGATCCTGAAGCAATGGGTGAAACAAAAAAGAAAAAAGCAAAACTATCGATGGGTGAAAGTTTCAAGTACATTCTTCAATCTCCTTATTTAGGATTAATTGCGATGCTTATACTTGCTTATGGTGTATCAATTAACCTGTTTGAAGGAGTGTGGAAGGGGCAAATTAAAATTGCTTATCCTACTGAAGTAGAATATAACCGCGTCATGGGTGGACTATCGACAGTAACCGGAGGTATTTCAGTGATATTAATGTTAATAGGCAGCAACCTTTTGCGCACTTTTAGCTGGCGCACTTGTGCAATGATTACCCCAGCTGTTTTAATTACAGGAATCTTAATATTTTTCGGTGTAATTTATTACAACAACACCCTATTGCCTGATGGCATGAAAATTGTCGATGCGATCAAACAAGGGGTAATAAACAAAGAACTCATCATATTTGCTGTTGGGCTTGGGTTGTTCGTAAATGCTTTTGGCAAGGCTGTAAAATACTCATTGTTTGATCCGACAAAAGAAATGGCTTACATTCCTTTGGATCCAGAACTGAAGGTCAAAGGTAAGGCAGCTGTAGATGTCATAGGCGGCCGCGGCGGTAAGTCTGCGGGATCGTATGTTCAAATGGGGTTGCTTACTCTATTTTCCGGGAGCGCACTCTATCAGCTTGTACCGATCATCGCTCCAATTGCTATCGGCATTGTATGCTTGTGGATCTTTTCTATCTTTGGCTTAAGCAAACGTTTCAGAGCATTGACAGATAAACAACCAGAACCAGATACAGCGGCGCCTGCGAAGCAACCTACTTACGCCTCGTAAAAAATCTGATTTCATTGTTACTTGCGTCATTAAACTTTAGTATGCTACACTATGCTTAGAAGACCGGTCCTAATATTCTCGACTAAAGCGAAGGTGAAACGATGGATTTGCCAACAATATTAGGTTTAGTATCAGCTTTTCTAGGAACGACAGCTACCATTATCGGATTTGTGTATGCTTTCCTAAGAAACTTCAAAGCTGATGTCAGCATAGATATAAATAAGCACAAAGCCAGCATCAAAGAAGATATGAATAGTCTCAAAGATAATATCAATGGTCACATCGATAGACTAGAAAAGAGAATGGATTCATTTGACAAGAGAATGGATTTGTCTGACAAGAGAATGGATTCGTTTGAATCCAAAATGATATCGCTTGAGGAGCGCATGTTTTGGGCGCTTACAGGCAAAAAACTTGAAGATGCCATTCTTGAAGAAAGAATGAAAAATCCAAGGACTAATCCATAAAAGACATCGTTTCCCGTTCAATGCTGCAGTGCTGGCTCATGGAGTTTAATCGCCCAACCTTTTGCCATCCTATCCTTAGCTGTGTAAAAATCTTCTGCTAGAATGGGATCTGTAGTAGTCAGACGTACACGTTTTCCATCGACGATGACTAGTGGATCGATCCCTCTAAACTTGCTAATGATTACAAGATCGGCTTCTTCAGCAGAAACCAAGCAGTGGTAATCGGAGTAGTTCATGATCATATGCATGTTCTTTTGAATAAGAGGATCATTCAAAACTAATAAACGATCCCAGATTTCTTGATCTATCCCAAACCGTACATCTTCAATGGTGAAGATTCCAATGTCGATTCCTCGAATAATGGCTGCTGCAAGCCACATTGAAAGAATGTATTCTGTTCCACTCCCCCAGCAATCTTGAGACATAAAAATGGAATAACGGACAAGTTTTTTCAACAATTCATATTCATTGCTGATCCAGGCTCCATCGACAAATTGGATCTCATGAAATATGCGTAGGGCTTCTTCATATGTAATGAAGCCTTGATAGAAGGCTCCTTGAATGTTGTAATCAATTCGATCAGCGCAGAGTGTCGGTAGGGGCTGTTCTAATGCTGGAAAGTACTTTTGTAAGGGCTGGAGTTCTTCACAAGTATAACCATATTTCCGTAGGATCTCTCCCAAGCCACTACCTTCAAGGTAATCACTGTGAGTGAAATCTTGGTAATCAATTTCCTGATTTTGCCGATGGAAGATCCAGTCTCCTACATGTGAAAAAATGGTATGCGAGACATCATGAAGGAGTCCTGCGATTTGTTCTTTTAAGGAACAGTTTTTTGCTCGAAGTAACAAAAAGACCCCCAAGCAATGGTCATAACGGGTATATTCTTCACGATGTGTCGTGTAATAAGCGACTCCATATTGGTGGATGTGCTTTAATCGTTGAAAAGCAGGGCTTTCGATCAACTCGATGAGGACAGGTTCTTCGATGTCGACAATTCCATAAAAGGTTTCTATCTGAACAGCGAAAACAGGGCCGTAGAATAGACAAGTGACAATGAGGGTAAGGATACTTATAATACGTGACATATTTGGCTGGCTTCTCTTACCTCAATTCTAGACAAGATTAATTCACGAAATTTAATTTTTCAAGTCCTTTTTGTGTTGTTAGTATACTGGAGTGTGAGTGTGATCATTGAAATAAAGACTGGTAATTCATGAATCAAATCGAGAGACATATGAAAACATGCTTTTGTTTATAAAAACGGAAGATGTGGAAGCTATTTACAGAAGTCTACAACAATATTAGATCACTCTTAATAATCGGTGCTGAAAGGGATTTGCTGCCTGTAACAATTTCTCATATTGATCTAATGAAATCCTTGTCTTTCCCTTTTCATATTGGGCATAGGAATTTGGAGATTTTGAACCTAAACGTTCAGATGCTTCGCGTACTGTTGAACCGCTTTTTTCTCTTTGTCTTCTAAGAGAAAGTGCAAGCAACAATTTACTATTGTTCGAAGTTATTCCAATCACAGATTTTTTGTACTCATTAACAACTAGCTCAAAATCCTCGACTTCAGACTCAAAATAGTATTTTATGTACTCGATTATGGCATCTTTAATCATAAACAATGCCTCTTCCCGAGTTTCTCCTTGAGTCATGATATTCAAAGAAGAGACTGCAACGAGCCAATGCTTTTTATTTTTCCAGATTTTACCTTCTAATTCCATACTTTACCTCTTTGTATCACCTGGGTTTTTCTCCGCTTCCTTTAATATACTTCTAGCAAGGAATTCGTTAACCTCAGCATGTCTTGGCACCTGGTTGGTGTCACTCCCATTAGTCCAAATATCATGGTTGCCACCATGTCGATCTAGCCACCAGCCAACTTTTTTTAGCTTTTTCTCTAAATCTTTCTTTTTCATCCAATGCCTATTTACCTCTATTATACATAAGCTTATGTACAAAGTCAACCATATAATTTCAAAGTTTATTTTTGATTCATTCTTTAGGCTTATAGAAAGAGGCGATAATCGATATCAAACATCTCTCCAATACGCTTAGCAATCGGTATACCAATCTGACGCTTCCCACGCTCCATTTTGGATATATTAGACTGCTCTACTCCAATTGCATCGCCAAATTGTTCTTGTGTAAGGCCTTCTCGATTTCTTAAGCCACGCAAGTTAAGTGCAGTGCTAGGCATATCACCAAAGGCTTCCTTCGCAGCAGTTCTCCAATTAATAGAGTCCTTAGACTCTTTAGGAGTTTGAGCTTGATGTTTTGGCCTCTCATAAAAAGAATTCCATTCCTCAGTACGGTGCTTTCTCGTGTGTCCCAACATAATATACCTCTATTCATATTTGAATGTTCGGATCAGGTCATTTGGATTATTCAATTGCATGTCGATTACATATCGATGACCAATTTCACATCGTTTTCAAGAAGAGGATAACTACTAGATCCACCACCGACCCTAATTAGAGTAACATTATTCTTCCATAAAGGATTATTTCTGACTGCATACCTTATAATCTCTGCATCACTATTATGGAAAATGAGAGTTACACGGTTTCCATCTTTTAAATAGGAATGTGCTTTAAAAGCAATGTCCCTTACTATTTTTTGTTTTTTTGAATAATAGTTCAAATTGTTTATCATCAAATAGAAAGATGATATTGCAAGTATTACGAAAGAAGTATATGTGAAAGTTTTTCTTATTCCACTTATGGGTTTACCAGAAAAAAATGGTCGAAGACCATATATTATTCCGATAACAGACAAGATAGCTCCAGCTTTTCCACCTGACTCTCGTTCCATTTCATCCTTTGATATATCTTCTCTATCCTCAATATATTCAAGGTTTGTTGCTTTGAGTCCTTGGGCTATTTCTGTTATATCGTTAAAAGTACTTCTATTGCGTATACAGATAAAATATTCTGGTGGGAGTATTTCTGCTGTAACACCATAATGATAATTATGAGAGGTGATAGAAGCCATTGTTATATTTCTCCTTTTCTGATGTTGTCATTTTTTTTTGTTGGTTGGTGAGACTATAGCCTCAGTGATATTTCTTATCTTGGAAGTTGAATCAAATCGACCCATAGCTGGTGGTACCATGTGTCCAGCACCTGACCATTGCCGATGGCTTCCACCTTGAAAGTACGAATCCCGCCACGCGAAACATACTCTTCATCAACTACTTGATACAAATAATGACCCTGAAGAGCATTTATCAGCACTGTTTCTACCATTTCGGAACGATCTGCAAATCGGATCGTGATTTTCAAATGCAAATCACAATACGACGCATAAGATCTTGGAAAGCACCACTGCACCAGCAATTGCTTCCCAATGCGGGGGAAGCGTAGATGTGGATCTGGCGTGTCGATATAAAAGCTTGCTAAATCAGAACGATTTAAATATTGAGACTGAACGGAGAGATGTCTTGCTTGACATCCAATAAGAACCAGGCCTGTAAATAGGCACAACAGAATTTTTTTCATACAATGAACTGTTAAATGACCTTCGACTCTTCTTTATAGTGAGAATCATTTGGAATCTCTTGAATGACTCCATCATACTTCTTCAAATGTGCATGTCCCCACATCAATAGATGTTCTGTTGTGTCCCAATCAAGACACGAATCTGTAATGGAGACCCCATATTTGAGCTGGGAAGGATTCGTTGCAAAAGCTTGATTGCCTTCGTACAGGTTGCTTTCGAGCAAGATTCCACAGATGTTATGATTTCCTTCGGCTACTTGATTGATAACGGAACGGAATGCAGAAAGTTGTTCTCGATGCCTTCTCAGGGAATTATCATGGGAGCAGTCTATCAATAAGCGCGGAGGAAGCCCTGCTTTTACCAATGAATTTAAAGTCCTGGTGATCGATTCAGGATCATAATTAGGCCCCGTCTCACCGCCTCGAAGCACTATATGGCAATCTTTATTGCCCTGAGTCTGAATAGAGCTGACTTGACCATATAAGTTGATGCCGATGTATGTGTGTGATTCAGCTGCACTTATGACACTATTTACAGCAACATCTACGTTGCCATCAGTCGCATTCTTAAAAGCAATTGGCATGAGTAAGCTGGAAGCCATCTGACGATGGATCTGTGAGGATGCTGTACGCGCCCCAATGCAGCCCCAGGTTACTAGGTCGCCAAAATAATAAGCAGACAATGGATCTAAAAATTCTGCAGCAGTGGCTATCCCCATCTGATTCAAATCGAGCAGTAATTTTCTGGTGAGATGCAACCCTAAAGCAATGTCATGCGTTTGATCGAGCTTTGGATCATATAAAAGCCCCTTCCATCCGCGAGCTGTTCTCGGTTTTTCGAAATAAACACGCATGACGACATGACAGGTCTCGTCTATACTTTTTGATAATTGCAGTAATTTGCTGGCATACTCTTTTGCGGCCGTGATATCATGAATAGAGCATGGGCCGACGATGATGAGCAAGCGGGGATCTGTTCTAGATAAAATATTGCGTACAGTTTTACGCGACTGGTCGACAAATCTCTTTTGAGCTGGGGTAGGGGCAAGCGCCGTCAAAAGTTCATGAGGTGTAGGCAATGGGCCTACTTCAGAGATGTTTAAGTGGTCAAACATAATGGCATTATCCTAGAAACGGCTGTTCAAAGTGATTGATTGGCGTAATATTTTGATTCAGAAGTGCTTATATGGCAGATTGACATTCCCAAATGGTGAAGGCAATCTGCCATATAAGCACTTATGGATCAAAAGATTATGTCAAGCAATCGCTTTCAACTGCCGTTTCTAGGATTATCATGGATTCACAATGGATAAACTTCAATATCTTTTTAAACTCGAACTTGACAAGGCGAATCAATCGACACGATATCAAATTATTCCCCATATTAAATCATCGAAAGGAGAGCGCTTTTCTTCCTCTTATGCTGGTGGGGAGATCCATTTAGAGGCTGAAAATGTATTAGCAGCTCTCTTTGGCCTTCATCATCTTGCATTTGGCATTAAAAGTTCCCATCTCGCAGAATTTTTAGGAGAACGGCATTCTCGATTTTCCTGGCGTACTCTCGCCCTCAAATGCACACAGCAAGTTGCTTTTACTTCCTCCCTTTCCATCTGCATCCCCAACATCCCCAAGAAATTTTGGGATACCTTTTGCTGTCGTATTTTAGAACTGGGATATAATAGCCTCCTTTTCGCAGCTCCCTCAACCGCTGTTTCTGCAGGCTGTAAACAGAGCATCCATGATTTTTTTAATACAATTCAATCTTATGGAATACGCCTAATCCTCGAACCGAAAATTAATTTGCCCCATCAATGTTGTGTAGACCCAATAGTGCAAAAAATTCTGAAAGAAGAACTCTCTCACTTTGTGGAACTTTTTCCTCAAATGAATGGTTTGTTCTTGAGAGGAATTTCCCTCGACACAGACGCTCTGAGCCATCCTCTCGCCAAAGATCTCATTCAGCTAGACCTGATAGAAAATGAGATCGCCTTAATAGAAAAAGTCCTTAAAAATATTCCCCTCATTTATTCCATAACCACAACAGACCTCCAGCAAGCCCAGCAACAAGCAAAGTGGCTGCCAACTTTGCTTGACAATGTTGGCAAACAAACTTCTATTGCCTTTTCTGCTCTTGCTGGAGACCCTACTTTGGATCACCTTCCTCCTAACCCGTTCTGGAATGCTCTGAGACAAAGCCCTGATGCCTCCGCTACTCCACTTATACCTTTAGTGAATGTGGGAGCTTTTAATCAAGGATCTGGTCTCTGGCCCGGGCTATCCAGTGATTTAATCGACCATTATTTAAGCAGATGCTACCGCCATTCCTTTGGAGGAGTTGTTGTTTTATCAGATGTTATTCCCAGGCGCGAAGCATTGCTCGATGCTGCATTGTGGACCACATCGCAATTTCTTTGGAAAGAGTTTTCCTCGAATTTACTACTTGAAACTTGGTTTGAAGTAAGAAGACCGGAGCTCAATTATCCCAAATTTTCTTCCCAATTAAGAAAGATGCGTGAGTTGACAATAGCCTTGAGCAAGCTTCGAAGTACAGTATCTATGCCTCAAAGTGAAGGAAGGGCATTAGCGGAAACAATTTTGTCAGAATTGAAACTGCTCCAGGCTATATTTGAGACATCAAAAGGGTTGAAGCAGCAACAAAAAAAGGAACTATCCTTTTATGATTACTTTCTTCCTTTTGCAAGAGATGCGCGGCGCATTACACATCGGTTTATGCAGCAGTTTCAGATATCTATTCCCTATAGCAGAAAAGATGATGATCAGGGAGAAGGATTTTGGACTGAAGAGGGAGCTAACGGGGGAGTTGTGCTGCAAGAGCCATTTGCAAGCACTCCTGGAAGCCACATGAATGCAATCTATCAAGAAACCTACGGCCTATTTATTTGACGTGGAGCCAGTGACGTTGGACGTTTAAGGAAGCATATGCTCGTTTCATCTTCGTTGGATTTCGGATCTGCTTCATGTCCCGCTCATGTTTCAGCTCATAGTCTTTCTTTTGTTTCGAAATCTCTGCCCAATTCTCTTCGGTGAAATTCTCCTTGTTGTCCAGATACGCGGATATTTGCTCAGGAGTTACGTTGAGGGACGTAAAAAGCTCTTCAGTTTTTAAATCGAGGCCTTCAATCTTTAATTCAAGCTCTTTAATATCGAGGTCATTTTTTTGAGCTTGTTGTTCGCATGACTTTTGAAAAAACATGAGCTCCTCCAATATGTTTGAATCAGTATAGCATTGCCCTGAATTTTCTTTTAGATTAATCTATGGGACTGTGAAAAATGAACATTCGGATGATGTGATGTGAAAAGACGCACTATAGAAGTCAATATTTCCTCCTTTTCCAAAAAGGGAAATGGCTTAGCTCTGTGGAACATTCCACAAGTAGGGGAAAGCCTTGTTGAAATCCCTTTTACGATGCCTGGCGATCTTGTTCAAGCCGAGGTGGAACGCAAAAGAAGTGGTGTCTATCAAGGCAAACTCCAGGCTATTCTCACCCCGTCTCCTGATCGCATTAAGCCTCTTTGTGCCCACTTTGCAGTTTGTGGAGGCTGCAAACTTCAACATCTTACCTATGAGCATCAACTCCAATACAAAGAAGAATTGATCCGATCAAGTTTTGGACCTCTGATAACCTCTAAAGTCGTCTTTCGCCCCATCATCCCGTCCGTTCCATGGCAATACCGCAACAAAATGGAGTATTCTTTTTCAAGCGATGCCTCAGGGAAGAAATTCCTTGGATTAATCATGGAAGGTGGCCAAGGAAAAGTTTTAAACCTAAGTGAATGCCATTTAACGCACCCATGGTTTATTGACGCCCTACTTACTGTAAGACAGTGGTGGCATGAGTCTGATTTAAGCAGTTACAACATGCATAATAATACAGGATCTCTGCGCACTTTGACAGTTCGTGAAGGACAAAAAACGCGCGACCGAATGATCATTTTAACAGTATCGGGAAATCCTGAATATGCTTTGCACAAGGGGCATATTGAAAGTTTTATCGCTTTTTTGCGCAATGCTGTAGAACCCAGTGATCCCGCGTGCCATTTTAGCATTTTTTTGCGGATTCAACAAACGCAGAAAGGGATGCCGACACAGATGTATGAGATGCTATTACATGGTCAAGATCACATCAGGGAGTTTTTGCATATACAAGTGGGTTCCAAGACCGATGTTTTATCTTTTGGGATAAGCCCTTCAGCATTTTTTCAACCAAATACCCTTCAAGCTGAAAAAATCTATTCACATGCTTTAGAACTTGCAGAACCCTCTCCAGAAACCATTGTGTACGATCTTTATTGCGGTACAGGCGCTCTTGGGATCTGCCTCTCAAAACATGTCAAGCAAGTGTTTGGGATAGAACTCTCACCTGAATCCTCATTAGATGCTCGTCAAAATGCCCTTAAAAATGGGTGTGAGAACGTAACAATTTTCACAGGCGATGTTCAGAAAGTGTTAGCGCGGGAAAAGCTACCAGTTCCAGATATTGTATTGATCGATCCGCCGCGCGCAGGGCTAGATTCGGGTGCGATTAAACAAATTGTTGAAATGAAACCTGCTAAGATTGTGTATGTTTCCTGTAATCCCGCAACCCAAGCTGATAATATTAAGGAAATGCTGAAATGTGGGTACGATCTTAAGGTAATACAACCCATTGATCAGTTTCCTCAAACCAATCATGTTGAAAATATTGCACTGCTACATCGCACTTTTTCTTGATTTCATGAGGAAGTTAGGGCACTCTTTCTGAAAAAGCTAATAACAAAGGAACAGTCATGAACATTTTTTTCACTCTTATTGCTTTATTAACAAGCCTCAACCTATTTGCACAAGAAGCAGAAGCCTCTCCAGCAAAAGACCAGGGTTTTACTCAAACTCTTGTGATGGTTGCCATAGCCTTAGTTTTTTTCTATCTCATTCTGTGGCGCCCAGAGCAAAAGCGTCGTAAAGCCCAAGATACACTTCGCAGCAGCCTTAAAAAAGGGGATCGAGTCACTGCGATGGGGATGATTGGAACCGTCTCTAGCGTAAAAGAGCAAACCGTCATTGTACGAATGGTAGATGGCTCCAAAATTGAATTTGTGAAAGCCGCAATAAGCGAAATTTTACCTGGTTCTGAAGAAGATGAGAAGAAATCGGATAAAGAGGACCGACCAAGTTCATCCAAAAAAGTTGATATTTCAGACGTGGAGTAGAACCAATGAAGGTTATTAAGAGACTTTTGTGCCTTCTTTTGCTCTTGGCAATATTTATTCCATGTTCGACTGAATGTAAAATTCACTCCGGGGAAAGGCTTCTCGGCAAATTGACAAAATCGTACAAGTACCAGCTAGCAGCTTGTATGATGTTTCAAAACGAGGCCTTTTTTTTAAAAGAATGGATCGAATATCACAAATTGATAGGGTTTGAGCATTTTTATCTCTTTAATAATGCAAGCACCGACAATTATTGGGAAATCTTAGAGCCATACGTTCTATCAGGAGAAGTCGAATTATTCGATTATCAAGAACAGACTACAAATCAAGTGGATTATCTTACTCTTCAATGTGCAAAAATATATACTCATGCACTATCTCTGGCACGAGGCAAGGTTAAATGGCTAGCAATATTTGATGCTGATGAATTTATCGTTCCTCAAAAAGGTTTTTCACTGTTAAAAATTCTTAAGAAGTATGAGAGATATGGCGGAGTGTATGTAGATTATCTATTTTTTGGAACTTCTCATGTTGAAAAGGTTCCAGAGGGTCGATTGATAGTCGAAACGCTCAATCATTGCGCCAGCAAGTCCATGGCTTTTGGCAAGAGCATTGTGAGGCCGGAAAGAGTGAGTAGCTGTCCTGATCCTCATCGAATGTTTTATCACCCTCCCTATTATCACGTAGACACAAATTTTGAGACATTTGATTGGGCCCCTTCTGAGGCTGCCGACGATGTTTTATTGATTCATCACTACTATTTAGGGGACATCGATCATGCTCTGAACGTGACCTTTCCTCGAAGGAAAAAATGGATGGGAATAGAAGCTCATACCTATTTAGAGAACTTAGAATGGATGAATGAGAGAGAAAACAATAGTA
>JABDBC010000018.1 GCA_013288825.1 Chlamydiota bacterium
AGTCTTTGTGGTAAAAAATATATGTGAAATGTGGTAAAATGGTTGCGTTTTACTCGGGAATGTAGTAGAATGTGACAACCCTTATTTTTTAAATGGAAGAGTTATGCATCACCAAAAAGAAAAAATTCGTAATATCGCAATCATTGCTCACATCGACCACGGCAAAACTACCCTACTCGATAGTCTGCTGAAACAATCAAATATTTTCCGCGACAATCAAGTCACACAAGAAAGAATGATGGACTCCAATGACCAGGAAAAAGAACGGGGAATCACCATCTTCGCCAAACATACCTCCGTTTACTTCAACGATTTCAAAATCAATATCATCGACACCCCTGGACATGCCGATTTCTCCGGCGAAGTAGAACGCATTTTAGGGATGGTTAACAGCGTCCTCCTGCTTGTCGATGCCCAAGAAGGCCCCATGCCTCAAACTCGCTTCGTCCTTTCTAAATCCCTTAAAATGGGCCTGCATCCTATCGTCGTATTAAACAAAATCGACCGTCCTCACGCCGACCCAGACCGCGTGTTGAATGAAACCTTTGACCTCTTCGCCGAACTTGGCGCCACCGACTCTCAACTCGATTTCCGTTATTGCTACGCCTCAGGTCTCTCAGGATTTGCCACTCAGCACCCCAACGACCCACGCGAAAATATGCGCCCCCTCTTCGAACTCATCATCGATGCCGTTCCCCACCCCACTGGCAATGCGGAAAATCCTTTCTTAATGCACGCCTCCACAATTACCTATGACGATTATGTGGGAAGACAAGCCTGCGGAAGAATTCTTGAAGGGGTCATTCGCAAAAACCAACAAGTGATCCACATCGATGAGAACAATAATCAGCAAAAATGCACTGTTGTACGCATTGAAGGCTATCTTGGCCTTAACAGAGTAGAAATGGAAGAAGCTGGCGTCGGCGATATCGTCATCATCTCCGGGGTCCCTGAAGTGACCATCGGTGATACTATCTGCGACACCAAAGAAATCATCCGCTTACCCAGAATTAAAGTCGATGAACCGACAATATCTGTCGATTTTACCGTCAATAATAGCCCTTTTGTTGGAAAAAGTGGCAAACATGTGACGATGAATAAAATTCGCGATCGTTTAGAAAGAGAGAAGCGAGCAAATATTTCTCTCCGAATTGAAACTGAAGAAGAACAAGACAAGATGACTGTCGCTGGTCGGGGAGAACTCCACCTCGCTGTGTTAATCGAAGCCATGCGCCGGGAAGGCTATGAGTTTAGCATCTCCAAGCCTCGAGTGATCATTAAAACCATCGAAGGGGAAAAATATGAGCCTATAGAACGCGTTCATATCGAAGTCCCTGAAGAATTTGCTGGATCTGTCATCGAAGAACTGTCCAGACGACGCGGTGAAATGCAGCATCTCGATACCAATGAACATAAAATCACCAGAATGGAATTCTTGTTACCGACCCGTGGTTTAATGGGATACCGCAATGAGTTCCTAACGATTACTCGCGGTCTCGGAATCTTGACGGCAATATTTGAGGAGTTTTCTCCTTGGAGAGGAAATATTCCTGGAAGGCTACGTGGTGTATTGATTTCCATGTGCGGGGGTAAAACAAGCGGTTATGCCTGCTTCAATCTGCAAGATCGAGGCACTTTGTTCGCCTCTCCTGGTGATGAAGTTTATGAAGGAATGGTTGTTGGCGAAAATAGCCGCGACAATGATCTCATGGTCAATGTCACAAAAGGGAAACAGCTGACAAACGTCCGTGCATCAGGTAGCGATGAGAACATTATTTTGGTACCACCCAGAAAATTCACTTTGGAACAAGCCATTGACTATATCCAAGACGATGAATTAATTGAGGTAACTCCTGATTTCATTAGAATGCGCAAGCGTTTCCTCACAGAGAATGAACGCAAACGCAGCCCCAAACCAACCTAACAACGATAACCTTGGCAACCTAACAAACAAACCTGGCTACATAGAAAAGTAACAGGATATGCAGGATCAGGCAGGATATGAAGGATGGTGAGCATCCTCTTAATATACAAAGAATTTCCAATGAAGCTAAGGCCTCCCGGCCTTAGCTTCATTGGAAATTCTTTTGAATTATAAGAGGATGCTCACCATCCTTCATATCCTGCCTGATCCTACATATCCTGTTACTTTTTTACGTAGCGGTTTCTTTGTTAGGTTGCCGAGGTTATTTTTGTTAGCCTGAGAGGTTATTTTTGTTAGCTTGAAGCTCGGTGATTAGGGCCCGGTAGCCCTGCTGAAGCCTGTGCAAGTATTCCTTGTCTTGACGATAGATCTTTTCCTGTAGTGCGTTGCTATAACGCTCAAAAATCTCTAAATCAGACTCGTTTGCCTCCTTGATTACTCCAAGAAGAACTTCTCCAAGACAGGCAATCGCCGTTCCCTCAGTCTCTTCTTCGTATCCTACAGAGCGCGAGGTTTTCTTTTTGCGTGATTCCATTTAACTCTCCAAAATTCCTATACATCCTACACTTTATTGTAAATATTCTGAATAAAAACGGCAAAATAATTTTCACCATCAAACCAGATTAATTTTGAGATTAATGATTTGACTTTTATTAAAATAGGTAATATAATTAGATCTTTAACTTCCTCAAAGAGTGGGTTACATGCCAGATGACATCGTTTATAAAAACAACATCGTCCTAAGTGACTATGATTTTCAAAGAGACATTGACAACCGCCTCTGTATGGCGGAGCTCTCTCTCTTCGATGTCGATATTCTGCGTGAAATTGTCGATGGTTCCTTAAAAATCTCCATTAAGCAGCTTGCCAGAGACTTCGATGCATCCATCGGCCAGCTTGCATCCACATTAAATAAGTTCAAAGAGACTAGGCTTATAAAAATTGATGGCGATGCTATTGTAGTCGATAAAGAGATGCGAAAGTACTATGAATCGCAAATCATGAAATTCGACCACAGTTTCGAGCCCGATTTAGAATATTTTCAAAGTCTATTATACAAAGTCCCCATTCACCATTTGCCCAATTGGTATTCGATTGCTGGCATGGCAGATAACATTTTCTTAGCAATTGTTGAGCGGTATCTCCTCACTGCTAAAAGCTATCAAACTTACTTAAAGCATCTTAAGTTCAAAAATCCCGTCATGCATGCCATTGTCGACGAGGTCTTTGCCGCTCCAGATTTTCAGATTTCAGCTCAAGCTCTAATGACGAAATATAAACTCCCAAGACAGCAATTTGAAGAGCAAATGCTTCACTTGGAATACAGTTTAACATGTTGCCTCGGCTATCAGCGACAGGGTGATATTTGGGAAGAAGTCGTCACACCATACCATGAGTGGAGGACCTATCTGCGCTTTTTGCGTGATAATGCCCCTAAACCAATTTCTAACGTCAAGTCTATTGTTCGTACACATGAAGATGATTTTGGCTTTTTGAAGGATCTGGCTGCATTGATTGAAATCGTGATAGAAACTGAAATAAAGCTGCAGAAAGGGGACTTTTCTCCTGCTCAATTAAAGCAGTTTTTTGGCCATATTAGCGCTGAAAAAAGAAGTGGGTATGGACAGCGATTGCTTACAGCAATTTCTGGACTTGAACTGGCCTTGATCACACCCTCTCTTATAAAGCCTACACCATCAGCTCACGAGTGGTTGTATAAGTCCCTGCAAGAGCATACTCAGCAGCTGATTAGCTACCAGTGTAAACAGATGCAGGAAAAAATGAGGGATTATCACGAATTGGTCAACAATTTAAATCCCCTTGTTAAAAAGGGATGGTTCTTTCTCGACGATTTTATCAAAGGATTGACTGCTGCTGTGGGTTCTGTCCCTTCGGTGACATTGCGTAATAAAGGCAAAAAGTGGCGTTATATGACCCCCACATATGGTGAAGAAGAGGTGGCTTTTGTTCGCCATGTTATTTTGAATCTACTTTTCGAAAGGGGTGCCGTTGCAACTGGAACAGTGGGCGACCGCCTCTGCTTTGCCCTGCTCCATCAAGCCTAACATTTGCATATGTCTGCATACGTTTGCATAGCATATGTTCATAGAGGTATGTAAGGTTTGGCTTTGGGGTTCGTATTCGCCACCAAGCCCATCCAGTACTGCCGCATCGGCCTTGAAAAGCGCCTAGTCAGTTTATTATATTCCACTGGCCATCGATGATGCCACTCAGTATCGATGAATGCTTGCCTTCCATCTTTCAGAAAAGGCAAATTGGTAACGTTAATGCTATCAGCCAATCCCTCTTCTTTGATAATTGTATACATTGCTTTTATTCTATCAGGACTCATCACAGGGCTTTTCCACATAGCGCGGTTGTCCCTTTTTTCCAAGAGCTTCATTTCCTTTGCAACTAATATGAAATTTTTACGCTGACTATCGGGAGGGGGAGAGGGTTCTGCAGGTAATGGATAGATCCATTTTTTGGGAACTTTAAAATGATGTTGATATCCGTGACGTTTAATGGCATTGCGAATACATTGAGCTCCATGAATTCGATGAACCCATGCTTCCCAATCTACAAATTGCTGTTGGTCGGTAAAGAGTTTGATGACATAACCCTTGAGCTTCGGGTGGGTCATGACGTAGGCGTGGCTGCATGGACGATGGATAATTTTTGTAAAACCTGCATCCTTTAAGCTCTGTAAGTTGAATAAGGCACGGGAACTAGAAAAAATCGCATCAAGTTTTTTCTTAACAGAGCTGTCAGCGGGGAGAAAATAGGGAGAAACTTGTTCCCAAATTGCTGGATCGACATAAGGATTTCTTTCGATCTCCCCAGAGGCCGAAAGATGGCTAAAGAATAAAAGAAACAGTAAGACGAAGTTAAAGTTAAACATACGAACTCCCTTTTGCAAACTTTCTTACTTCCAAATAGCCAATACTAACCATCTAGTGAGAACATAAGAAACCCAACATAACATACCTGTGAGGACAGCAGCAGCAAAGCTTCCCCAAAATAGGCCTGTATCTTGATAAAAAAGGACAAGTCCAATAAAAAATGTGAAGATGCCAACGAGATAACTGAATTTGTCAATAATGATAGTTTGCATAATGCCGGGTGGGGTTGTTAATAAATTGAGCTATATCAGAGTGGTTATTATCTTTCAAAATAATTTAAACGCAAACACGCGAAGAAGGGACATAAAGGACATAAGGGACCTAAAGGACATTTGTTGCGCCTGTCCTTTATGTCCCTTGAGGTCCTTTAGGTCCCTTATGTCCTTTAGGTCCTTTGTCCTTTACGTCCCTTGTCCTTTCCTTTGCGCCTTCGCGTCTTTGCGTTTAATTTCTTACGAAGAAGTTGATTTACTGCCGAGCTTGTCCAGCACTTGACCATACTCGCTCTCGATCTGCTGCAGCATCTGACGCTGCTTCTCAATCAATTGCGGCGGCGCATTGGCCACAAACTCCGAGTTACCCAACTGAAGACGCAATTTCTCCAACGAACTCCCAAGACGGTCCTTTTCTTTGTTTAGTCTTACCTTTTCTTGTTGGATTAATTGCTCTGGCACAGGAATCAATATCTTAACTGTATCGATAACTCCTATGGAGGCAAGCCCCCCTTCAGGTTCACTCTCAAGGAACGTGATCCCTGTTGTCCTGATGAGCGCTGAAATAATCCCTTGATTATCTTTCAGGAGCCTAATATTGGGATCGTTGTTTGGTCCAATCAGATGTACCTCTGTGGAGGTCGTGGTGGGTATTTTCATCTCTCCACGTATATTTCGGATCACATAAATAACCCTTTCAACGAGATCAAAAGTTTTATCAATTTCAGGGTTAATATCATCTTCAGATATTACTTGTGGGTATGGAGCTACAATGCAGGCCTCACACAGCAGCGCAGAAACACACTCACGAGTATAAGGATCGACATTCTTATCATGACTTACACCTGCCAAACGCTTCTTCAATATCTGGAAGAGTTCTTCAGTGATGAATGGCGCCATGGGATGAAGCAATCGCACTGCTTGGCATAACACAATGATGAGCAGCTTTTGTTTATTTGTCCGATGGGCTGCAGTACCCGCCTTTCCAAAAAGTACCGGCTTTACGATCTCAAGGTAATACGAACAAAATTCTTTCCAGAAGAAATCGTAAGCTTCAACAGCTGACTGATCGAATAAATAAGACGTTAGCTTTGTGTTTACGTCGCGAACTGTTCTATTCAACGCAGAGAGTATCCAGTGATCTTCCAGCGATAACAATGAGGTGTCGAGCCCCTTGCTGAATTCTTCAGCTGTGAGAGGGGCTGTTCCTTGCTCTGGATCCCCCTCGAGGTTCTTCATGATAAAACGGGCACCATTCCAAAGCTTATTGGCAAAATTCTTGAATTCCTCAAAACGGCGGCGGTCTAAATCGATCTCTCGTGCTTGCGTTGCACTGGCGCATAAAGCCATTCTCATAGCGTCTGTTCCGTACTCATCGATGATTTCCAAAGGATCAATGATATTCCCTTTCGATTTGGACATCTTTTCCCAACGGAAAAAGACATCGCTTGGTATGGGCTTGCCAAGATCAAAGGCATGTCTCTCATGGTCGCTGACATATGCAATCCCACCATCTGGAGTATTCCTCCAGTACGATTTGCCATAGATTAACCCATGCAAGAACGTCTCTGGGAATGGAACTTGCCCCATGGCATACTCTCCCATCATGATCATGCGTGCGACCCAGAAAAAGAGAATGTCATGTCCTGTTTCCATGACAGCATTGGGATAGAACTTTTTTAAATCAGCAGTTTTTTCTGGCCAGCCTAAAGTGGAAAAGGGCCAAAGCGCCGATGAAAACCATGTGTCGAGGACGTCATCCTCTTGCACCCAATCGTCAGGGGCATTCGACACTTCAAGAGGTACCCCTTCTCCAACATGGCAAATCATGATGTTGTGATCTTGTTTCGAATACCAAATCGGAATCCGATGCCCCCACCATAACTGTCGGCTGATGCACCAATCACGCAAGTTGTCAATCCAATGGAAGTAAGTATTTTCCCAGTTTTTGGGGATCAGTTTACAGCGTTCATCTGCGACTGCAGATTTCATTTTGTCAGCAAATCCAGACATTTTGATGAACCACTGTTTGGAAAGATAGGGCTCAATAATGGCTTTTGAACGGTATGAGACTCCGATACGAGTCAGATAGGGTTCTACTTTTTCCAACAAACCTTTATCTTTCATCGCTTTAACAACGGCTTCCCGGGCATTTTCCATAGTCAGGCCAACGAATTCGCCTCCATTTTCATTGATGCGTCCATCGGATGTCATGATGTTAATCTGAGGCAGGTTGTGATGAAATCCCATTTGATAGTCGTTTGGATCATGCGCTGGAGTGATCTTCACGGCTCCTGTTCCAAATTCAGGATCTACAAAGGAATCTGCAATAATCGGAATTGTCCTTCCTGTCATGGGGTGGAGAATATTTTTGCCGATAAGTTTTTGATATCGGGGATCCTTTGGAGAAACTGCTACAGCGGTATCCCCCAACATCGTCTCAGGACGTGTGGTGGCTATCACTACATGTCCAGAATTATCCGACAAATGATATTTAAAATACCAAAGTGACGAGAGTCTCTCTTCATATTCCACTTCTTCGTCGGCTAATGCTGTCTGTGTGATCGGATCCCAATTGACAAGATAGTTTCCACGGTAAATAAGACCATCATCATACAGCTTTTTGAACATTGTCCGGACTGCGTGATTACTTCCGTCGTCCATAGAAAACCGCAACCGAGTCCAGTCACATGAGCATCCTAATTTTTTAAGTTGCCCCAAAATCCTCTTTTGACTCTCTTCTTTCCATGCCCAGACATGTTGCAAAAACTCCTCTCTGGAAAATTCTTTTCGACGTTTCCCCGTAGTCTTAATGAGGTGCCGCTCGACGACAGTTTGGGTCGCAATCCCAGCATGATCCGTCCCTGGAACCCAAAGCGCTTCATAACCGCACATCCGCTTCCAGCGGATTAATATGTCTTCCAAAGTCGATGCAAGGGCATGTCCCATATGAAGGACGCCGGTGACGTTTGGAGGGGGCATGACAATGCAATAGGGGGGCTTTTGTGATTGGGAATCGGCTTTGAAGAATCCGTTTTCTTCCCAGAATTTGTACCACTTTGCATCAACAATTTTAGCATCGTATGCTTTTGCGAGTTCGCTCATAAAACCCATTCCTTTTTACCCTGGATTCGGAGTAGGTACATCCGAATCACAGTTCTCACCGAGCATCATAACAACGGATCAAGTAACAAATCAATTGAATAATCCAGTTGACATTTTTACCAATGTATATGCTATCGTTCTATACCAGCAAAGGGACATATATATGGGTATTCAAACAACAGGGACTTTAAGAGCTGACAAAGTAACTGTAGAAGACTTAAATCGCTGCACTGCCGCGCTTAAAAACAAAGAAAAAGTCGCCTGCGATCGCTCTGGAAAATGGTATTGCGAAGGCAAAGCCATGCGCTTTATCCGTTGGCTTTTTGGCTGCGATAACCGACGCGTGATTTTCCTCTCTGTCGTTTTCAATTCCTGTCTCGATGAATTGGAAAAACAACCTACCCGAATGAACGATGCCGCAGCATCTGCAAAATATCATGCCTATATTAACCTAGGAAAAGAAATTGAAGAACATCTGCAAAAATGCGTCTCTGAAGAATCACGCCATATCCATATTGAATTAACACGTCGTGTCGTCGCCCTCCAATACCGTATTGGAGATATAATACCCCTTAAAATAGGTTCTGAGCAACATACGAAATTGTATGGTAAAATGCAGAAAATGCTGCTGAAAAGAAAAAGCTCAGAATTATTATCAGACTTCGATAAAGAAATCAGCCCTGGGGATAAAGACAGGCTAGGGGAACTGTGTCAATATGAAGAATTCGTCAATTTACTCATTAGAGAAGCTTGGTTAAAGAAAGAGAATGTAATCAAAGAGACACCATTACAGGAAAGGGTTTTTAATTGGAGAAGCCACCTTCAACCTTTAGTAGAATACCCTGCAATGCAACAAATTTTGCGTGACAGCTTACTCTCATACAGAATAGCCTGTTTTGGAGGACAAGGTCTGCAGGTGACTACAGACGATGGAGTCAAAGATCTTAAAATGCGTTTCGAAACCGAAGGCAAATACGAAAAAGAGAGGAATGCAGATTCGGATTTTGAATGGATAAGTATCTTAGATCCAACAAGAAAGATCATGTTGCGTGGCAATTTGCAACTGACAATCGGAAAGATTTTTTCGATTTTTAAAGATAAAAACTTCGCTTGGGGTGAAGTAGAGTTTTTCGGAAATGGAGTCTGTAATTTTCACTCTGGAAGAATGGCACGCAAAATTGATGGGGAATATCAGCCTGTCAATTTAGCCCAACCAAGATGGTGGGAACAGCTTCCGCAAGTTCCTTGGATAAGCTTAGAAGATATGCAAAGGCGATCTCCCCACCTCGATTTGAATGGTGGTAAGAATTGGGTAGGAGTAAACGTTGCAACTCGTCGATTTCCAACTATGGTTGTGTCAGGCACACACGGATACAGAAAAATATATATTCCCAAAGTGAAGAACGGTACGCTTGGCTACGATATCTATGCTTTTTCGAAATTCCCTAAAGAAGAAGGTTTTCCTCGAACATGCCCTCAATACACTACTTTCGGAGCCAAGACTTGGGAAGGAGAAATAGCTCTAGATCCCAATCCATATAACGCTCAACGGCAACATGGCGGTGTTCCGTTTGTAATGACTCCTACAGAGGGGGTAGAAGATATGAAGTCCCTCGCCATAGATGTGCAAAGAGGTAGAGAAGGTAAAATGTCGTATAATATTTTTGTCAAAAACTGTGCTCAATGGACAAATAAGAGAGAAAGACGTGAACGCCTAGGGCAAGAAAGAGTTCCTAAAGAATTGTATCAGGTGCCTTTATCAAGAGCTCAACCAATGTTTCCTATTGATCACATTTTCAGATGTTTGAATCGCATGCCCATGCGCATTCAGAACTGTGTTTACACGATTATTTTTTCACTGACAGGCGGACGGACTTCTCATACAACGGTGTGGATGGACAGAAACGGTGTAGAACAACGGGAAACAATTTGGATTTTGAGCCCTAATAGGAGGCCTTGGTCAGATGCAAGAAAAAATCGGTTTATTTGCCCGGCGGGTGTCGATCCAAAGATTTGGGCGGGCTACCCGGGCTTGGATCAGCTGGATCTTCCATTGGTACAGCCTTAAAGAACCTAAGGATGTAATTGCAGAAGTGCCTGTGTTAAGGCCCGAAGGGCAGGTATTTCACAGCCCAGGTCGGAGCGAAGCGGAGGCCTGGGTTTGTCATGGTACACATGGAGTCCTGAAAGGACGACATTTTTGCGTCCCATCGTGAACGCGCCCGAGCCTGCGCCCATTGCCCGAATATGTGAAGATTTTTACCACAGAGATCACAGAGAGGAGGGGAGAAAAGGAGAGGTTAAAAGAATCTTTAAGATAAATCTAAATCCTCCCACTGCTCTTCTCTTCTCTCTGTGATCTCTGTGGTAAAATCTTCAAATAGTCGGGCAACGGGTGAGTGCTTCGGCTGCGTTCACGACTTAAATGTCGTCCTTTCAGGACTCCATGTGTACCATGACTAACCCAGGCCTCCGCTTCGCTCCGACCTGGGCTGTGAAATGCCCTGCCCTTCGGGCCTAACACAGGGCACTTTTGCAACTACCTCATTTATGTCTCCTCTCTCAAGGGTTGCCCTGGATTTGCCTGTTTCCTTCTAACTTCATCAGTATATGGGGTCGTTATGCCACCTGGAAGATTACCGTATCTTGCATATACATAGACACCTTGTGCAGTTCCGCGTTTTTCCCAGTTGTCGCAATAATCTTTGTGTAGTGCTTCTCGGATTTCACGCTCTTTGTCAGTCAACGGGGCTAAAAGCCCCAGTTTTTCTCGGAGTGTGCGCTCTTTGAGCGCTTTTTCATCCATCTTTCTGTCAATTGGAAGTATCGTCTTTATAGAAATATTCATCAGGTAAGCGGCTAGGTTTGTGGGAAGAATGCAAACGAATCCTCCCAAAATGGAAAAGCATTTCATTGACGCTTGAAACCCCGCGTGAAACCCTTTTGATTTAAAACCTGAACCTACCCAAGTTAAGAAACCTACTACGAGACCTACAGCTGCTGATCCGACTGCCACAACAACCTGAAAGAGTGCAGCTGGTATGTAGATCGCTACGCTGATAGTCCCTGCAATGAAACCTACAATTCCCATCAAGCCTGATGTCAAGTCTGATGCCACTCGTGCTCCCATTTTTCCTGTAGACATAATAAATTTATCAAATCTGCTCTTTAGACTGCTCGCATTCGCGCTTGCCATTGATGGCGAGGTTACTGAAGGTGATGTTAATGGAACAGGAAAAGCAACAACACTTCCAAAACGTCTGGCTCCCGGAGGAAGCTCCCCGCCTTCCTCCAATCCCATTCTTTCGACGTCCCGATCGAGGGCTGCTCGCTGACTCCCGGCTGTTGTTGTATCCGGCGTTATCATCCCTGCTTTAAAATCTTCATCACTTTCTTCTTGAGCCAACGCGTGATCAAAGGGTTCAAATTTGCCTCTTTTTGTTTCCAAATCGGTAGGGGTGCCACTTTTTCCTCGGCGACCTGCCTCATGTCTAACTAAAGCTTCATTCCCTTCTCTTGTCACACCTGCTGCGAGTTTAGCATCATTATCAAACAGATGTTCACTTTTATCCTCATCCCCATGCGGAGGCACAATACGAGTTGCTGTAAATGTAAGTGGAGGCAATGATTCGGTTGTTGATGGCGGTAGTGTTGCAGCTGTGTCTGGCTGCCGGAGAGCGCTTCTGACTTCAGCCAGCTCGGCAGCTCCCGCTGCAAGATCTTCATCTGTTATAATGCTTGCATCTTCTTCTCGGCTTCCTGAGGTTACAATGGGGTGCTCTTTTAATTCTGTACGGAACGATTCTACAAGTGCCTCTCTTTCTGATGGCGGTGCTCCTGCAGCTGCGGGAGTGGCAGGAGGTGCAGCTCTTACAGGAGGGGGCGATTCTATGTGGGATGGTGGAAGATGTTCGGCAGGAACAGGGAGAATAATGCGTGGCTCCGTTAATAGTAGGCTTTCAAAAGCTTCTGCTGCCGATGATGTTGTTGTTCCTGGTGGCAATGCTCCTGCAGCTGGAGCTATTGCAGGGCGAGTTCCAGTTAATTCAGTCAAAAGTGGAGGAGGTTCAGTTTCAGTTGTTATGGGTGGCGTTGAACTTCGTGGCAAGAGGGGGTTTGCGAAATGCCTGGGATCTCCCAACGGTTCAAACCTGGCGGGAAGTGTTGTTGTGGCAGTAAAAGGTAGTCGTGTCTCGCCGGGTGCAGTTGTGCGTGTTAACGCAATACTAAGGCGTTCAGCGCCGGCAGCAACGTTTTTAAATGCTGTTAGTGCTGTATTGTATGTTGCGGCGACGGGTCCTGTAAACGTTAAAAGAGTTTTTTGTGTTGCAACACCTGTTTCGGCGGCAAGGGTTTTTGTTGCCGTCACTTCGGCTCCAGAAGGTTTCAAGGATAAACTGTAATTTTTGAGATCTTTTGGAAATGATTTATGTTCAGTGACATTAGAAAGCATTGTTTCTAAACTCTTACGTTGCGCAGCGGTTAAATCCTTTAGCTCTGTTTTTTTACCGCCAATGAAGAGATTCTTGACTTGATATAGCGTTTCTCCGACCGTAAGTATGGACGTAGACGAATCTACAGCGGCTTCAGGAGGTTCTTCAGGCAGCGGCGGCGTGGTACCTGTTGTGGTGGTTAGTGATGGAGGAGGCGTCGTTGGGGGCGCTGGTGGAGGAACGGGAGGAGTCCATAAAGGCGGTGTTGAACCTGGTGGGGGTGTTGAAACGCCTGACATAAAAATCTCCTTGTAACAAACACTAAATTGTTCTGAATCCGCCCCATGCATCGGGCGAAGGGACATAAGGGACAAGGGACATAAAGGACATAAGGGACGTAAGGGACTTTAAGGGACAAGGGACATAAAGGACAGGTGCAACAAATGTCCTTTGTTGCTTAGGTCCTTTGGGTCCTTTATGTCCTTTGTCCCTTACGTCCCTTATGTCCTTTAGGTCCCTTGTCCCTTATGTCCCTTCGCTTGATGCATGGGATGCGTTGCGTTGCTGCTCTTTCACTCACACCTTAGGCCGCATTTTTCATTTTGCTTAATTCCAACTCCAGGCGGTGCAATTCAGAATTCCACGATTCATCCTTTGTCAATTCGACAATCCCTTTTGCTTCGGTAATCTCAAATTCCGCTCCCAATTCGTCCTTCAATTGAAGATAACATTCGGCAGTTTGAAGGTGGGGATAGGGGTCTGTCGCATCCATCACTTCGGCCATCAGAAGCGACGAAATGGCTTCGACATAATGCTGCTGACTCTTTTCGGCCAATCCCAATCCCATCCAATAATCCTTAACCAACGGATTCAACACAGACAAATAAAAGAAAATCGCAGAGGCCTCCTCAAATCGCTTTTCATTGAATAGGGTGTATCCCACAACATAAAAGCAATAAAGCATAAAATTAGTAATCCCAAATTGCTTCTGAAGGCTGTCTTGCATGTTTACTTTTTCAGTCTCGCTTTTATTAGGCTTGTTTTTATCAGACTCATCTTTCTCGACAGGCTCCGCAGCTCCTTTTTGAATCACTTTTAATAAATCCTCGTTGAATCTGATGTTATCAGACTTTGATAGCAAATGATCTCTATTTTCATTGAATGTATTGGCAGCAATTTGCATTTTTTTCCAGAAGGCGCCATCAATTTTTTGTATATTTTCGAGAGCATGTTGTTTAATTTGGTCGAATTCGGAGATTGGGGCTCCTTTTAATTCTTTATTGAAGTCATCTTTGTGGTCATTCACGAATTTTTCTGTCATAGAAATGAGTTGAGCCAGGGTTTCCTGGTGCAATTTTTCAGAAATATCTGGTGTTTCGGGGGACAAGGTAGATTTTTTTTCCATATAGACTCCCTAATATTAGAATTAATAATATTAACAATCTATAAACTTAGTATAATAAAAAACAAATTATTTTAGATATAGTTATTTATTTGCGACTGTCCCTTAGGTCCATGTCCATTCGCGTCCTTCACCGGCGCAAAGGACTGACGATGGATTTCACACGGCCCATGCTCTGCTAGCGCCTTCAGATGCGCCGCGGTTCCATAGCCCTTATTAGAATTGAACCCATACTGGGGCCAAGTATTGTGATGTTCCTCCATTAAACGATCGCGGGTTTCTTTTGCTAAAACCGAGGCAACAGCAATCGAATGCGAAAGTTGGTCTCCGCGGATAATTTTTTGGTGAGGTATTGTTGATCGAGTAAGATTAACGCCATCTACGAGGATGTAGTCTGGTTCTTTTGCAAGCTTGGCGATCGCTTGGAACATTGCTTCTATAGAAGCTTGAAGAATATTGATACGGTCGATTTCTTTGTGGCAGACGATGCCGATTCCAAATATAACTCTTTTATCCCCAATGACTTGCAAAAAAATCTCTTTTCGCAGCTTAGGAACGAGTTTTTTGCTGTCGTCGACATAAGGAAAATAAACGCCTTCGGGGATGATGCATGCAGCAGCGACGACAGGCCCTGCTAGCGGGCCTCGTCCAGCCTCATCAACTCCTGCTATTGCCTGAAACCCCTTTTCCCGAGCAGCGGTCTCAAAGAGGTGGAGTTCTTTGAGCCGCTTCCATTCAGTTGCTGGGATCTTTGGAGTTACATGCTTAAGATTGCACTTGCTCGGCAGTGGAGGAGACAGTTTCTTCAGCATCATTTGGCGTTTCCTGATTATTCCCACTGAGTTGTTCGATTTTCTTAGGCTTTGTTCCCATGCGGGCGCGGACTTTTGATTTTTTACCTGAAGTGCCGCGGAGGTAGTATAGTTTGCTTCGGCGTACATGTCCAGATTTCATCACTTCGATGTTTGCAATGCGTGGGCTATGTAGCATGAAGACCCGTTCCATCCCTTCGCCATAGGCAACACGGTGAACGGTAAATGTTTCAGAAAGGCCTGTGCCTTTGCGGGCAATGACGGTTCCTGTAAAAACCTGTACCCGTTCTTTTTCCCCTTCGATAATGCGGGTATGAACTTTGACTGTATCGCCAATGCGGAAGTCAGGAACTTGTTCCTTCAGTAGGCCTTTTTCTAAATTCTCAATTGCGGGAATTCTGCTCATGGTTTATTTCTCCTTTGATAATTTCTCTAGCAGATCAGGGCGCACTAGCTTTGTCTTTTGCAAGGCTGTTTCTTTGCGCCACTCTGCGATTTTTTTATGATTTCCACTTAGCAAAACCTCAGGTACCTTCATCCCCTCGAATAGTTCGGGTCTGGTGTAGTGAGGGCAGTCTAAGATTCCATTCTCAAACGAATCTTCGTTGGCAGCTTCTTGATGCCCAAGGACTCCGGGAAGAAAGCGTACAACGGTATCGACGAGGACGATGGCCGCTAAACACCCATTTGTCAGTACATAGTCGCCAACGCTTAGCTCCTCATCCACTTCTGTTTGAAGCACTCTCTCATCGATCCCTTCATAATGCCCACACAGCAAGATGAGGTTGCTTTTTTCTGCCAGTTGTCGACTTTTTTTTGCAGTTAGCAACTTCCCTTGTGGAGAAAGGTAGATCACATAGGAATCTGCCTCACGCACGCTGTCTATTGCTCTCTTTACTGGCTCCGGCATCAACACCATGCCGGGTCCGCCTCCGTAAGGGCGCTCATCCACTCGGCGATGCTTATTTTCAGCAAACTGTCGAATGTCGACATGTTGGATGTTAAAAAGTCCCTTTGCCTGGGCTTGTTTAATGATGCTCTCATCAAAAGGGCCCCTGAAATACTCAGGAAAAAGGGAAAGTATCGTTATTTTCATGGCGCTTCCAGTAGAAGAAGTGTCAACAGCCTTCGTGAACGCGCCCGAGCCCGCGCCCGTTGCCCGATCTCCATCGTAAACCTTATTCCCGTACCCGATTTTCGGTATGATCGGGTTCGGACAAGGGAAGTTCGGGCAACGGGCGCGGGCTCGGGCGCGTTCACGAAGGCTGTTGACCTGATAATGGGCACTTCTGCAATTACCTCTTTAGGTTCTTGTCCCTTATGTCCCTTCTCTTCTTCTCTCTGTGATCTCTGTGGTAAAATTGCCGTTATGCCTTAGCTTCTTTGGACGCTTTTTTCCTTTTTACTGCGGCTTTAGCTCGTTTAGCCACTTCCTTTTGCGTCTGCTGTCTCACAATTTCTGGCGCTGCTTTAGCAACGAGCGACTGTACACTTTCAGTAAATTGTGCGCCGCGATCTAGCCAATATTGTATTCTATCTGTTCTTAAAAACAGAGTTTTTTCCATTTCTGTTTCTAGAGGATTGTACCATCCAATAGATTCTACATATTTTCCATCTCGAGGTGCACGCACATCAGTTACGACAACGCGATAGACGGTTCTGTTATTGCGACCAAATTGACGCAATCGGATTTTTAACGCCATAGGGAGCCTCCCATTATTTTTTCAAGGCCTTTTGGGCCGGGCAGATTTTTAAAAAATTGCTTCGCTTGTTTAAATGATTTGACAAGCTTATTAACATCTTCAATTGTTGTCCCGCTGCCGCTGGCAATGCGCTTGCGGCGGGAAACGGTTAATTCACACTGCTCTGTCCGTTCTGAGGGGGTCATCGAGCACATAATCGCTTCAATTCTTTTCCCATGTTTCTCATCGATATCAATATCTTTTAATGCCCCCATTCCTGGCATCATCGACATGAGGCTTTTAATCGACCCCATCTTTTTTACCATCATCATCTGTTGCAGATAATCACTGTAGGTAAAGGTGGCAGTGCGGATTTTCTTTTCTAACTCTTTATTGTCGCTTTCGCTCATGTGCTCTTGAGCACGTTTTACCAAATTAATGGTGTCGCCCATCCCCAGAATTCGATCCGCCATCGATTGAGGATTAAACACCTGGATATCATCTAACTTTTCGCCAATCCCTTCAAACTTTAGAGGCTTCTGAGTAACTTCACGGATAGATATCGCAGCCCCTGCTCTGGCATTGCCGTCGAGCATGGTCAGGATTGTGCCTGTAATGGCAATCCGTTTGTCGAAGGTCTCTGCAACAGTGACAGCATCTTGGCCGGTTGTCGCATTTGCTACAAATAAGATCTCCGATGGTGCTACAGCGGCTTTAATATCTTCCAGCTGCTTCATCATGTCATCATCGATATGCAGGCGTCCGGCAGTATCGAGGATTAGGAGGTCATGATTGTCTTTTTTTGCCTTCTCTAGGGCTGCCTTGGCGACTTTTACAGGGTTTTGTTCCCCTTGCATTACAAAAACAGGCACATGGATCTGTTCTCCGAGCAGTCTCAGCTGTTCTACTGCTGCAGGGCGTTGCAGGTCGCATGCCGCTAAGAGAGGGTTTTTGCATTCCCCTTTCTTTTTCAGGTATTTGGCCAATTTTGCAGTGTGGGTCGTTTTACCGGAGCCTTGCAAGCCGCACATCATGATGACAGTGGGTTTCTTTGTCAGATCTAGGAGGGCTTCATTGTGACCCATTAGTTCGACTAATTCATCATGGACAACTTTTATAAACTGTTGACCTGGCGTGACTGAGTTGATGACGACATCGCCTAGGGCCTTATCTTTAATGCGTTTCACGAGTGTTTTGACGACAGAATAATTGACGTCAGCTTCGAGCAAGGCAACTCTAACATCACTGACAGCGTCAGTGATGTTTGCCTCAGTCAGTTTCTTTTTTCCAGCAAGCTGAGAAAAAAGTCCGCGCATTTTATCTGTCAAAGCACCAAGCATAAACGATTAGTAAAAATAGAATGTTGAGAGACTTTTCTACAAAGGAAGAGGATACTAAACAATTCATTCAATTTCAAGGGAAAAAGAGAAAAGTAACAGGATATGTTCATCAGCCCGCGCCCGCCCCCCCCCTTCGTGAACGCGCCCGAGCCCGCGCCCGTTGCCCGATCTTTTCTTGAATAGGTCTGAGTCTGAAATATGTATTAATTCGGGTAACGGGCGCGGGCTCGGGCGCGTTCACGAAAGGGCAGCAAGGAAAAATCTATCCCGGTTACCCCAATCGTGTTCCACTTTGCAATTCTTCCACCCTGATATCTCAAATAATTCTTTAATTGCTCCGCCCTGTCCCATCCCAATTTCAAACCAAACTTTGCCACCTGGCGCCATAATCCCTAACAATTCCTTGGAAAGGCGTTCATAAAATTCAAGCCCAGATTTGCCACCAACGAGAGCTGTGCGGGGTTCGAAATCGCGCACTTCTCGATCGAGCTGCATAAATTCCCCTTCAGATATGTAGGGAGGATTGCATATGACAAATTGAGCCTTGCATCCTTCTAATGGCTTGCACAGATCTCCTTGTAAAAATTCGACCGATACCTCGTTAAGCGCTGCATTTTCCTTCGCAACAGCAAGGGCTTCTGCTGATATATCTGAAAGGATCACCTTTAATGAAGGGAATTTCTTCTTTAGGGCGATTCCAATGCAGCCAGAACCGCAGCAGAGATCGACTAAGGCACTGCTACCCGCCAGGCTATCCTCAAGGACTTTTGTTGAGAGTTCCTTATACACTTTATCTACAAGAATCTCAGTCTCCTGCCGAGGGATCAATACGGCAGGTGTCACTTTAATGCGGCAGCCATAAAATTCGACTTCTCCATGAATATATTGACGCGGCTCCCCTTTAATGCGTCGAGCTAGCCGGTCGCGGCAAGTTTGCAATTCCTTTTCTGCTAATGGTCGATCGAATTGCGTATAAAGGGCAATCCGTTCAATGCCAAGAGCATCGCATAACAGTTCCTCAGCTTCCCGTCGAGGGGATGAGATTCTGTGTTTTGCTAAATATTCTGTTGATAGTTTTAAAATTTCTGCGTGAGTTTTCATAATCTTGACTTTGCAAAAAAAAAAATATTCTGTTAAATCTAACGCTATCCCTAATTTAACCTTGGAGCAACAAATATGTATTTTGATGAAATCAATATCGCGGCTGTACTTGTAGTTGCAGTCATAAACATTGCCTTAGGAATGCTTTGGTATTCCCCGTTTGTTTTAGGAAAACTCTGGATGGATGCGATGGGGTGGAAAGAGGAGGAGTGCCATCCAAGCGTAAAAGACTATTTAGGCGCCATCGTCGTTGCATTGGTAACTACCTGGGTATTGGCTCTGTTTGTTAGTACGTTATCCGATACTGTTTGGGATGGACTCAAAGTCGGTTTCCTCATCTGGCTTGGTTTCATTGCAACATCCCATTTTTCTGGTGTTCTTTGGGCTAAAAAGCCTTTAAAAGCATACCTGATTGATGCGGGTTTCTACTTAGTCTACTTATTGATCGGTGGTGGCATCCTCGCCGCCTGGCAATAATAGACGCCTCGCAGGCATATTTCGTGAACGCGCCCGAGCCCGCGCCCGTTGCCCGATCTCTATCATGAACCCTATTTCCGCACCCGAATTTTGGAATGATCGGGTTCGGACAATGGACGTTCGGGCTCGGGCGCGTTCACGAAAAAATGCTCGAAAACACACTACGCCTCGAGTTGCTCCTGCCGGAAATGCGCCACTAATGACCCGGTAACCTCTTCTAGATCCCCATTCATAATCTGGTCGAGGTTATACTTTGTAAGATTTATCCGATGATCTGTCAGCCTATTCTGTGGAAAATTGTATGTCCGAATGCGCTCAGATCGATCTCCAGAACCCACTTGGCTTGAGCGTGCACTTGCCATCGCCTCTTGCTTTTTCTGTCTTTCACGCTCGGCTAACTCTGCCTTTAGCCATCTCATCGCTTTTTCTTTGTTTTTGTGCTGACTTCTTTCCTGCTGGCAGTGCGCTACAATGCCCGAAGGCATATGTGTAATGCGTACGGCGCTATCTGTTGTATTGACGTGTTGTCCTCCTGCGCCTGAGGATCGAAATGTATCGATTCTAAGATCTTTTTCATCGATTACAATTTCTTCTTCCTCTTCGGCAGGTTCTGGAAGGATTGCGACAGTCACCGCAGAGGTGTGAACACGCCCTTGAGCCTCTGTTGCAGGCACCCTTTGAACGCGGTGTGTACCCCCTTCATAGCGCATGATTCTGTAAACATTATGGCCGGAAATGGACATGATGTATTCTTTAAAGCCACCGATTTCTGATGGGGTGCAAGAGAGAAGTTCATAGTTCCAGCCGTTGGCATCGGCAAAAAGCTTGTACATCCTCACGCAGTCTCCAACAAATAAATTGGCTTCGTCGCCGCCTGTTCCTGCTCGTATTTCGAGGATAATGTTTAGATGATCAGTGGGATCGGGAGGAATTAAGAGGTCCTCAAGCTTCTTCTTTAACACTTCCAGTCGTTGCTGGAGCTGTGCGATCTCTTCCTGTAGGAATTCGACAAATGCGGGATCTTTTTCTATTTTGAGCAGTTCTTGATTTTCTTGGAGCTGTTTTTGTTTTTGAATTGTCTCTTCGTAGTTGTTTTTTACATCCGTGAGATAGGAGTGTTCTTGCGTGATAGCTTTGTATTGTTTCTGATCTTGAAGGAGGTCAGGATTACCCAACATCGATTCTACTTCAGCAAACCGATCAAGAATTTTTCGAATTTTTTTTTCAAGCATAATAATAACGCAAAAGAATTTTTTACCATAAGAGGGCTGTGCCGGCCCTCCGGGACGGGATGTGTTGGTTGGCAGTTACCCAGGCTTCGCTTACCCCTCCGGGGAGCTTCAGCCTGGGCTATTACGTAAACAGCCCTCCGGGCGGTGTGAAAAGGTGATTTTCAAACAAAAGCTCACGCATACAGCCCGGAGGGCCTGTTCATGTAATAGCCCAGGCTGAAGCTCCCCGGAGGGGTAAGCGAAGCCTGGGTAATTGCCAGCCAACACATCCCGTCCCGGAGGGCCGGCGCAAACCATTATCTATCTTTTCACGCCTCTCTATGGTAAAATTACTACATTAGCTTAGCTTTTCTTTGCTCTTTTAGCTTTTGGCGCAACAGGAGCTGGAGCTTCTTCTTCTGGTTTTGGTGCTACTGGTTCTTTAGGCGCATATCTCTTCTTGAACTTCTCAACGCGTCCTGCGGCATCCACAAGCTGATTGCTACCGGTGAAATAAGGGTGGGAATAGCTAGAAATAGGAAGATGAAAAACGGGATATTCAACCCCTTCATGTTTTTCAACGGCCTTAGGTTGCAATGTACTCCCGCAAACGAATTTTTTTCCGGTCGCTGAATCAACAAAAAGAACTTTCTGATATTTTGGGTGGGTATTTTTTTTCATTCACATTCTCCTTCTTCATTAAACTGTATCGGCCAGAATAGCGTTTTTGCCCATAAACTTCAAGGATAATTATGTTTGTTTTCGTGCCCGTGTGAAGGAAGGGACAAGGGACCTAAAGGACATAAGGGACATAAAGGACAAAGGACCTAAAGGACAGAGCAAGCTATGCATTAAGTCCTTTACGTCCTTTGTCCTTTATGTCCCTTATATCCTTTAGGTCCCTTGTCCCTTCCTTCACACGGGCATGAGAACGAAAAATTTTTGCATTCGGTTGATGCGCCGGCACGAAAACAAAGGCTTGAGTGATAGACAATTGTTTGCTAAAATACCCAGTATGGAACATTCTATTGCTACTGAAGCACTTATCCAATATCGCGACATCATCCAGCGTCGGGAAGAAGAAATTCTTCATCCCAAAGCTGCCCTGTCAAAAGACCACAGTCGTTACAAAGATAAGGAAGATGATCATCGATTGCCCTACAAACGAGATGTCGACCGTATTGTCCACTCCAAAGCCTACGCACGCTACTCCGATAAAACACAAGTGGTTTATTTAGTTGATAACGATCATATTACTCATCGTGGCCTCCACGTGCAGCTGGTAAGCAGCTTCGCGCGTGGCATCGGAGAAATTTTATCGCTGAACACTGACTTAATCGAAGCGATCGCTCTAGGCCACGATGTGGGACATCCTCCCTTCGGACATGAAGGAGAAGGGTATTTATCTCAGCTTTCGGAAGAATACCGGAATGGTCCATTTGCTCACCCGCTGCAATCGTGTCGCTTATTTACCGTAATAGAACCCCTAAACCTTGGTCTGGCTGTATATGATGGGTTTCTGTGTCATGATGGGGGGATGTGCGGAACTCAATATGTTCCCCGTTTGGGTAAAACGTGGCAGGATCATTTTAACGATTGTAAAGAAAAACAAAAGAATCCAGATCAAAATATTTGGCCAGGGACTTTGGAAGGATGCCTTGTCAAGCTTTGCGATACGGCCAGCTATATTGGTAAAGATATCGAAGATGCAATCCAGCTGAAAATTATTTCTCGAGAGGAAATTCCTCAAACGATACTGGGAAATTCTAATAGGCAACTTTTAACTGTTGTCGCACAGGACATAATCCAATCCAGCTATGGACGGGACTACATCGCTTTTTCTGAAGAGATATACAAAGCAATGGGTGTTTTACGCCGTTTCAATTTCGAAAAGATCTATACTCATCATAAATTAAAAGTGGAGTCAGCGAAGATTAAGAAGGGATACAGAATTTTATTCGAGTACCTTTTGGATGAGCTCACACACAAAAAAAAACAGAGTTACATTTGGAAAAACTTTGCTCACGATAAATCTGAAGCTTATCTTTCTCAGACCACAAATGTGCAAATGGTCATCGACTATATTGCAGGCATGACGGATAACTATTTCATTAAAACTTTAGAATCTCTCATCGTCCCCAAGCGCATTACTTTAATATGTTAATACTTTTAATCGAAACAAGCACAGAACGGGGTCTCGTCGCCATTCTCGATGGACTCAATATTCTTTTTCATCGCAGTCTTCCCTTCGGTTATCAAAACTCAAAAATGTTACTCGCTACAATCGACGAAGGATTAAAAGCCGTTGGTAAGCAGTTAACGGAATTCACATTCATCGGCGTCGGGGTGGGTCCTGGTTCGTATACTGGAATTCGCGTTGGAGCTATCGTTGCAAAGAGCCTATCGTATGCAGCTGCCGTTCCCTTAGTAGGTGTATGTTCACTAGAAACGTTTATGCCTCTTCAAAATGGTCTTTTTGCAACAATGATCGATGCAAAAATTGGGGGGATCTATTTGATTAAAGGAAAGAAAGATTCCGACCAAATAACTTATTTGTCAGAACCCCAAATTCTTTCTATAACAGATGCGATGCCGATTCTCGAAGATGTTAAGCAAATAATAACACCTAATGCACTGAGACTTAAGGCGTTGTGGAAAGAAATCCATTGGGCGTGGCAAGAACTTAGTCCCGATCCTATCCATTTTGCAAAACGGGCAATCCTAAAGTTTGAAAAGGGACAATTTTCAAGAGATAGTTCGTTGGAGCTTCTTTACTTGCGCAAAACCCAAGCCGAACTCGAACTCGAACGGGAACATGGATGTAAACCCGATTATCCAAAAAATTAAACGCAAAGGTGCAAAGACCCGAAGCCGCAAAGAAGAAAAGAAAAAAAAAAGAAGTAACAGGGTATGAAAGAAAAGAAGTAACAGGATATGTAGGATCAGGCAGGATATGAAGGATAGCGAGCATCCCCTTGAAATGTTCCCTCTGCGTCTCTGCGTTAAAATTGTTGTAATGATTAACGCAGAGACGCAGAGACGGGGAGACGCAGAGGGAACATTTCAAGGGGATAAACGCTATCCTTCATATCCTGCCTGATCTTACATATCCTGTTACTTCTTTTTTTTTCTTTTCTACTTTGCGGCTTCGGGTCTTTGCGCCTGCGTCTATTTTTTTGGAAAGTAGTTGCATTCTTTACGTCTGGGGAGACGATAAGCCGGATTCTGTCGACCACGACTTGCGCCGCAGTGAACAATCATTCATCTAGAAGCCTTGTCACCAAGGCCTTCAAGCGACCTCTAGGAGGCACAGCAGAAAACTGTATTGCCCCGCCTCGGTCTTGCTTTGGATAGGGTTTGTCGCCCCTTGGGTCTCCCCAAGTGGGGTCACGCTCCTAAAGCATGACGTTTCATCCTGTCTGTTAAACTTTCGCCTAACAGCGGTTTGCTTTCTGTTACACTTTCCGTAGCCTTACGGCCCCCAGTATTTCACTGGTATCCTTTCTTGCAAAGTCCGGACTTTCCTCTCTCACCGTTTGCACAGCGACAGCGATTGCTTGTCTCCCCAGATGTAAAGAATGCAAACAAAAAATTAAACGCAAAGACACGAAGCCGTAAAGAAGAAAAGAAAAGAAGTAACAGGAAATGTAGGATCAGGCAGGATATGAAGGATAGTAAGCATCCTCTTGAAAAGCAAAAGATATTTTAATGAGAAGCAAACGCCGAAGGCGTTTGCTTCTCATTAGGAATTTTTTGCATTTCAAGAGGATGCTTACTATCCTTCATATCCTGCCTGATCCTACATATCCTGTTACTTCTTTCCTTTTCTGTTCTTCTTTCCGGCTTCGGGTCTTTTTGCTTTGCGTTTAATTTAATGTTTTTTATGTCTGTGATGCTTTCGTTCTGCGGCGGCGTTGTTTTGTCGCAACTGTCGAGCCCTCAAGCGCTTCGCTCTCTTGCCAGAATAAAATGCGGGAGCAATGTTCACAAAAAACTAGCAATTCCCCTTTGCGCACTATGTTTTCATCTTGTGCTGTCAACATAATGTGGCACCCACTGCAGCATCGGTTTTCTATGGGAACTACCACGCGATCTCGTTTATTTCTGAGGAGACGTTCATAAATTCCCAAAATGTTGGGATCTGCCTGTTTGGCAAGTTCGTCGCGCTGAGCCTTTAAACCGCGTCCTTCTTCGTTGATGCGTGCGATGCTTTCCAAGATCTCTGTTTCGATAGCCTTGTTATTGTTTACTGTTGAATCGAGGCTTTCTAGCAGGGTTTTATATAGCTCTTCTTCTCCAGCTAATTTGTCGTATGCTTCACTCAGGCGTTGTTCTTTTGCCGTTCTTTCCCTTTCCACTTGAGACATTTCATGGTTTAAGGCATTAAACTCATCGACTTTTTTGATCGCATGCTGCTGGGCTTCCAATTTTTTGAACTTGGCAGAGATCTCATTGAGTTCCCCTTCAGCTAGGCGAATATTTTTTTTGAGTTCGATGACTTCTTTTTCTTTCGACTCAACTTGGTCCCTTAACGCGCCCTCAACGGAATGAATTGTTTCTAACTCAATTTTACGTCCCTTTTTGAGCCGAAGGAGTTGCAGCATTTGCATATCGGGTTCTTGAAGTTCTAATATTGTCGTGAGAGCTTCTTGCATAGCTATCCTGAGATTGATGATTTATAGGTGCAGAGGGAGTTGCAAAACTATAACTACTGATTTCTGGCGCTTTTTCCGATCTATGCCACTTTTCATAAACCCCCTACTCTCAGGAGTATGTGGGTTTACGAAAAATGGCATATATCGAAAAAATCGCTCAGAAATCAGTTCTGTTCTAGTTCCGCAACTCCCTCTTTTGGAATAATATTTAATGGTATGTTTAAGTCTGCCTTATCTTAGGATAAATCACAAGAAAAACTCGATTCCTTTTTTTCGCCTTGCATTTTGAGTTGCTGGGATTTAACATAAATATAAGAGGATATAGTTATGGAAAAAACAGAAAATTCTTTGGGAATCACAGAAGTGACCAAAGGAGATGTTGTCATCATACGCATCAAAGGCAAGCTGGATGCAAATCTCTCTATGACGATTGAAAAAAAGGCCATCGACTACACTAATCAAGGCCTTACTAAAATCTTATTTAATCTAAGCGATACAAGTTATATCAATAGCGCTGGATTGCGGATGCTACTCTCCATAAAAAAACAGGTGAAAACCTCTGGTGGAAAGTTTATTGTCTGCGGTCTGAATAGCGAAGTTACCGAAATCATGAAAATTTGTGGTTTCGATCACGTATTGGAAATTACAAAGTCTGAAGAGGACGCTGTGCGCCAGTTCTAAGAAAGGGCAATAAATTGTGTGTGGAACAACGCTCGAAAAGCAGAAAGTTGAACGTCTTTACTTTGGCCTAGCCCTAGAAGCCCAAAAGCAAATTACTTTTAACCTACAACATCCCAAAAAACAAGTGATCGTCATCGCAGGCCCCACAGGCTGCGGAAAAAGCGCTTTTGCCTTGGCATTGGCTGAAAAAATCGGCGGTGAAATCGTCTCCGCTGACTCAATGCAGGTCTATCGGGGAATGGACATCGGAACCGCCAAACCCACTCAAGAAGAGCGTTTGAAAGTCCCTCATCATCTCATCGATATTAAAGACATCTCTGAAAACTTCAATGTGGTCGATTTCTATTACGAAGCTCGGCAGGCTTGTCAAGCCATTCTCAGCAGAAATAATGTTCCCATTGTTGTCGGAGGCTCTGGCTTCTACCTCCATTCTCTTATTTTTGGTCCCCCTGTCGGGCCTCCATCTGTGCCTGAAATACGAAAAAAAATAGAAGGCGAGATGGAAAAACGAGGCTCCGAGAACCTTTATGAGCAACTTAGACAATTTGATCCCGAATATGCCAGCACAGTGACAAAATCTGATAAACAAAAAATCATACGAGCTCTTGAAATTATTGAATTGACAGGAAAAAAAGTAAGTAAACTGGCCTGGAAAAGCAAAGTCAAGCCCCTTTCTTACAATTTCCACTGCTGGTTCCTGACCCGTGAGCGCGATCATCTTTATCGGCGAATTGATAAACGGTGTGAAAGAATGCTTCAGGAAGGGCTGATTGATGAGGTCAGACAATTGGAAAAAGAGGGGATTAGAGAAAACCCTTCCACCGCTCAAGCAATAGGATACCGGCAAGCATTAAATTATCTCGCGACAGCACAAACTGAATCCGACTACCACCAGTTTGTAGAGGCTTTTAAACGAGCCTCTCGCAATTATGCTAAGAGACAGCTGACCTGGTTTCGCCGCGAACATCTGTTCCGCTGGCTGGATCTCGATCTGCACGATGATGACCTAGCACAGGATATCATTTACCAAGATCTCAACAATTTGCGCTAAAACATTTCTGTAAGATTTTTACCACAGAGATCACAGAGAGAAGAAGAGAAATATGGAGAAGTGTGAAAATATCCTCTTCCTTCTCCATACCTCTCTCCTTCTCTCTGTGATCTCTGTGGTAAAAATCTTACAGAAATGTTTTAGCGGGAATAGCTGCCAGGATCTTATGTCCCTTTACTAAAATATGCGAATCAATTATGATCACTTTAAACAAAACAAGATATAGGCTATGAGTCAACAAGAGAATCTCCATTCATCAGAAGAGAACAGTCAACATTCACAAAATGGCATACTCGAAAATCCCTTCGACAGTGTCCCTGAAATTGAAAATTCCGATGTTAAAAATATAGCGGAGCCTCTTGAAGATGCTTCAAGTGAAAAAGAAACAAAAATCATTCTTACACCAGCTGTAGAGGCTTTTGCAAAAGAGATTGAAGCTCTCGCTACCCCAGAAGAGAGGTTGGAACGCTCCATCCTATTCTTGGAGCAAATTCTTACTCAAAATTCCCCTCCCCACTTTAAAGATTTCTGGCAAGCACGCGACATATCCATAAGATTGTTTAAAGAACAGATTTCCCCTACCGTCAGAGCAGCATTATGGATAAAATATAGCGAACTTTCTAAAGAAGCTCGCCGCCTCAAAGAACAATTTGATGAGCAAAGTGCCTTTGCTTCGGAGCAAATCGATATTGCTGTCAAAGCCCTAGAAGCCGATTTGATCAAATTTGAGAAGCCCAAAGATCCTTCAGAAGCCTCCTCGGAAGCTTCCTTAGAGCAATATTCATTTAAATCTGAAGCTCTTGCAAAAAATTTACCGTTCTACAAAAACAATCAGCACCAACTGGATCTCCTCAATACATATGCCTCGCGCATCAATAGCCTCCGAAAGGAACTCATCCGCACTGAAATGCGCGTTCGGAAAAAAAATCAATTTTTCCAAAGGCTTTCACACGCCGGCGACCAAGTATTTCCAAAACGGAAACAGCTCATTCAAGACATCAGTAGCCAGTTTAATGATGACGTCGAAGCTTTCATTAATGCCAATTTTAATCGCCCCGTCCCCTCAGCCCCATGCTTCGTCCTTCGAGAAGAAATAAAATTGCTGCAAAATACGGCTAAACTGCTGACTCTTAGTTCTCCTGTCTTTGCACAGACCCGCATGAGATTGAGTGAATGCTGGGATAAAATAAAAGAATTCGACAAAGAACGGAAGAAGGAACGGGCTCAACAAAAAAACGCCTTTCAACAGAATAAAGATGAGTTACTCCAAAAACTCGACGCTATTGCTAGTGAAAAAGGAAGTGGACAACTCAACTCAGCCGATGCTATCCAACGGTTGAATGCAATTTCCAAACAAATGCGCGATGTTGAGCTCGGCCGCGATGAAGTGAAAATTTTGAAGGACCGCCTAGAAGAAATTCGTGTACCCATCCTCGACGAAATTAAAAATGAAGAAAAAACGCGCCAGGATCACGAGCAAGAACGGGTACGCCAAAAACAACAACGCCTAATCGACCTAAAGCATGAGGTTCAGGCTTTTATCCAAGATGTTGGAAAATGGGATTTGGAAAAACTTTTAGCTGATCGCGATGCGCTACTAGAAAAAATTGCCTCCGCACCAATGCCAAATCATGAAAAAGCTGAACTAGAACGCTCCCTAAAATCTCTCCGCGATGTCATTGCCGAAAAGAAAGAACAAGCGCTACTCAGCTTGCCTGAGGGTGACAGACATGCATTGGGTCAATTAAAACAGCTCCTGCAACAAAGAAAAGAACGTCGCCAAGAAATTAAGGATCAAATCGAGTCACTGCGCCGTGCTTCAGGTGTCTCCGGATTGGATTTTGGACGTGCAATGGAATATAATGCACAGCTTAAAGAAGAGAAAGAACGTCTCGAAAAAATCAATAGTGGCATAGAAGAAATTCGAGAGAAAATCGCACAGCTTACTGGCAAGTGATGTCTTGTATCGCACTGGCTGCATTTGATTTAGACAACACGCTAGTCAAAGGGAACTCAAGCTTCCAATTTGGAAAACATCTCTATAAACACAGACAGATTCCCTTCTTTACCATGGTTCAATTGGTTGGGAATTACTTTTTTTATAAAACAGGCGTCCTCACAATTCCAGAAATGCAGAACGCCATATTTCAAAAATTTTTCTTAGGAAAAAACAGCAGTCTCATTCAAGAAAGGGCCTGTGAATTTGTTGAAGAGCATTTTGATTCGATTCTCTATCAACCCGCACTCCAACGACTGAAAGAGTCACAACAAGCCGGACATCACACCGTTATCTTATCCAGTTCCCCCTCCTTTATTGTAGAACCCTTTGCAAAACGACTAAATGTAAATGCATGGGCGGCGACTCGATATCAGGTTGAAAATGGATCCTTTTCCGGCATTTCACAATTTATGCTGAGCGATGATAAAGCTGATTACGTGATTCATTTAGCAGAACAATTGAAAATTTCAAAACAACAGATTATTGTTTATTCGGACAGCCATGAAGATTGTTCTTTTCTTAGCGTAGCAGGTCAACCGGTTGCCGTGAACCCTAGCCGTGCTCTGCGCAAGATTTGCAAGCACAACAACTGGACTGTCTTACAGTGATTTTAAGAAAGACAACTGCTAGAAAAAAAGTAACAGGATATGCATCAAGCTAAAGAAACCCACGTCGAAGAAGAAAAGTAACAGGATATGCAGGATCGCAAGCGGCAGGATAGCAAGCATCCTCTTGTATTTCAAAAGAATTTCCAATGGATCTATGGCCGGGAGGCCATAGATCCATTGGAAATTCTTTGTATATCAAGAGGATGCTTGCTATCCTTCCTATCCTGCCGCTTGCGATCCTGCATATCCTGTTACTTTTATTCTTAGAAATTGTTTTCCGCAGATTCGTGGAAGGGATGTTGTTTAAAGGGATGTTATTATATGGAAATCGGTGTTTATGGAGGATCGTTTGATCCAATCCACTTGGGACACATCAACCTTGCTCTAGCCATATGCGAAGCAAGAAAATTAGACCAAATCTGCTTCTGTCCCGCATATGTAAATCCCTTCAAATCTGGGTCTGACATACCCAATCTAAATCACCGCTTAGAAATGTTAAAATTAGCCCTCTTAGACATCCCTCAATGCCAAATTCTCACCGCAGAAATCGAACGCCAGGGCATCTCATATACCGTTGATACGTTGCGCACCCTCATCCACGCAGAGCAAGGCAAACCTTTTCCCAACCGCTATAGCCTCATTTTAGGTGCAGATGCCGCTGCCCATTTTGCCAAATGGAAAGAACCTGAAGAGATCGCTCGTCTAGTTCCTATTTATGTTGGGACTCGTTCTACAAATCAACTGCTTTTGGAAAATTCATTATTACCTTCTATTCGCACCGCCCTATCTGCAGGCATAACAGAAGTCCCCTTATTTGATATTTCAAGCACTCAAATTCGCAGTCGAATTGCGGCAGGCCTCTACTGCGGCCACCTCGTACCATCCAAAGTTTTATCTTATATCAGAGACAAGCACCTATATGAGGCTGTGTAATAATCGTTAATTCGTTTGTTCCGGCCCTCCGGGACGGAATCATTGGTTGACGCTATCCTAGGCTTCGCTTACCCCTCCGGGGAGCTTCAGCCTGGGCTATTACGTAAACAGGCCCTCCGGGCTGTATGTGGAAGACATTTACATTCAACTCTATGTTTGAAAATCACGCTTTCACCACAGCCCGGAGGGCCTGTTTACGTAATAGCCCAGGCTGAAGCTCCCCGGAGGGGTAAGCGAAGCCTGGGAAGCGCCATCCAATAACACCACCGTCCCGGAGGGCCGGCACAATTCATTAAAAATTTTTCACAACCTCAATCGTTGACTTCATATTGAAAGCCGTGTAAAATGTTTCTCTTTAGGCGTAACTATGAGGCTGTGAATTTTGAAAAAACAAACAATAAATACGGAAATATCGGCTACCTTAGATGCAATCTCGCAAAGTATCTATGATAAAAAGGGATTCAATATTCTTGCATTAGATGTGCGCGATATTTCAACTCTGGCCGACTATGTCATCATTGCTGAAGGAAATATCGACCGGCATCTAAAAGCACTTTGTATGACAATAAAAGAGACTTCGCAAAAACTCGGACAAATGCCTCTTTATGTGGAAGGGGAACAGTCTGGCGAATGGATCGTCATCGACTATGGGGAAGTTGTCGTTCATTTGTTTATCCCGGAACTGCGCGAGAAATATGCCCTAGAAGAGCTCTGGCATGAAGCTGATATCATCGATGTGAAAATTAACACCGAAAGAAAAGAAAAACTTTCTAAAGAGCAATAAGTTTGTGTGGGACATATTCTTCGTGCCCGTGTAAAGGACAAAGGACCTAAGGGACATAAAGGACCTAAAGGACAAAGGGACGTAAAGGACAATTGCCTTGTCCTTTACGTCCCTTACGTCCTTTGTCCTTTACGTCCTTTATGTCCCTTACGTCCTTTGTCCTTTACACGGGCACGAAAAATATGTCCCATACAAACTTATAATAGCAGGGGAGGAAAAAATGGCAAAAAAACGAATCGTCGTTACCGGCATGGGCGTCGTCTCTTGCTTTGGCACTGATGTAGACACATTCTATTCCAAACTTCTAGCCGGCGAAAGCGGAATCTCCACCATTACCGAATTCCCTTGCGAGGAACTCCCCACCCGTTTCGGAGGCATTATTCGCGGATTTAATCCCGAACTCTACCTAGATAAAAAACAAGCCCGCCGCGTTGACCCCTGCATCGCTTATGCTGTTGCCGGTGGAAAAGAGGCCCTAAAACATGCTAAGCTCGATGAAACCGCCCTCTCAAAGCTCAATAAAGAACGATGCGGCATCCTCATCGGCTCCGGCATGGGCGGCATGGGCATGTTCGTCGATGGGGTTCAGACTTTTCATGAAAAAGGACACCGCCGCGTAAGCCCATTCTTCATCCCCTATATCCTCACAAACATGCCAGGCGCATTCCTAGCCATGGAAGTCGGTTTCATGGGACCCAACTACTCTATTTCAACGGCTTGTGCTACTTCCAACTTTGCCATCATTTCTGCTGCAAACCACATCCGCAATGGCGATGTCGATCTGATGATTTGCGGGGGCGCAGAGGCCCCAATTATTCCAATGGGACTGGCCGGCTTCTCTGCTGTCAAAGCCCTATCTCAACGCAATGATGCCCCTACAAAAGCTTCCCGGCCATGGGATAAAAATCGCGATGGATTTGTCATGGGCGAAGGCGCAGGTGTACTCGTACTCGAGTCTCTTGAACATGCCCTCGCACGAGGGGCTCCTATTCTTGCAGAATACCTCGGTGGCGGCCTTTCCTGTGACGCCCACCACATCACAGAACCTCGTCAAGATGGCGAAGGGGTTGCCCAATGCATCCATCACGCATTAAATGACGCAGGAATTCCCGTAAGCGATGTTAATTATATTAACGCTCATGCCACCTCAACCCCTGTAGGGGATATGGCAGAAGTCAATGCGATCAAAAAAGTGTTTGTCAAAGATAGACACAAGATCCTAATGAACTCAACTAAATCGATGATTGGTCACTCTCTTGGTGCCTCAGGTGGCCTCGAAGCCGTGGCAACCCTAAAAGCCATTCTTACAGGGTTTGTGCATCCCACAATTAATCTGGAAGATCCTGAACCCGGTATCGAGTTCCACCTTCCTACAAAAGCTGAAAAACATCATATCAATATTGCCATGTCGAATTCTTTTGGATTCGGAGGGCACAATGCATCCATTCTCCTCAAAGCATTTAACGGGTAAGTAACTAGAGATTGGTATAAATGAAAGTACTTTCCTGCGGGATCATCCCTTTGCGGAATGAAAACGGCACCTGGCTGGTTCTTCTCGTGCAGCTTTATGCAAGGCACTGGGGATTCCCCAAAGGGCATCTGGAACAGGAAGAAGAGCCTAAAGATGCCGCCATCAGGGAGCTCTATGAAGAAACAGGACTCACAGTTAATAGGTTTTTATCAGACGAAATATTCACAGAAAGCTATTCATTTTTTCATCAGGGGAAGCGAATAGATAAGCAGGTGATCTATTTTTTAGCTGAGGTTGCTGGGGAGCTTCGCCTTCAGAAAGAGGAGATAAAGGATGCGAAGTGGGTGCCCTTGGTTGAGGCAGCGGAGCACGTGACCTTTCCTGCCGGCAAGGAGATCTGCAAAAGGGTACTGGAGTTAATACCACCAATCGCTAACACATCACCTTAATATTTCCCGGGCTTGTCAAAAAAATCAACGCAAAGGCGCAAAGACGCTAAGCCGCAAAGAAATTAAGGTGTGCAGAACCTTCGAAAGAAATTTTACCACAGAGATCACAGAAGGTAGAGAGAGGAAGGGGAGGGAAAGAACCGAGAAATATTAATGTTATGGCTTTAATCGCTGCTATGACAAATCTGAGGTGAATAGCAATTAGGTGTCACCCAACGCCATTGTTTTAACTCATAATTGTCACATGCCTGCGCCTTTAACAACCCCTTGATTCGGGGAATCATCTCTTTTGCAGCACGCTTGCCAGCCCAATACAATTCAGCCTTTCTATCTTCGCTAAACGTCCCACAACCACATGTCTTTGGCCTTACTATCACATCAGAATGTTTCGTACATGTTTCATTTTGCCACATAAAGGCAATCTCAGCACTTCGTGTAAGTATTTCAATCAGATTAGAGGGAACCGTTTGATCTAACAGTTCACAAAGATCCACTGCGATAATAATCTCAGCACCCAAGTCTCGAGCCACTTTTACAGGAACGGGATTTATGACACCCCCATCGACAAGAACCCTTCCCATATACTTGCAGGGAACAAATACAAATGGCAAAGAGCATGAAGCTTGGATAGATTGGACGAGATCCCCAGAGCCCATTGGGACAAGTTCTCCAGAATGGAGGTCGGCTGCAACAACTACCAGAGGAATTCTCAGTTGGTCGAACGTTTCAGCGCATAAATGATCATCCAACACCTGATGCATCGAGTTCTCTTTAGACAACCCATAGCGGCATGTCCACAGGTTAATGTCGAGGAGCGAATTCGTCCTAAGTTTCCAAACAGCACATTTAATTGCTTCGGCACTAGGATTATCGGCATACAGTGCACCTACAATGCTTCCTGCACTGCATCCAACAATGAGGTCGATCGGAATCCCAGCAGCTTCCAGTTCCTCAATGACACCCACATGAGCCATTCCGCGCACACCCCCGCTGCCCAAAACGAGTGCTACGCGAATCCTCTCGGGGACATAGAATGACGGTGTTTCTGGAGGATTTTCATCAGGCAGATATTTGTTCGGCCCACACCCAAACAGGATTGTCAGAGCACAAAACATCATTAAAAGCTTAAACATGAAATTGCACCTTACCCTAAGGACGTAAAGGACCTAAAGGACATAAGGAGTAAATTGCAGAAGTCCGTAATCATCAGGCCAACTGTATTGATTTGCGCCGGCCCTCCGGGACGGGATGAGCTGGTTGGCGTTAACCCAGGCTTCGCTGACCCCTCCGGGGAGCTTCAGCCTGGGCTATTATGTAAACAGCCCTCCGGGCAGTGTGAAGAATTGATTTTCAAACAAAAGCATCCACATACAGCCCCGAGGGCCTGTTCACATTTACCCAGGCTTCGCTGACCCCTCCGGGGAGCTTCAGCCTGGACTATTATGTAAACAGCCCTCCGGGCAGTGTGAAGAGTTGATTTTCAAACAAAAGCATCCACATACAGCCCGGAGGGCCTGTTCACATAATAGCCCAGGCTGAAGCTCCCCGGAGGGGTAAGCGAAGCCTGGGTAAACGCCAACCAACTCATCCCGTCCCGGAGGGCCGGTACAAACCAATACCGTTGGCCTGATGAATTGGCACTTTTGCAATTACCTCCTTAAGTCCTTACAATTACCCCTTACCGTTGGTTTTGATTAAGTGTTCCCAATAAGCTTGCATTTCATCTGATAAATGGCGCGTTACCTTGTGCAGATTGATTTTCCTCTTAGGATATTCAGTGTCAATGAGTGCAAACTTCCCATCTTTAGTATATGGAATATTAGCGGGTAGAAAATTAGATCCCGCACCATTGCTCAACAAATAGTAGAGCTCATCTAAATGATCTGTTGTGACCACTGTCTTCCACGCTTCAACAGTTTCAGTATATTTCACAAGATGCATGTCAGGCTCGATTAAAATGATGGGCTGTGGAGATGGCCCTTCAGAAATAGGCTCAATAGGCAAAGGATAGATCCATTTGTCTGGCACAACGAAATGCTTGATTTTTCCCTTCGTAATCAATCTCTTAGCCCGTTTAGCCCCCTCACAACGGCTTTTCAGCCAAAACCAACCTGGTCTCTTTTTCTTTATTCGAAGTTCTGAATCCAGATAAACTTTAAAAATGTAATCGGGCAGCTCAGAATGCTTTGCCACAACGATATAGCTCGATTCTTGTGAAAATAATATGACAAAGCCCGCTTCAGCAAATGTTTGGCGGTTTTGTGTTGCACGCGATACAGAAAATATTGAGTCCAGAATCGGCTTTAAAGGACTATCTATCGGAATAATGTATGGGGCCATCAAAGCCCGCATCGGATATGTGATCAGGGGATTGTTGACTAGACCAGGAAAATGCTTTTTGTGTTTTCTCGACGACTTATCAATGTCAGAAAGTTTACATACCCCTTCATATTGTGACGTCGGTGCACTGTATGCACAATCAAAGAAACTACACGTTAGAAGAAGGGCAGTAGCGGGGATAAGTTTAGATATCATTGCTATCCATTTGCAAAAAAAACATTGAAAAATAACCGATAAAGGAGTTTCCTTAATCATAACCCAATTACAACTGTAAATCTATGTTTTTGCCTATTACAAGGCTTTCCCTTATTGCAATCGCATCAGTCTTCTCTGTACTTCATCTACCCATTTTCTCGCAAGAATATGCTGATTTCACTGTCATCGAAAATAATGTCGAACTGACCCCTCCCCTATCTCGTTTCGATATAAAACACTCCGCAGGACGCGGCATCGGGTACCACAAAGGCTACTCTTCTTTAACCGGATTCTGTGTTATTCCGAATTATTTGGAAATGTCATATCTCCCTTTTATAGACATGCGGGGACATGTTTTTAATGACGGCAGAATCGCTGCTAATGCTGGCGCAGGACTTCGCTTCATCGGATCCAGAATTTGGGGCATCAATGCCTACTACGACTATCGCGATACCGAAGAGCTAAACTACAACCAAATCGGTGTCGGCTTCGAATCACTAGGGAATTGCTGGGATTTCAGACTTAACACATATTGGCCTGTGGGATGCTCCAAAAGCTCTTTTACGCTACCCAAATTCTATCATTTCCACAAACAAGAGATGATTTTGGCACGCGAGCGACACTTTGCCCTTTTCGGAGCCGACTCAGAGTTCGGATTTCACGGCAGAAAAATGCAATATTTTGATTTTTATGCCGCAATAGGACCATACTATTTCACAAGACAAGAAAAAAATGCCTTTGGAGGCAAAGCTCGGGTCATTTTTACCATTTGCAATATGGTAAAACTTGAAGTGAGCAGTTCCTACGATAATGTCTTCAGAAGCACCGTTCAAGGCAAATTAGGACTCTACTTCCCTTTTGGAGGCCGTGAAGAAATTGCCCCCGGCTGCGATCCTTGCTGTTATGGAACAAAACTTTGCCTTGAAGAGGCCTTCCAACCCGTCGAACGCAGCGAAATTATTGCCGTTACAGATCGTCACTACAAGAAAAAAGCCATCAATCCAGATACAGGAAAACCTTATCGCTTTATCTTTGTCGATAACTCTAATACAGACACTGACTCAAATTCTGGAACAGTGAAATCTCCATACGACAGCTTAATGATGGCAGAAGTGCAATCAAACCCTTACGACGTGATTTATGTCTTGCCTGGAGATAGCACCGATGTTGGGTTGAATACCGGAATTAGGCTCAAACAAGGCCAACAGCTGCTTGGAGGAGGGATCGTTGAACTCATCAACACCCAAGAAGGGATCATCGCAATACCAGCACAAGGAATAGGATTGCCATTTGTCACAAATACCCTCTCATTTGATGGATCGGCTGTAACTCTTGATAAGGGCAACAATATCGTTTCAGGATTAAACCTCAGCGATGAGCTAGGAAATAGCGGCACCAAGGCTCTTCTTATTTCTAAAGGGGACAATTATCTCATACAAAATAATCAGCTTACAAGTTATGGAGACGGTTCGGCCTTGTTGATTAATAGGGGAAGCGATGTGACAATTTCCAATAATGTGTTCTTTGGTGCCGATCAGGACAACAGCCGAGGAATCAACATCACTTCATCATCAGGGGCTTTATCAGGGCAATTTAATATCTCGGAGAACATGTTTTCTGGGATTGACCAAAATTCAGGCTTCGATAGAGCTATTTCTGTGAATACCACAAATGTTGATGGAACTCTTGAGTTTACGATTGAGGGAAATCACTTTAATTCCATGACAAATATGGCGACAAGTGGTGGGGGCGATTCTCCAGCAGCTATTTACTTCTTAAATACCGCTACGAATGGAAACAACATTATTGCAAACATTATTGGGAATGACATTGTGGTTCCTACAACGATGCAAGATGCCTTAGCGGGAGTGTATATACAGGAAGATGCAGCAGCAACGACTCCATTTACGGCCATTTTGAATGGGAATATTTCTACGACAGTAGCCCCGACATGGGGATATCAATTTGTAAATAATACCGGCGATGCGTCATTACTAGATGTTATTTTTGGTTCAGATAATGTGGGTACAGTGACCGGGCCATAATTTGAAGGATGAAGTATGAAGGCTAAAGGATGAATTTTTTGAGCATAAAAACTGCATAGCAGAACATTCCTCCTTCAGAAGCCCGGTAGGGGCGGTACATTTAAAATATAGGCGTTATATGACATTAGGTTGTGATATTTTTTATGATCATATGCCGGCATGTGATCACGTGTTGAAACAAGCTTATACAGATTTAATACGTTGGGTAGATAATGATAAAGCAAGATTTTGTTCATGTTCGGGCAGATGGGAAGCCTTAAAGGACACAGCCTTTACCATTGTTTTATTAGTAATTAGCATTGTTCTTATAGGCAAATCAATATATGAGGCCATTGTCAATCGCAAAGGCGGAATCCATTGGGTTGTTTTAGATGCTCTTGTCGTTACAATTATGATTCCTATCGCATTGATAATCATATTACTTAGAGATTTAGCTGCTATTGTCCATCGGGGCCTTTTCTATAAACGTAGTGCGATAAGCCAATTGGCATGATTCTCTGTCTGGGTGTGAGGCTACTTTTGGTTGGAAGTGATTTTTATC
>JABDBC010000019.1 GCA_013288825.1 Chlamydiota bacterium
AGTCATGGTACACGTGGAGTCCTGAAAGGACGACATTTAAGTCATGAACGAACCCAGCCCACGCCCATTGCCCCAGGAGGTTCCTGAACAGGTCTGAGTATTAAATATGTATTTGGGCAACAGGTGAGGTTTTCGGGTGCGTTCATGACAAAAATGTCGTCCTTTCAGGACTCCATGTGTACCATGACTAACCCAGGCCTTCGCTTCGCTCTGACCTGGGCTGTGAAATGCCTGCCCTCCGGGCCTTAACACAGGGCACTTCTGCGATTGGCTCTGCCAGGGAGAGACGTTTGGGTGCTGGGCGTTACATTATCAAGTATTTTTAATCAGAATACCCTCAGAAAATACCACTCACCCCAAATCCTTCTGAACCGTAATTAATAATATTATAAAAAACTAAAAAAACCATTTCTTATTAACTAATATTGTTGTATAATCAATTATTAAATAAAACAAATATATTATGATGTTTATATGAGTAGTAGTTCTTCAGGTTTATCAAGTTCGTCTTTTTCAAGCTCGTCAGGCCACAGCCAATTTCAATATTTGCCAATCCCACCACCCCCACCATTAGTTCATACCTCAGTTCTTCCTGCTCCACCACCGCATATACCAGCTCGTCCCCCTCGTGTAGATGTAATTCCTGATACTGCAAATATTACCATAAATCCTGAAAAACTTATCGAGATTTACACACACGTTGTAACTTTGGAAAACGAAAATAAGAGACTTACAGAAGGCAATAAAACACTTACGGAAGAAAATCAGCGCCTCAACGATAGACTGAATGCAGTATCATCAGAAAAAGAACAAATACTCCGTGAGTTAACAACACTTAAAGCTAACTATGATAGTGCTCGAAAAAAGATTGTAGAACTAATTACGATAAAAGAAACAGAAAGAAAAGATATGGCTGAATTGGAAGCTCTTACAACTTCAGTAGCAATTCTTAGATCTGATTTAGCAACCGAAAAAAACAAAAGTACCGGTCTAGAAAGTCAGATTGCCTATCTACAGCAATTGTATCCATCTTTACGCTCGAAATTAATACCATCATCTGGTGATTTGAAGGAGGAAGATGCAAATGTGTTGCACGGTATCATATATGGAGGAAAAAGAAAAGATCCTCCTTCTGATGGAGGAGGAGACGGTGGTGGTCATGGCGGCGGAGTAAAAGCTGTCAAATAGAATAAACTGTCACCATTTCAGACGAAATTAAACCGATAGCCCGATTTTTCGACTTTTCTTAAATTCAGTAATCTCTACCGTTCTCTCCTCTCTCTGTGAACTCTGTGGTAAATTCTTCAGATCTTGCGCCTTAGCTTGATGGCAATGAGAGTGCGGCGACAGAAGCTAGGATATACTTATCCTCAAATTTCAATAATAGTATAAACTCATATAAAATCATTTGCTATAAAATAATAACATAATCTATTATGATTTGATTTATTTATATTACATTAACACATAAGAATATAAAGGTTTTTTATGGCAATACCAATGACTACACCAATATTATCTAGACCTTTTGATCCCAATCAATACGTCTATTGTTCCCCTTTTGGTACTTCCATGCCCCCTCCAGTTACTCCCATAGACCCTCTTTCCCCTTCACGACCTATTGCAGTTGAGCCAAATGATCCTTATGTATCTGAAAAAACCAGCCACATGAAAACTCTTATCGGCCAATTACAAAAAGAAATCAAAGTCATAGACAGTCAGCTAATATTATTAAACAGGAAGTATGACGATCAGAAAAAGAAAAATTCCCACTTAAATTCAAAAATAAATGAACTCACACGATGCATGTTTGTTGCTTTTTCTCTTACGCCTCTCCCTACTTCTGCTAGTGAGTCGAGTTTGCCGCCTACAGCATCTTCAACATCTTCTTCATCACCACCTATCGCTACAGATTCCATCGAACTCAAAGAAGTGCTCGAACTCTACACAAAACTGGAATTAGAAATAGAATCTAAAAGAAAAAAAATGGGGGCTCTGAATTTTGCAATTGTTTATGAAGAGGAGAACACAAAAAAATTAGAAGCCGAAAAAGATCTATTGGAAAAGACTTTAACACCTATGTCATCACCAATTATTGTGTATGGGCCAAATCTATCAAACCCTGCAACTGCTGCGTGGTGGAAAAGGGTTCAATGAAGAGTCTCTCGCAACGCATTTAACAATCGTGAAATTGTTGACTTTTGAGATTTCGTCACAGCCTCTCTACCACTTTCTAAAAGAGCTAGTAACCTTGACAGTTCTTGAATCACATGTTGGCCAACGTCTGGGCGCCTTCGATCATTTTTGGGTAATGGAAAGGCCACGCGAATCATCTTCAACAATTCCGTTTTCGTTTCACCCTGATATTTCTCAATAATCTCTATTTTTTTGCCGATTTCTCCACCGCGACTCGCAAGCGTATAAACAGCTTGTCGAGGCATCAAATCGATCTGAGGACGCAAACTACGCGGTACAGCTTCGCAAAATTCAAAGTATTGCAGAAAGTTGTAAGGGGTTTGACGATTGCCATACGCTGCTATAAGCCAGGCTGTGAAAGCACCATCGCGATACTCCGTCAAAATCCTCTGAGCTTTTTTTATCCGTTCTCCATGCAATAAGGCAGCTTGGTTGTTTATAGCCTTCACTTCAGCAGTAATTGCCATCAGGCTATTTAAATCCTTGTCTAAGGATTGATTTCCGGTTGAATATTCCCTAAGAATAGCTTCTAGATAGTGAGTTTCCTGGTCACTCAAATCAATGGGAGTGAAAATGCCTGAAAAACTGCCTCTATTCCCATTGGTTGATTCCAGAGCCATTTTGGCCATTTTTGAAGATTGAGCCCCCTTTTTCAATCGATCATTCAACAATGCATTTACGCTGCTCATTTTGTCCCCATTTTTACAAGTCGTTTCAGCAGTTCTTTGGTCACTGTCAGATAATCTTCAGCGGCTCGACTATCTTTATCCACATCAAAAACGGGTTTTCCGTGGATGGAGGCCTCAGAAATGGCAATATCACGCCTTACTTTGGCGCTCATCATTTTCTCAGGAAAAGTGGACTCGATGACATTTAAAAAAGCTTCGTTGCTTTTGCCTCGAGGATTCCAAAAGGAAAGGAGAACTCCAATGACATTTAGCGGATGGCGCTGTCCAACGCTTTCCATGAATTGTGCGAGCCGAGATAATCCTTTGACGCTATAAAATTCTGGCGTTGCACATACGAGAGCATGTTCTGCAGCAATTAAGGCCGATTCGGTCAGCCAGCAGAGCGATGGAGGGGTATCAATGATGACGAGATCATATTGTAGGGGCTTTATGATATCTCGCAATCTTTCATGAGAATATCTGTCTGAGGCTAGTGCTCCAGTGACTTCGATCCGTTCTAACCACGTATCAGCTGGAACCAGATCTAATTTGGAAATGCCTGTCGGTTTGATCACTTCTTCGATCGATTTATTGCCTTGCAGCACGGCTGCTAAGCTATCATGCTCATCGGGATCAAATCCCAAACCAGCTGTCAAATTAGCTTGGGCATCAAAATCGATAAGCAGAACATTTTTTTTGTGAAATTTTGCAAGCGCAGCGCCAACATGTAGTGCAGTCGAAGTCTTTGCTGTGCCCCCTTTAAAGCTGCTAATGGCTATCGCTTTCATTTGTTATCCTTCAGCATAGGGTGAATTGAGGCTACGTTCATCGCGTTCTTTTACAATAGTGCTCAAAAAGTCATCCACGGTGAGTTCCCCCTTCACAACACCATCTCGAGTCCGTAAATTGATCATCCGATCTTCCACTTCCTTATCGCCCACTGTTAACATGTAATTCACTTGATGAAGCTGAGCACCCCTGATTTTCTTGCTCACAGATTCATTTGAAGCATCAACTTCACACTGAAACCCTGCGTTCTTAATTTTCTGACAAATCTCTCGAGCAAAAGGCTCATGTCGGTCTGCAACGGTGATAATTCGAACCGGCACAGGGCTTAACCAAAGGGGAAAACGACCAATAAAATGCTCAATGAGAATTCCAAAGAAACGTTCCACAGAACCATAAATTGTGCGATGGATCATCACAGGACGTTGCCGCGAGCCATCAGCAGCAGTGTATTCCAGTTCAAATTTATCAGGGAGTGCCATGTCTAGTTGCACTGTGCCACACTGCCATGTTCTTCCAATGGCATCTCGAATATGAAAGTCAATTTTCGGACCATAGAAAGCCCCATCCCCTTCATTAATTCGGTAAGGCAGGCCTGTTTTATCAAGAGCCCCTTTTAAGCCTTCTGTAGCGTTCTTCCACTCCACGTCAGTGCCGATCGTATTTTTTTCTGGACGGGTCGAAAGCTCTAAGCGGTATTCTAAACCAAACATCGAATAGATCTCTTTGGCTAAATCAAGCACAGAAAGGATCTCTGATTCAATTTGGGAGGGTTGCATGAAAATATGGGCATCGTCTTGATGGAAACTTCTGACTCGGAAAAGTCCAGATAACGACCCTGAAGGCTCATAGCGATGCACATTACCAATTTCAGAGACCCTCATAGGCAGGTCTCGATAGCTGCGGGTATGTGTTTTATAGAACAACATCCCTCCAGGGCAATTCATAGGCTTGATCGCAAAGTCGCGCTCTTCGATCTGTGAAGTGAACATATTCTGTCTATAATTAGTCCAGTGGCCTGATCTCTCCCATAATTCGCGCGTCATCAAAGTGGGTGTTTTGATCTCAACATAGTTATTGCGATCGAGAACTGAGCGTAGATAGGCAAGCAATTGACTCCAGACGATCATCCCTTTAGGATGAATAAAGGGCATTCCAGGGGCTTCCTCCTTAAGGGAAAACAGATCTAGTTTGGGTCCAATAACTTTATGATCTCGTTTTTTGGCTTCTTCTAATTGGATAAGATAGTCTTTTAGCATCTTTCTATCGGGAAAAGTGATTGCGTAGATACGTGTCAACATGTCGTTCTTTGAATCACCCCGCCAGTAGGCACCTGAAGTCTTAAGAATTTTTAAAGCTTTAATTTTTCCTAAATTATAAAGATGGGGACCTCGACAAAGATCGAAGAATTCCCCTTGTCGATAGCCTGTGAGAGGTTCATCCGGAGAAAAACTCTCGATCAGCTCACATTTGTATTTGTTTTTCGCAAAGCTTTTCAGCGCTTCTTGTTTTGATGAAAAGGACTCTTTTATTGAAATGTAGTTTTCTGCCACAATTTTCTGCATCTCAGTTTCTATGCGTTCAAAATCAGCATCGGAAAGGGACAAATTTGCAAAATCGTAGTAGAATCCATGTTCAATAGGAGGACCAATTGTAGGCTTGGCTTCAGGGAAAAGACGCAATATGGCCTGTGCCAATACGTGCGCAGAGGTATGCCAATAGACTTCCTTGCCTTGGGGTTCATTAAAACTCCACAAAACAACAGAATCTCCTTCTTTCAGAGGACTCGACAGATCGCTTGTTTTGCCGTTAATGCTCGCTGCAAGTGCCTGATCGGGAGCATTCTGATGGAGCTTGTCTGCCAAATCCTTCGCGGTGCTGCCGGCTGGTAGATCGATGGCGGAATTGGAATTGTCCTTTAGTTTAACATTGATCATCATAGTGTTTGTCCTGTGCTGCTTTGTGCAAAATGATGGTCCGGATTATAGCGTTACAACATACAAGAAGCCAGGAAAAAAAGAGGATGAGACAGGTGGAGGAGGAGACTGGATGGGGGAAAGGACGCAAGGGACGAAAAGGACATAAGGGACAAAGGACGTAAAGGACAAAGGACGCGTCCTTTAGAGGTAATTGCAGAAGTGCCACATCATCAGGCCAACGGTATTGGTTTGTGCCGGCCCTCCGGGACGGGATGGGTTGTTTGGCGCTTACCCAGGCTTCGCTTACCCCTCCGGGGAGCTTCAGCCTGGGCTATTATGTAAACAGCCCTCCGGGCAGTGTGAAAAATTGATTTTCAAACAAAAGCATCCACATACAGCCCGGAGGGACTGTTTACATAATAGCCCAGGCTGAAGCTCCCCGGAGGAGTACGCGAAGCCTGGGTAAGCGCCAAACAACCCATCCCGTCCCGGAGGGCCGGCACAAACCGATACCGTTGGCCTGATGATGTGGAACTTCTGCAATTACCTCTTTAGGTCCTTTGTCCTTTTTAAATTTTCGTTAACATAGTCTTTTTTCATTAACAAATCTTTTCCATTGATTTATATTTTAAAACATACTAAAATTAAATATATTAAACAAACTAATGCAGGTTATTTATGTCTATTAAATTTTTTGATTGTGATAATCGTCATGCTTGTGACAGGTACTTATATCTTGATGGTATTTCAGGATGCTTTGGCCATTTCAGATTTAGTGTTATCCGAATCGGCAATGATGGCTCCAAGCAACGATTAACGGTTCGTAAAGAAGAAAATCAGAAACAGGATTGTAAAAAAACCGCCTATACAGTGTTAAAAATATTCAGTTATTTTTTAATTCTGCCTCCCCTTATTGCCCTCATTGCCAAAGCCTGCTACCGCAAGTCCACTGTATTTAGAGAACGTAGACCTACAACTGAAGGGGGAGGAAGTGCTATGCCCGAACCTTCTGCTAAAGCAAATGCTGACGACTATATACATGCATTAGGGCTGCCGGGATCTGGATCATCGGGCGTGTCCTCATCAGACTCGAAAAATTTCGGACTAGGAAGTCCTATCGACCAGCCCGGAACAACGCCAACCGTCATTGCACGCACTCCTGTCGACCCGCTTCTCGGCCCTGTGCCTGATCCGCAGCCATATGACCCAATAAATAACGCTGTTCGGTTTGATCCCAAATCTCACGCTGCACATGCCAGGGGAGCTCCCGGCGGGGCCCCGTTTGGCGGCGAAACTGTAATAAGACCAGCACCTTCGAGTTCTTCATCTTCACCACCACCCATATCTGGAGCAGCGCCGCGTCCTCCTGGATATGCAAAAGGCTTGATAGCTATTCACGTGGAAATCTATCTAAAGGTATATTTCGAATATCTAGCAAAACAATATGAAGACAGATTTAGCTTTCATGACGGGGGGGAAGGCGTTTTTGTAACTGATAATATGGTAAAGGACGAAGCGCCTAGGCTGATAAGGGATTTGCCTAATCACGTTGTAAGGGCTCAACATGAACGCGATAAGAAAGTGTGGGGAAATAGGAATATAGCCTTTTACGTATCTGTTCCATCTGATCGAAGCGTGATCCCTGTTCCAGGGCAAAGAATGCCGGGTGGTAATCATTGGGCCTTGATGTTCATTGACAGGCAAAAGTATGCCCTTCCAGGTCAACCTGCACCTGAAGCAGATGCCAAAGGTACAATTGAGCATTATGATGGTATGAGGGACTATGGCAATTTTGCAAGGATTGAGGAAGTATTTTCGGCTCGTGCAAAACTCATGGGATACAGATTTGTGAGAAAAATAACACAACCGAGTCTTCAGGATCCTAGTCGCCATGGACCTGTTTGTGGATATTTAACAGCTTTTTGCTTACAACGCCGCCTCGAGGACCCTAATTTTGCCTTCTCAGAAATTTCGCAGAAAACGGCAGATGAGGTTATTTTTGGATCGTTTAGAGAAGAGGTTGATAATGTAATTGCTCAAAGAATTGATGCGTTAGATCCTGAAGTTCGCGCTAAATTTTATTTCGAAGTACTTGAGAATATGGCAGAAGCTGAAAGAGCGCGTTTTTACGACCGCTTAAGACCACAAATGCCACCGGATGAGCTAGCACTCCTCAATGAGAGACTGACAAGATCCGGCATCCGAACGTTAATAGCTTTGCCTTCAAGACCCCTGACTGCCGTTGGATAATGTAGCGCCCCTACCGGGGCGATATGAATGTGTGGGGGCGTTACCCAGGCTTCGCTCGCCCCTCCGGGGCTGCACTCAGCCTGGGCTAAATTGTCACAGCCCTCCGGGCCGCCTGCAAACTCTGTTATTCCCTCTGTTATGTTTGTAAGGCCGATGCAACTCAAAATAGTCTTTGCAAACGGCCCGGAGGGCTGTAACAACTTAGCCCAGGCTGAGCGCAACCCCGGAGGGGCAGCGAAGCCTGGGTAACGTTCCACACACCCATCTCGCCCCGGAGGGGCGCCACATCGTTAAGAGGGGTATATGCTCCGTACACTTCAATAAAGAAAAAACACTACCCCCAATTCTTTCGATTCCATTCCATTTTCGCGTTTAATTAGATTGCATAAAAAACACTCATATATTTATGTTCATATATATGTTCATATATTTATTGCATTTAACTTTAAACTTGGGTATAATCCTGTTTATAATTTAATCATCCTAATTAAAAGAGAAATTTTTATGTCAGATTTAAACTTTTGTCCTGCACTCGGTTTTGAGACAAAAAACCATCACCTAAGCTCAGACTTTTGTGGTAAGGCATATAGCTATTATTCGAAAGCCCACCCAGATAAGGAACGACATTTTTTCCATTTTTTCCATCCAGACAATTGGCAGGGACGAAATGTAGGGAGAATCATTTCATACATTCCAGTTATATCTACCATACGTGTTGTCGTCGGCTGTATAAAGGAGTGGAAGAATGGAAGAAGCGCTATTCCAAAAGAACTATTTTCCAATTGCCTTGCACTAAGAGTGAGAACCATTTTTATAGGTTTGAGCCTTGGTGTGCTTCTCATTATACCTGATATCATTGCCACAATCTGGCGGAATTGCTGTGACAAAGCCCCACAACCCGTTAGAACATACTAGGAGATTTTATGTCGGATTTGAGAATTTTGCCAGTTTTTGGTTTTGAGACCGAAAGGCATCACTTAGACGAACGGGGTTCCCAAATATTAAATAATTACTCCTTCCAACTCTTACCTATTATTAGGCCTCAAACAGAGAATGGATGGAAGAGTCGAAATATTATGAGAATAGTATTTTATATTCCAATAATTTCAACTATAATAGCTATATCTTCTCTAATATTTGTCAAATGTCATGCAAAAAAAGGAATTCCTGTGCCTAAGGAACTATACTCATGTGGACATAAAGTGCGAGATGTTTTTACAGCTTTGAGCCTTGGCGCGCTTTTCATCATTCCTGATGTCATTGCGACGATTTGGCGAAATTGCTGTGACGAACGAACCAGACCGAGTTCAGGGCCTATTAATTTAAATGCGTGATAATGTAGCGCACCGACCTGGACTGTGAAACGCCTGCCCTTCGGGCCTTAACACAGGGCACTTCTGTAATTGCCTCTACAGGGCGCTAAAAGATTATTAATTGAGAATTTTATGTCTGATTTAGATTTTTATCCTGCAGTTGGTTTTGAAACCAAACGACATCACATTAGCTCAACGTTTGAAGACAAAGCGGAGCAAGTGTTAGAAAAGCTCGACACAGATTATTTTGTGCCAGATTCATGGCACATGAGAAACTATGTAAGGATATTCTGTTATATACCTGTAATCTCTACTGTTATTTTTATTTTTCATATGGTAGTTAGTGTGAAATCTGATACTCCAATTTTCCCAAAAGAACTTCATAAAAATTATATTGCGCTGCGAGTGAGGTATATTTTTGAAGGCTTATGCCTTGGAGCATTATTTATTATACCCGATATCATTGCGACGATTTGGCGGAATTGCTCCAACAGAGGGTCCAAATTAAGCAATACAAATTTAAAACAAAATTGAAAATAGAGTTTTTTATGTCAGATTTAAATTTTTATCCTGCAGTGGGTTTTGAAACTGCAAAGCATCATATCAGTCAAGAATATTGTGATAGGGTACAACAATACAATACTCTTTCGAAACCAGAGGATTGGAATAAAAGAAACTGGGAAAAGATAATATCGTATATCCCGATTGTTAGCACTATCGTTGTAATATATCTAATTTGTATCGGCTTGAGTATTGATAAAAATATGCATCCTACAAACCATAGAGCAATAAAAGTTCGCGTTATCTTCGAAGCTCTAAGTCTCTGTTCACTATACCTCATACCTGATATTATCGCGACAATCTGGCGTAATTGCAGATAATAATTAAATATATAAAAAACTATTTACTATAAAAATCATATAATACTATAATGAAATTAGGTAAGAACGATTGAATTAACTAATTCAGTCGTTGCCGTAAACCTCACGGGGGAATCCGTTCAAAGAAGCGAAAGCTCTCCTGAATCGATGGCCCTTCGAACATCAAAGGGTAAGCTGGATAAAAAAGGGACTATTGTCCTTCAGCTTATAAATTAGATCTTAAAGATCTTGATGGTGATGTTTACGGCATTTTTTTGGTCCTTAACTCATTTCATGAGAGGTATTTATGAGCAAACTTATACAGGGCCTGTTTGGTTTTGCTATGATGTTGTCTCTGGTGGCACTTCCTTTCTTTGGAGTCGCGAATGCGAAAGAAGAGACCTCTTCTAATACTATGGTAGCTGACCATGGACATGGTGGGGGTGGTCATGGTGGGGGTGGTCATTGGGGCGGCGGAGGCCATAATTGGGGTGGCGGACATCAATGGGAAGGAGGTCACCGTAATTGGGATGGCGGTCGTTGGGGTGGCGGCGGTTACTACGGAGGGTATTATCCCTACTACAACAATGGCTACTACAATGGATACTATAACGACGCTTACAACAACTACAACCCATACTATTATAGCTATCCATACTATTATTACAACACTTATCCCTACTACAATGGTGGTAGTGGCTTCTCAATTGACATTGAATAGAGCATTATGGTTTTACCGGGCGAAAGAGGAATTTGATAGCCTCTTGCGCCTTTTGTTTTGCGCTTTTCCTTAAGTCGGCGTCCACTGCAGTCAATGCGCTAGCGTTGATGACCAACAGAACGCGACCAAAAGACTATTGCGTCGAGGAAAAGCGCAAAACAAAAAACGAGAGCCAACTGTACCGTAATGGACAAATGGACATGGACAGTTGTGGACCAGCCTTGGGGCGTCACATTTAAAAACAAATTAATATGTTTTCGAAGGTGCATTTTCTAACAACATTCAATACCAAACTTTCAGGCTATTGGTTTAACTTCGCGCAATGGTAGCCTTATAATTCCCTCTGCGTCTCTGCGCCTCCCCGTCTCTGCGTTAAATTCGTTATAATGATTAACGCAGAGACGGGGAGGCGCAGAGACGCAGAGGGAAGTCATTAAAGCTACCTTTGCACGAAGTTAAACCAATAGCCAACTTTCAAAGGAAGATTTAAGTTCAAAGTTGGCACGATTTATCTCGGAGAAAATGGAGGCTGCCTGACGTCAAATGTGACGCCCCAGGCCAGCCTTTCGTGAACGCGCCCGAGCCCGCGCCCGTTGCCCGAACTTCCCTTGTCTGAACTTTCCCTGTCCGGACCCGATCATGCCGAAATAATGGACAAATGGACATGGACAGTTGTGGACCAGCCTTTCGTGAACGCGCCCGAGCCCGCGCCCGTTGCCCGAACTTCCCTTGTCTGAACTTTCCCTGTCCGAACCCGATCATGCTGAAATTCGGGTACGGAAATAAGGTTTACGATCGAGATCGGGCAACGGGCGCGGGCTCGGGCGCGTTCACGAAAGGTTGGTCCATTACCGTCCATGTCCATTTGTCCATTAAAAATTGAAGGTGATGTAAGCCTGGCAGCCTAGTTCGAAGAGGACAAAAGCCATTAAAATCACAAGTATAGGCTTGCCTCCCCAAAAAGAGTATTCTCCTTTAAAGCCCAGCCAATAGCGTCCCGACCAAGCCATGAGGATTGGCAGCATCCCTAGCAACAAAGCGCAGCCTAGCCCCCCTGCAAAGTCAAGGGCTATCAAGAAAATCCCGGGATAGATGAAAGAAATGATCAAAGTGGGCACAAAAATAAGCCCACAGAGAAGAAGTTTCCCTTTCTGGTCCTTTTTGACTGCTAAACCATCAGCTAGGAAGTCGACAAGGGCAAGAGTTACCCCCAAAAACGAGGTAACTAGGGCAAAAAAAGCGAAAAACTGTCCAACGACGTAGACATTGGGATTATCGAGAAAGTGGCGCAGTGGAAGTACGGCGTTCTCTCCAAGCTTCAAGGTTTCCATTAAACCATGAGGTCCTTCAAGAGGAACAATCCCCAAAATCAATGCTTGCCAAATCGTGTAGACGAGGAGAGGTAGGAAGCTACCAATAATAATTGTCGTCCGTAATTGTTTTGCATCGCGGTGCATATAATGCACAAGAGTTGGGATAATCCCTTGGTAAGCAAAGGCTGTAAACGCAATGGGAAATGCCGTTGGAAAGAGACTCCAATTTTGATGAGTTAGCAGACTTGTTTTGATATGAGGTACGCCAAGGTAAACGAATACGACATAGGAAACACCTAATCCAACCATGAGTATCGCATTAATTGGACCAACGAGTCGCGCTCCTATGTATACCATGGGAGCAAAAATCATCAGAAATAGAGTGGATCCGAGCCATTCTGGAATGCTCTCTTGAAACAGCTCAATGACGAGGTCTCCACAACCGACGACATAGGCTAATGAAAGGCAGTAGAACAAAAACAAATAGAGGATCCAAGCGGCAATTCTTCCTGGTTTTCCAAGAGTTTTGTCGGCTAGGGAGATAATATTTGTTTCTTTATTGGTCCATAAGCAAATCTCTAGGAGGATGAGTCCTGTGCTAGTCATGAATAGCCAGCAGAGGCAATAGACGAGCAGGGAGGGGAGGAATCCAGTTAGGCTTGTGAGAACTGGGAGGGCAAGCATCCCGCCCCCGATAGAGGTGCCGGCGACTAATAAAATGCCTTTAACAACTCGCAAATTCATAACAATATCCAGGTTGTTGCCAAAATTATTCGCGAAGGGACAAAGGACCTAAAGAGGTAATTGCAGAAGTGCCACATCATCAGGCCAACGGTATCGGTTTGTGCCGGCCCTCCGGGACGGTGTGTGTTGGTTGACGGTTACCCAGGCTTCGCTTACCCCTCCGGGGAGCTTCAGCCTGGGCTATTATGTAAACAGCCCTCCGGGCAGTGTGAAAAGTGATTTTAATACAAAAGCTCCTGCACACAGCCCGGAGGGCCTGTTCACGTAATAGCCCAGGCTGAAGCTCCCCGGAGGGGTAAGCGAAGCCTGGGTAACTGCCAACCCACACATCCCGTCCCGGAGGGCCGGCACAAACCAATATCGTTGGCCTAAACATTGGCATTTCTGCAATTACCTCTAAAGGACGTAAAGGACTATACACAAGTGCTACCTGTCCTTTAGGTCCTTTGTCCCTTCACTAGCCTGCGATTCTAACTTATTTTTGCACTTTACTTCAACCTTTGCAGAATTCTATGATGTGTCCATATGAATCCAGTCTGGCTTTTTACTATCATCCCGTTATTCCCGCTATGTTGGTTTTTGTTCACCCGTTTTCGTGTGGAAAAAACGATCGACTTACAAATTTATCTGAAACTTGTCGAAGAGCATGCAACGCTAAAGAACCGCTCTTTTCAGCTAGAATACAGCTTGGAGCAAGAAAGGAAGAAAAACTCAGAAAAAGTAGAGTCCTTAAATCATGCTCAGGAGCAGATGACGAACACGTTTAAACTTCTTTCTGCCGACGTTTTAAAGAACAATACTCAGTCATTTTTAGAATTAGCTACTGCAAAACTAGAAAAATTTCAAGAGGGGGCAAAAGGGGATTTACAAAGGCGTCAGGAGGCTATTGATTCCTTAGTAAAGCCTATAAGAGACTCTTTAGATAAAGTTGGCCACAAAATTCAAGAGATGGAAACAGTACGCACAACAGCCTACGTCGGTTTGAGCGAGCAGGTACGGGGGTTAGCGACAACACAAGCTACTTTGCAACTAGAAACAGCCAATCTTGTAAAGGCATTGAGAATGCCCAACGTGAGAGGGCGCTGGGGAGAAATCCAATTGCGCCGCGTTGTGGAGATGGCAGGAATGTTGGAACATTGCGACTTCACGCAACAAGAGACAGGCTCGAATGAAGAAAAGAGGTTGCGACCGGATGTCATTATTAAGCTGCCCAATGGCAAGCAGGTGGTTGTTGATGCCAAAACACCACTGCAAGCATATTTAGAGGCTTTTGAAGCCAAAGACGAAGTCACTCGCTTGCAGAAATTCCGCGACCATGCCCGTCAGATCCGCACACATATTATCCAGCTATCACAAAAGTCTTATTGGGATCAGTTTCAGCCTGCGCCTGAATTTGTGGTATTATTTATCCCAGGAGAAAGTTTTTTAAGCGTTGCTCTGGAGCATGATCCAGGCCTTATTGAATATGGAGTTGACTTACAGGTGATTTTAGCAACTCCGACGACGTTGATTGCATTGTTGCGATCGGTGGCTCATGGGTGGCGTCAGGAATTGATTGCAGAGAATGCTCAGCATATTAGCGAGCTTGGGAAAACATTGTATGACAGGATACGCGTTTTATCTGAACACTTTGAAGAGATACGCAGAGGCCTAGACCGAACTGTGGAGGCATATAATAAGGCTGTGGGGTCGTTTGAGGGGAGAGTGTTTGTGACGGCGCGCAAGTTTAAAGAGCTGGGGGTATCGAGTGAGCAAGAATTAGGCATCCCGGAGCCGCTTGACAGGACAACCAGAGCTATCACAAACCCTGAGCTGCTAGACTCTTCTAAGGAACAAGCAATGGAGAATGCAAGCACAGGCCCACGCAAACGCACTAGGCTAGAAAAGAAAAGAAAATAGCGAGAAAGAAAAAGTAACAGGATAGGCAGGATCGCAAGCGGCAGGATATGAAGGATAGAACACAATTAAACGCAAAGACGCAGAGACGCAAAGAAAACAAAATGGACTATAATGAAAAATTATGGATAATGACTATCGGTTTAATTTCGTCCATTTTATTTTCTTTGCGTCTCTGCGTCTTTGCGTTTAATTGTGTCCTATCCTTCTTATCCTGCCGCTTGCGATCCTACGTATCCTGTTACTTTTCTTCTTTGCGTTTAACATGTTTCTTTCGTAGCCTGGACTGCTCATCCCTGTTTAAGCGAGGTCGTCGGGTTCGTATGGGTTTCGTTTCTGCTGTTTTTGTTGCTCGTCACCTGACTCTCGGTCCCTTTGAGCAAATCCTTTTCCGCTTTCGGTGGGTATGTTGTGTTCAATGAAGGTGGTTGTCGAAATGATATGGACTGCGTTGGCATATCCGTGTTCTTCTAGAGAGGTGCGCAAAGTATTCAAATTCTGATCTATGAGTTGTTTGGCTTGAGGGGCTAGATTTTCAAAAGCAATGTTGAATTCTTTGGTTGATGCGTTGAATGATGTCAGGACAACTCGAGCATCATTAAAGATTGTCGGTTGTTTTAGGACTAGGATCGTATCCGTTTTTCCAGCAGTTTCAATGACATAGAGTTCTTTCACAATTTGATCGACGAGCTCTTGGATATGTGCCGTTTGTGTTTCTTTCGGCATTTCTAGTGAGTAGTTGCTGAGATTCGAAACCTCAACAATTGGGCTTCCCATGGGGTTTACGGCAGCCAGATCGGATTGCTCTGGTTGATAGCGATTGGTTTTTTTATCACCGCTTAGTGATGTTTTAGGGGATCTTCCGGTAGGGTCTGCAGAAACATCAGTTGCAAATGGTTTCTCCGGTCGTTTTGGATTACCTGCTGCCATTTGTTTATAAACGGCAAAGGGGGACTGTTTCACGGTTGAAACAGGGGTTTGAGTGTTTTGTGAAAAGGATTCCCATGATATAGTCTTTTTGGAAGGATCGGGAGGTGTGATAGCAACCTTACCTTCAGCTTCCACAGAAGCCTCTTCCTCAAGTTCTGTTTCAGAGGTTTCACTGTCGCTGGATTTATCTGGGACCATTTGTTTGATTTTTTTGGCTGCGGAAAGTGTTAATAAGTTTGGAAGTGCTGCTTCCTCTTCATCGGACTCGTCAGCAACGAAGTTGATATTATCATCAGCATCACCTTCAACCTGTGAATGTGTCTTTTTCTTGGGCAGTGCAGTCCGTTTGGGCTCATTCTCTCTTTTTTCCATTACGGGTTGAAAAGGTTTTGTTGGAGTCGTTGTGGGTGGCATTTTATCGACATTTCCATCTCCGTCAACTTTTTTCGAGTTATCTCTGACCGGAGGGGTCGAATTATTAAGTGGGTTCATAATGTTCTCCTTAAGCAGAAGTGTTTGTTTAAACGTATTTGTACGCCCGATATTCTGCTTAAAACTAACCTTCAGGCGATTCTAAGTCTTTACGTTTGCGGGATGAATAAATCATCGTCCCTAATTCATCCATGGCACGCTCTGCCATGATTTCGTCTTCTTTATTTTTTTCTTTTTCCCAGCTAACCCGATGCGTTTCCACTTTATCCACTTCTAGTCGTCTAATATTCAGCTGGCGTTTGGCTTCTTCAAGTTCTCCCTTGGCTTTGTCTACGCGCTCTTGTTGTTCTTTGACTTTTTTCTCTTCAATTTTCAGTTTTTCATCGACCACTTTGAGATAGACCTTCATTTGTTGAACTTTTGGGGTGGTTGTGTCGTGGTCTAACTCGTCGCGAAGCTGTTGAAGTTTCTCTGTTCTGTGTTGCAAGATTCTATCGCGTTCGGCTTTTCTTTGCGCTAGCTTCTCCTCTTCTTGTTGGAGAATCTGTTGTTTTTCTTTCACAACAAGCTCAGCAGCCTCCACTCGCTTCACTTTTATTGCGAGCACTTGCAGTAGTGGATAGTCTCGTCTGGCCATTGCAACCTCAACTTATTTGAATAATGTACGCAATAGTTGCTGTGTTTCTGCGTAGGTACATTTTTCTTCAACGGCCTGTTTTAAAAAGCGATTCACTTTGTCTATATAATCAATGGCAAAGTCCCCTGCCTTATCTGACCCGCGCTTGTATTCTCCAATTTTGATGAGCAGCTCGTTTTTCTTGTAATTTGCCAAAACTTCGCGCAGCTTCCCGGCGAGTTGCATATGCTCTTTTGGCACAATGGAGGGCATGACGCGGCTTGCTGAAGACAGAATATCGATGGCTGGATAGTGGAACTGTCGGGCAAGGTCGCTCGATAAGATGATGTGTCCATCCAAAATGGAGCGCACTTCATCGGCAACGGGTTCATTCATGTCATCGCCAGCGACAAGGATAGTATAGAAAGCTGTGATAGACCCTTTGTCGGAGTTGCCTGCACGTTCTAGGAGCTTTGGCAGCATCGAAAATACGGAAGGGGTATATCCTGCCCGAGCGGGGGGTTCTCCTGCAGCCAATCCAATTTCTCGCAATGCACGGGCATAACGCGTCACGGAATCCATCATGAAAATGACAGATTTTCCTTGGTCGCGGAAATACTCGGCGATGGCGGTTCCAACATAAGCGGCGTTCAAACGCAATTGGGAGGCTTGATCAGAGGTGGATACAATGAGGACAGAACGCTTTAGGCCTTCTGTACCTAGATCTTTTTCTATGAAATCGCGCAATTCGCGGCCCCGTTCTCCTACTAAACTGATGACGTTGACATCGGCAACGGCATTTCGTGCAATCATTCCCAGCAGGGTAGACTTACCTCCACCGGCTGCAGCGAAAATGCCCACGCGTTGTCCCAGACCTGTTGTGAGGATGGCATCGATAGAACGGACACCGACGGAGATGGGCTCTGTGACCCTTTTTCGTTTTAGGGGGTCTGGAGGGGCTTGGATGACGGGATAGCTTTCAAATAACTCCAAAGGCCCTTTAGTGGCGACGTCGAGGGGTTCTCCAAGGCCATTTAAAACCCGACCCAGAAGTTGAGGTCCGACTTTGATGTTGAGGGGCATATGGGTGGGGATGACTTCGGAGGAGGGGCCGACGCCGGACATTTCACCGAGAGGGGAGAGGTAGACTTCGTCGCGTGTGAAACCGACGACTTCAGTGAGTAAGGGTTCCCCTTCCCGTTTTACGAGGCAGACTTCGCCAATTTTCACGTCAGGCACAATTGCTTTGATAAGCATGCCGACGATTTGGGTGATGCGCCCATTGACGGTGGTGAGTTGCATTTCTTCAAGCTCACCAAGAAGGGAATCTAGATTATTAGAATGATCCATGGTGTAGCCCCTCCGGGGCTTAATGACTTTAAGGCCATCGGTTCGGTCCCTAATTTTGGACGTTCATAACCGTTTTGATCATCTCGAGGCTTTTGTTCAACATATTGGCAAAGAGCTCAAGTTGCTGTTGGATGCTGCCAAGTTTTACTTGTATGGCGAGCATATTTACGGGAGAGAGTTCAATTCCACTTCTGCTCATTGCTGTCAATTCTTCTCCTAGGGTTTCAAGTTGTCCCTGAGATTGTGTTAACAAGTTAGCAAAGTGCTTGACGGACTGTTTTAAACCAGATGTTGTCGTTTCACACAGGTGTTTATTGCTTGTGGGATCCAGTTCAATTTCTGCGCGGATAAGTGCTGCTTTGAGGTTTTCGTTGATATGAGTGAGGTTGTTATGTAAAAGCCCGTGAGAAGATGTTTTAATCCTCACATCTGGTGTTTCTAAAGTTTGTTTCACTTCTTCAATTTTAGCTATTGCCTCTCTTGTTTGAGCGATTAGTTTATCATGACCCACTAGAGGAGAGCTGTTTCCGGCGCGATAATTTTGGTTTCGTACGGCATCCATCAAAGAGAGAGTGGATTTCGAAGATTCAACAGTGAGAAATTTTCCAAACGAGGGTGCAGTATTTTTCTCCTCCAGGATAGAGTTAAATTGCTCCTTGTTGGCGAGTGGCTCTTTCGACTGTTGGGTGCTATTTAAAGTTTCTTCTTCAGATAATTCTGCAACGAGGTCCAAGTTCTCAACAATTTGTGATGTCATATGGCTTACTTTTATCCTTTCTCATCGTTTTTATCGGTCATAAAGAATGGGGCTTTATCTTTTTTCAAGTTTTTGAGATCTTTTTCTGCCCATTCTAAGGAAATTAGCCCTAAGTCTTTTATAGTGGGATCGGTAGTTTTTTCCATTGCTTCTTTGATTAATTGTTCCCCCTTTTTCCGTTTTGGTTTGTTTAAGAGGAAGCAGATGCCGAGGAACGTTTGGGCGAGGTGGTTCTCCGGTTCTTGTCTGAGGACTTCTTCAAAAATTTTGACGGCCTGCTTTGTTTCCAGCTTATTTAGAGCGATATAACCTAAGCCGATGAAGGGGGCGGTGCTTGTTGGGTTCAGCACGTGTGCTGCGTGAAATATGCGGGTTGCGCTAATTTCGTCGAGTTGTTTGACCGCAACGAAGCCGGCTTCAATCAACATTTGAAAGTCATCTCTAAATTCTTTTAGTTTCTGCTCTTCCATAGTATTTTGAGACCTCTTTGTTACGGTCAGACGTTTAATGTTATTTCACGTTTCTTGACATACTTTGAATTGCCGAGTTTGAGGAGGCGACAACGTTAGTCGACATCTCAGAAACCTGTGACAAGTGGTTCATAAGCATCTGCATTTCAAACATATCAGCGATGCTGATGGCGCTGCGGCGTCCATGAATTTGTTGTAGTTTGCTCTTTGCTTGTACAGTAGCAGTGGTAATGATGGAAAACAACGATTTGACATCAAAACCTACATGTTCTTGTGCCTTTGTTGCGTTAGTTCCAAAGTGCGTTGGGTTATCGTTCGCTGCCATATATCCTCCTAATAGATATAATTAGTGTCGGATATAAGTTTGATGGGGAATTCGTACTAGAAATTTCATTTCTTTAAAGCTGACCACAGCCTCGGTTCAGAATTCTTTCAAGACTTAATCTATTTTTTTGTCTTGGCAATACATCTTGCCATAACTTTCAGTAGTGAGGTGTAGCCATGAAGCATGACGCCAAATTCGTCAAACTCCTCTTTGCGTTCTCCTCGTTTAAGCATTTCTTTAATATGTTGTATTTGTCCTTCAACTCTTACTTTCAGTTCGCGATATTGAGTTGGATCTTTCCAGCTCTTTTCCAGCTCGAAGATGAAGGGCTCGGCTTTTTTCTTCTTCTTTTGATTTTCTAGTCCAAACATAGGATCTTTCCCTGTATACTATCATTATAACATAAAGCAGGATCGCTTTCAAGTGCAAGAGAAAAGGCAAGAGAAAACGAAGAAGGGACAAGGGACGTAAAGGACATAAGGGACCTAAAGGACAGGGGACGCTGCCCGAACTTCGCCACCCAAGCCCCCGTCTGCCCGAGCCCCCTTTCGTGAACGCGCCCGAGCCCGCGCCCGCTGCCCGAATTTCTCCTACCCAAGCCCCCGTCTGCCCGAGCCCCCTTTCGTGAACGCGCCCGAGCCCGCGCCCGCTGCCCGAACTTCGCCACCCAAGCCCCTGACTGTCCGCTTCCGAGCTCCTCGATCCCTTTTTCCCGCTACCATTCCTAATCCAGCCAAATTCAGCTTGGAGCTGTAATTCGAGCCATTTTTGTAAGCATTGCGACTATGCGCAACAGCAATTCTCGTCCTTTTGAATAGTTATTTTCTTCAATAAGATTAAGTTGTTGGCATACATCCATGATTCCTGAACATTCGGTTGCTGACCGTCTAGCCATTCGATAGAATCTGATTTTTTCATTGGCTGAAAATTCTCCAGCACCCTCTGCTATATTTAGTGGAACCGATGTGCCGGCGCGAAGAAGTTGATCCGAAAGATAAGAACGGCCCCTCGGTAATTTTCTAACGATTGCATCAATCAATATAATCAATGATATTGAAGCTTGATAAACATCTAGCTTTTCATGGTCAAAATAATCTTTATAATACTTATGATTTTGGGGTTTCTGTGGTTCCTGTTCTGTGTTTGTCGCGGTTGGCATGTTTGTCATGTTTGTCATGTTTATCGTCCTTCTAATTTAGTTGAGTTGGCCTAATTTAGTTGAGTTGGCGCCACGTCTCGGATAGTGGTGGCGAAGTTCGGGCAACGGGCGCGGGCGCGGGCGCGTTCACGAAGAGTTTTGGGCCCCATGTCTCGAGTGACGAAGTTCGGGCAACGGGCGCGGGCTCGGGCGCGTTCACGAAGAGTTTTGGGCCCCATGTCTCGAGTGGCGAAGTTCGGGCAACGGGCGCGGGCTCGGGCGCGTTCACGAAGGGTTTTGGGCCCATGTCTCGAGTGGCGAAGTTCGGGCAACGGGCGCGGGCTCGGGCGCGTTCACGAAGAGTTTTGGGCCCATGTCTCGAGTGGCGAAGTTCGGGCAACGGGCGCGGGCTCGGGCGCGTTCACGAAGAGTTTTGGGCCCATGTCTCAGGTGGCGAAGTTCGGGCAACGGGCTCGGGCGCGTTCACGAAGGGGTCTCTATCTCGCCACGTCTACTCTGTACGTCACATTATCTTTATCCAGCAACACCATATTCGGTTGTATGCTGATAATCGTCATTCCATCAAGAACATCACCTTTAGATAAAATACGTCCATTGATCACTACGTTTAATCCACCATCGCTTGTCTTCGATATTCCAGAGATCGTATAACGATCACTCACATTAATGACTGCATCCTGCTTAGCAACTTCTGCAGCATAATTCTTTACACTTCGGACTCCTGGCAACGATCTAAATTCCTCTACCATTTTATCAAGATCTGCCTTGGAACCCGTGGGAACTCCTCCTGTAAGGGTGAGCTCCCCATTTGCTAACTGCACCGATACTGTTGGGTAACCATGCTCTTTCAAGGTAGACTTAACCGATGTAAGAATGTCTTCTTCGACAACGACCTTGTCTTCTAACAAGTCTGGGTAAGAGAAGTTGCGAGTCATGTAATCCCAAAGTTGCTCAGCGTCGCTTCTAGTATGGAGATACCCTGTAAGGACAAATTTTCCAGGAGAAGGGGAATGGACTGTGATGCCGCGCCAAAGGGGATTTCTCGACAACAACTGATTGCCTTCGTTCCAAACATATTCATCAATGATGACTCCGCTATCGTCGGTTTCGGTGACATATTTCAGACTTTGCAGATTGTATAAGATCTCGTTTTTATCAGCTGAGGTTGCCACATGCCCGACTAGCAAAAGACGTCCAGTATTTTTGTTAAACGAGTATTTTAACCCTGGAAACTGACTTAAATATTTTTGCAACTCTTGCTCAATATTAACAGTTTGCACTACGACAATTTCGTGTTGGGTAAACAGAGAATTAATTCCAACGCCAACCATGGCAAAAACGCCGATGAGAGTGGCAACTAAAATAAAGGTCCCTAAAGCATGTGAAGGCGGCTTCTTAACCTCTACAGGAGCAACTGGAGGCGGTACTGGGGTTGCACCACCGGTTTCAGCTTTCTGAGCCTCTTGTTCTAATGCTTTTTTATCCTCTTCTTCTTTTTGCAACGTTTTGACAATTGAGGGGAGCAATGGGGAGATGATTGTCTGCATTTCACCTTCGCGATCATAAACGACGAATGAAGAGGTTCCTAATGAAACGAGAGTATTTAAAGGGAGTTGTTGTTTGTCGGTGAGCAGTTCCCCTTCTATTCGGGTTCCATTGCGGCTTCGAAGGTCTTCGATAAAAATCTGGTCTTCAGGAGTAATTGAGATTCTTACATGCTGTCTTGAAACGCTTGTGTCATAGAAAACGATGTCGCAGACATTGGAGTCGGTGCCAATGACGTAGCTCTCACCGGTATGCATGGAGAATTCGGCGCCGTTATTAGGTCCTCCAACAACTTTCAAAAGCCATCTTCCCGTATCTGTGAGGTCGAAAGAGACTTTGGCAAGATCTGATTTTTCTTCCTCTTCGCCAAAAATCGTATCGTGTTCTTTTTCTGTGGGTTCAGGTTCTTCTGTTGGGGTGACTTCATTTAAGTTCGTAGCTGTATCTTCTTCAACATAAAAACGGAATAATGTGTCGCCAATTTTAACAGAATCGCCCTGTTGAAGGACTCGGGGCTCGGTCAGGGGTTCATCATTGACAAGGGTTGGATTGATCTTGCTAAGATTTTCGATGACGATTCCATGCGTCGTTTTGCGGCACAGGGCATGTTGACGGGAGGTGGCGGGATCTTCGACAAGGAGCTGGCAGGCATCCGGATCGCGTCCAATAACCCAATGGTCCCCTTCTTCAAAAGAAAGCACCAGTTCTTTTAAAGAACCTTCTTCTGCGACTAATTTTGCATTCATAAATCACTTGTGTCTAAGAGCTTCTTCACGCCAAAAATCAACGTTATTAATGAAATCTTCGAGTATATCTTTGAATTTCTTATAGTCTACAGTATATTCGACAGCTTTAGAAAGCGTCAACAGATTCCCATCTTCGCTGGTTCCTAATATTGCATCTTTGGTTCCTTGGCCAAATAAATTCCCCTGAAGGAGATACCCAAGGAAGGCTTCTTTCTTAACTTGAGGACAGGGGGCGATGGAACTACTTAAATAAAAACCTTGATTCAATGGGGAAAGTTTTACGGCGACATTTTCTCCGAGGGGTAAAACGAACGTTCCTGGGGGTTCCGTAGAAAAATCGCCAGCGATTTGCATTTCTTCTTGAAGTTGTTTCATGTATTCCGCGAGCATAGCGAACTCCATATAAGCTCTTTGTGCCGGCCCTCCGGGACGGGATGATTGGTTGACGCTAACCCAGGCTTCGCTTACCCCTCCGGGGAGCTTCAGCCTGGGCTATTACGTGAACAGGCCCTCCGGGCTGTATGTCAAAGCTTGTGTATCTATGGCCTTACTACCCAGCCCGGAGGGGTAAGCGAAGCCTGGGCTATTACGTGAACAGGCCCTCCGGGCTGTATGTCAAAGCTTATATATCTATGGCCTTACTACACAGCCCGGAGGGGTAAGCGAAGCCTGGGCTATTACGTGAACAGGCCCTCCGGGCTGTATGTCAAAAGCTTGTGTATCTATGGCCTTACTACACAGCCCGGAGGGGTAAGCGAAGCCTGGGCTATTACGTGAACAGGCCCTCCGGGCTGTATGTCAAAGCTTGTATATCTATGGCCTTACTACACAGCCCGGAGGGCCTGTTCACGTATTAGCCCAGGCTAAAGCTCCCCGGAGGGGTAAGCGAAGCCTGGGTTCACGCCAACCAATCATCCCGTCCCGGAGGGCCGGCACGAATTTTTTGATTTTAGGATCTGTTTGCTGTCATGTGGCGTCTCATTTCGCTCATCATTTGCATTACAGCGTCAAACGCCCTTGTCACTAAGTCATGGGCATCAGTGGCATATTTCGAAGCATTCTGCTGCTGCTGTTTATAGGCTTCGTATTGGTCCCGTTGTATGACTTTTGCTGCTTCCTGTTCTGCTAAGGGTATTGTAGCTTGCATTTCAAACCCTTTTTGCACCGCATCACTTAATGATGTAATCGTTGCGTTCGCGGTAGTCGTCAAAGCTTGAATTTTAGCTCCTGCATCCTCACTCTTTCCGTAATATAGAGAACCACCGATATGAGCGCCGACACTTAATCCTGCAGCGACTGCTTTTGTGATCATTTGTTTGGTGAGCATGTCTTTTTTGATTTGAGCTTCATGTAAAATTGTCTCTTTTTGCGCCTGTACGTTATCTACTTCAAGTGTGCGCATCTGTCGGCCTGCTGCAGCTTCTACAGCAGTTTGAGACGAAAGAGATCGAGCCATATTTTGGATAGCGACGAGCATGGCAACATAGGATGTTCCAGCAAGCCACCTATTTCCTTGAGCTCCGGCCGCACCTGCTGCGCCGCCAGGGCCGCCACCTGTTCCTGCACCTGTCCCTCCACCATCACCTTGCGATTGTTGTTTTCTTAGTAGTTCTCGCGCTTTTGCACGCTCAGCTGAAGTAGATCCCAATGCATCTGGGGTATCTCCAGGTTTTTCATCAGGTCCATCTGTGTCCTTGGTTTTGCCAACATCTCCATCACCTTTGGCTGCCGGAGCTTCTGCGCTTTGAACTGTTTGAGCAATGTGTTCCGGAGGAGCAGCTGCGCCCATGGCAATAAGTTGTGTCAATAGCGCATACATATTTTGAATTGTTTTCAATTGTTCCGCATACCCTTCAAGTTCACTTGGAGGGATTTCCTTCAAATTCTCTTCAAGTTGAGGAAAATCGGGATATGTCTTATCAAGGCGCGCTTTTTCCTGTTTTGCAAATTGTACTAGTTGCTCAGGAGTCAGTTGAGATATGTCTGTAAGACCTACGGCGACTTCCTGCACATCAGTGCTATCAGCCATTGCTTTTATCCGTTTCGCAGATTCATCTTTGGCTGATTCGGCACCTCTATCTACACCTACGTCCGTATCTGTTGTCGGTGTAGTACTTGGATTTGGGGTTATCCCAATCGTGTTATCCCCTGCCATATAAACCTCCCTCTTTAAATTAGCCCTGAACAATCCCTGTAGCCTCATTGAGCGATTCCCCAGCGCCTTTTACTAAATAATGATTTAGCCTTATGCACAGCGCATGGAGACCACTAGCATCGTTTTCATCGATGTATGCTTTTAAGGGTTTGTCTTGTTTAAAATTTTGACAACTTTCCTCTTCAAATGAAGCTAGGGTGTCGACAAATACTTCGTAATTTGATTCTTCTAATGCCATCCTTGCTTTATGCCAATGGATGCTAAAGCTTTTCTCAACCGCCAGTGAATCAATTTCTTGCATCAGCGGCAAAATGTATCTTGCAAGGCTTTCTACAAATTCCTCGGGTTTATTCCCTTTTCTGGCGGCCACCACCTGAATCATGATAAAAAGAAAAACTAGGGTTATAACAACCCCTACCTGCCTTTTTGTATTTTCAGTTGCGCCGCAAATTTCTCCAACGACTTCTGTAATCCCAACGAGGATACCTCCGCTCATGATGGCCTGCAGAAATAGGTCGAGACTTAATAAATCCTTTTTATTTGCCGACAAGTATGTTGTGACCAAGATCAAAGCAGTGGACAGTTGCGCAATCAATAATGCTAAAAGACGACGCGTACCATGATTGCCATTAGGCATCAAGATTTTTAATCCTTCTGCAAGCGATTCACAGTAGTTCACAAAATAATCTGGCAGCAGTCCCGATTGACTTTCGCTCCTTTTTATACCGATATTCGTCGCACTCAATGCAATTAATAATGGAGCGGCTGTGACTTTGAGCTCTTTTATAATAGCAGCTAATCTAGTCGCAAAGAGGGTAGCTTTGAGGACCTGCAGATCGTCACCGAGGCCCGCTCGTTGAATTTGCGTATAAAGTGTTTCAACCTCCTCGGCTAACATATGGGTATCCTGCTTGGAGGTTTGTTAAACTCTGACCGATGTCTCCCGTAAAACGCATTAGGAGATCGAAATTTTCAGCTTGGTGTCCGACTTGATTCAAATAATCTGAAACAGCTGCTACGACATCTGATCCCACTGAAATGGTTCCTGTAAAAACAGCATCTTTCAATCCAAGAGAAGCTGTTAAACCGGAGAGAGCTAATTGCTCGGCTGTGAAGGGCGCTCCAACGCGTTCAGTCCAAACATCACCTTTGGCAAGCCATCCGAGAGCCTGATCAAAAGCACCAAATGCTGGATTGCGCAATTCAGGGGGCAGTCGGCTTTCGCGTATCAGAGCATCTCGGGTTTCTTCTTTAATTATTTGCATCATTTTCTCAAAAGCATCGATCCAGACCTTATCCACTTGATCACTAGCCTTCATGGCAACTCTTAACCGGTTTAAAACGGGAATGGTGGGGTTGCCGGCAGTAGAGTTATATTTCCAATAAGTATTGTATCCCATTTCTACTAAGGATTGATGGAGAGTATCTGCAACAAGACCCATAGCAGCCATGGCGACAGTGCGTGCGGCTGTCTGTTCTGTTTCAAGTGGAGTTGGGGTTGCGGGTCCACCGGTGGATCCGCCAACGCCGGGTGTGATTGTCATAACATCACCATTATTAAATGTTCGATAAATATTTACTCTATCTGTAGTTCGCTCTCCTGCGCTTGCTCCAAGTGTGATTTCATCATTTCTGCTCTTTCTTTGAGCTTATCATATTTGCGATCTGCACTAGCGATTGCAATGGCAAAATCCAAGCTAGTACGAGCTGCTTCGTTGCTTCCTTCTTTTAGACAGCAATCTGCAATGTGGTAGAAAGGGAGGGGATTTGACAAATCGGCTATATAACAGGTTAAATAGCACTCTGTTGCTTTTCCATACTCTTTTAGAAGGTGAAATGACGCTCCGAGGCCCATATGAAATTTAATGACACCAGGCTTTAAGCTAACGAGTAGAGCGAACATCACACTTGCCATGAGATAATTCCCACTGTTATAAATCCTATAAGCAAAGCCATAAATTGCATTTAAAAGATCTGGTGGAATTTCCATCGCGTCTGCCGGGGGGATCCCTTCATCCATAATTTTATGCAAAACGAGGGAATACTGCTCTTTTTGTTTTTCTGTGTAGCTTGTCCCGAATTCTGTGACGATAGTGCTTATCAACTCATCTGTAGCTTTCATGGTACACATCCTTTTTTTTATGCAGGGAAATCAACTTTTACAGCTTCATATTTTTTCACTTGTAAATCTTGACCACCTTTTAACAATGCATTCATCTGATCAGCGATTTTTTGCAATTCTTTAATCATCTCCATCAACTGATCAATAATGGCCTGTTTCGAGACTGAATTTAGTTCCATTTCCTTTTTGACATCGACCAAATCGATATTAATCTTGTCTATAAGGACGGTAAAATAGCCATTAGTTGCCGTCATACAGCCTATGCCAAAGTTCGTGAAGCGCGTTGCACCTTGAAGGAGCTTCAGCGGCTCTTTCAATATAGTAAACGCTGCTTCTTGGACCGCAAGTTGGAACTGAAGCAGGGCTCTTTTTATAATTAGTCCCGCTTGTTCGGCTATAAGTTCTGCTGTTCTGCCAGTTTCTTCCATCGTTTTAGCAGTAGTTTGTATTGCTTGCGTTGTTTCTGAGATTTGGTTCATTGTATTTCCCATCTTTCCCATCGTCTCTTCGGCAAGTTGGTCAAGGCCGCCGCCCGGCTGTGCACTTCGCATACCAACACCAATAGTGACGATAATGCAGGCTCCAGCTACTGCAAGAGAGGCATACAGCGCTTCTTCTTCGGATGCTCCGCCTAATAAAGCAGCGTTTCGAGTCATGCCAGAGCTGGTAATGATTTGCGAACCTACAGCGGTCGCTGCTATGCCAGTTCCAGAACCTAATGTCAACGCTGTTATGACAACGAAGACAATACAAGCGCCCACGAGTTGAGCCACTCTGGGATCATTACAGCCAACTAAGCTCAAGGCTTGTTGAACGCAGTAGCCAACGGCATCTTGATAGAATGATTCTGAAAGGGATTTTCCTCCAATTGTTGCTCCACAACTGTCAGCAGCCATCATCGCCGTGGCGCCTAATACTATTGCGATTGCAAGAGGACCCAGAGTTCCCAATGTTGCGACAGTGGCAACAACTGCGAGTACGGCTGCTATAGGCCCCACATATTTCATGACATTGCTAATGGTATTAGATTTCTCTTGTTGTTTCTGGAGTTCTTCCATTTTTGCTTTTTGTTTTGCCATTTCATCTTCTTGTTTCTTAATCTGGCCCTGTCTTGCCTCTGAAACGGCTGTTGCATACTTGCTACTTGCCTCGGTATCCTTCTGTTGGATTTCGTAAATTTGCGCTTGCAGTGCTGAGATGGCATCTCCAATGGCTTTAAGATAATCTAACATAAGAACTTTCGAAGATCCATCTGGCATAGAACCTATTTGACGCTGCATCGATCCCTGGAGTTCAGTCATCGTCATCAGACTGTTTAGCATTATGGGATCTCCCGCCCAAACAGCAGGCCCTGTCGGCGCCCATGTCGCAGGGAAGCCGTAGGCCGTCATCATTTCACCCGTGACATCGCTTTTAATTTTGTCTGCAATGGCTTTCAGGGCATCAGGGGTGTCAACTGAGCTATCTGCCATATAGTTTCTCAATGCCTTGACGCTATCTAGTGACAATGGAGGAGATTGAGTTTGCAAAATATCATGCAGTTTTTGTTCACATCGGAATTGGAAATCTGTTTGTATTTTAGAGTCATAGGCAGCAGTGTTTGGTTGTAGCCACCCCGATAGAAACACGACTCCCCCTTCTTGTGATGATACCTTATCACTCGCAGAAGATTCCAATTGAGCGACAATAGGGCCAAGGATTCCTGAGTCGACTATAGCCATCTCTGGATGGTAGTGAAGTGTTTTCAGTCGTTGCAGTATTTGTTGTGTCATAGTCTGAGCTTCATCAGCGCTTAAACCTGCTGTTTTCTGTTTGATGTAGGCATCTAAGGCAGGATTTGAGCAGACTCCTTTGTCATCAACAAGACCATCGACAAGAGTTTCAAAACTGGAGTCATAAGAATCCTTAAGGTACAGATCATAATCTGCAGAACTCGATTTAAAATTGTCTGGAACGGTCAATCCTTTCTGTTCTAAATAGGTTAAAGCACCCGCTTTAATTTCGTTTATAATATCATTAGTTTCAGATGTTGACTGTTCTGGATGATAAAAAGCAAAACGCAATGCCCTTAATTTTTTATCCGCATCAGCCGCGGGAAGATTTAATGTTTTGACATAATCGTTAAGAGCAGCTCCAAAAGCACTGTCATATAGATCATTAAAGACCGCTGGATCACCCACAGGTGGAGTCCAACCTTGTGGAACAAGACCTGCATCCTTCAATGATTTTTCAGTTTCTTGCGTAACATCAGCTAATAACTTTCTGACCTGGTCCGCCTGCTCCTGTGGAAGAGAGGAAAGATCGCCATCAGGAACACTTTGCAAAAAACGGACAAGCCTTTGAATTTCTATTGGAACAGGAGGAACCTTACTAGCCAAATTCTTATCAAACAAGTCCAAATATTGCTTATCCATCTCAGCCTTATTATAACTTGAACCGCCAGGGAGTACTAATGGCTTTGGATCAGGAATTTCAGGAACAAATGCGCTTGGGGGTACTAAAACAACTTTGCCCGCTTGAGTATTGGGATTAGCGATAGTCCTTACCCCTTCTGAAACTTGGTTATCGTCTTTATACCATCCTTCAGGCCTTAACGTCGTCGGTGTAGCGTCTGTCATCGCTGCTGTTGTTGCCGAGGCACTCGAGGTATTTGTTTGTTCCACATTCCACGCAGTGGATTGATCCGAACTATCAACATGCGGGTTGGTCTCTATAGGCATATAATCACCTTTAGGCCTGAGTGGCCTTAATCTCTTTTTTTAAACTAGTTATCATCATCAAAGCGCGGTCTTTTAACGTCTGATATTCGGGATGTTCTCCAGCTCGTTGAACCGCCATATCTAGCATGATGATTGCAGAGGTTTTATCGCGCATTTGGAGATAGCAATCTGAGGCGTGGAAAAAAGGGACAGGAGTTTGGGGATCGATGATACCAGCAAAGCCATAGGCTTTTATGGCATTTTCATATTCTTTAATCATATGCTGACATGCAGCCAATCCCATGTAGTGCTTCGATTCCATCGGTTCAAGAACCAACAGCAAACGGAAGAGCTGGATTGCATCTGTAAATTTCCCTGAGTTGTACATTTGGTAAGCCTGGGAATAGATCGCTTCAATTTTCGCGTTGCTGACTCCCAGGGCGTCCTTAAATGGCATTCCTTGAAGGAGAACATTGTCAACCAATGCACTCAAATTTTGTAGGACATCGCCACCAAGAGATTTACCAATATCTTGCGCCGCCTGCTTTACTTCCTGTTCCTCACCTTTCATAAACCACTCCCGCGTATAATTGTGCAAGTTGCGTAACAGTTCGGACACCCCTTCACTATATATCAGGCCTTCAGCCTGAGCACAGTTCTCAGGGCAACGCCCTGAAATATAACAGCCTAGGGCAACGCCCTAGTTTGGCACACAAAACCTAGGGCGTTGCCCTAGGCTTTTATAAACCAGGCCTTCAGCCTGAGCACAGTTCTCAGGGCAACGCCCTGAAATATAACAGCCTAGGGCAACGCCCTAGGTTTGGCACACAAACATCTCAGGCTGAAGGCCTGACATATAGTGAGGGGTACCTGAACTGTTGCCAAGTTGCCAGTCATGGAATGCTTTCAAATGGGGCCGGGGGCCCCATTTAAAAGCATTCCACGACTAGCAAGTTGCTTTAATTTAACGGTAGATAGCTCCCAATAATGTAGTCAATTCTTGGATGATGGCAGTGGCCATATTTGCCTGTTGAGTGACAGCATCGCTACTTTGGTTGATGTTAGATTGCACTGATTTTGAAGCATCAGCAATGAGACTTCTGTTTGTTTGCATGAAATCTCGCAAGTTTGCGTTGCTAGATGTATTCAGTGTACTTCGAATGGTATCCTTTACACCGGAATCTCCGCCGCCGGGGCTATTATTTGAAAGGCGATTTGGAGGGGTTTGAGTCTGGAGGAACGTTGGCAATTGTGAAATAGCATTGGTATATGCCTGTTGCCAGTTGGTGAGTATCGTCAACCGTTGTGCCTGAACAGCTGCAACCCTTTGCAAAGTATCTAACAAGCTGGAGACTAGTAAGAAGATTCGATCTAGAATCAAAGTCTTTGTAAAACCTGCTGAAGCCAATGAAGTTTGTGATGTAATGATATTTCCCGACTGATTTAACGTGTTAACATACTCTGCCTGTAACTGATTCGTCCATGTAGCAAAAGACTGACTTGGAATGAAATATCCATGATCTGCAAGTTCAGAATTATAAAACGTTGTTAATCGAGCCAGGAATCCAGCAGATCCGCCAGCAGGAAATAGAGTGTTGTAGATCGATTGATAAGTCGCTGCTGGAGTTACAAGAGCAAATCCTGGAGGGCTTGTTAAATCGCCAGGGACTGTGTGGGCCACATGAACAAGAAGATGTAATGGAGCAACCACCGGAGATTGAGGGTCTTGAAGACTTACTGTGGTTGCCAGCTGAAGAGATAGTTGAGTGGTAAAGTTATTTTCTACAGCCCCTGTTGACGAATTTATTGGGGGATCTGAAGCAGAAACAATACTACCATCAGAATTGTAAGGAAAATTCGTAAGGAAATTAGCAAAAAAGTTTCTAAATTGTTGCGTGAAACTTATAGATGGGAGAAAGCGAAAAGGATAATCCACATTACCTGGATTTACACTAATACTCGCAGCAGCGTTGTGAGTGGCATCATTGAAGTCTTGCGTAAATTCAGAAATCCACGAGTTCCCTGTCGCAGGATCTGTAGAGGAGGATACCCCAATAAACTGCGTGATTTTATTAATAAAATCATCAAAATTTGTTGGCAAAGGATTCGTCGATTTGTTAATGGACTGAAAAAAGTTATTGATACTGTTATTGTTTCCATGCGCTGCAAAATCAGCCGCCGCCAAAGCCGACAAACCTTGAGAAAAACTTGGAATCCCTACTTGGCCTGGAGGACTTGTCCAGGCAAGATTATTCAAGTTCTGAACAAACGTCAAACCATTAATTGAAACTGGTGGACTCGACATAAAACCCCCTTAGTGGCCAGCTATATTCTGCGCGACACGTTCCAGAATTTGTGTAATTTGTTGTAGTATCGCAGAAGCTGACTTGTAATATTCTTCAAAAATAAAGAGAAAGCGACGAACGCTTTCGTTTTGTGAGTCATTAAGCGATTGTGCAGCAGTAATAGCAAAGGTAATATTTGTTTGGAATTGACCCGCTGATAACGAGCCAACCGACTGATAGTTATCCAACAACCATTTTGTCAAACCACTAATCGATGAAAGATATCCCGTGGCACTAGTGACATCGGCTCCACCAGGAGTTACAAAAACCGACTTAATATCGCTTAATACCTGTTGTAGTTTAGCCAACAATGAGTTCGGATCTGTGGCTCCATTGAGAAGAGGAGTAATCGGACCAAGAGCGGAGATCTCTGAAATCACTGCACTTCGCAAGCGGACTAAATTGTTTTTGGCATTAAAAAATGCCGATACGTTACGCGTATCAAAAACGTACGTCTTAGTAGCAGTATTATACCCAATCCAGGTCGGCTGGTTAACTGCATAAGAAGGCAAAGGCACAGCAGTTACAAAAGAACTAAAATTTGCTAAAGCCGAATTAAATGTACCGATATCTGTATTGTTTTGGACCCCCCAAAAGAGTGTGTTCCCGTGAAAAGATGTATCAACAGGTGCATTTGTTGCTAAAGGAAGAAGATTGTTCATAACCGGAGCAAACCTAGCATCATTATTCAATCTTGTACCTGCAGACACATATATTGTTTGAGTCGATCCATCTATTATGCTCTTTATGGTTGTTGGAACCGGTGCATAGAAACCGGTAAGAAATGTATTAAATGGGACAGTTGAATAGGTAAACTGGCTCGGTAGCGGTGGGTTCGCCGTCGTAGGATCATATGGGATAAGACCAAATGAAGGATCGGGCGGACTTCCTAATGCATTTACTTTTTGATATCCTCCACTTCCCAATTGTTGTACAAAAAAGCTTTGTCCAGGATTTTCTAGAGAGGGCAAATTTGCAAAAAGACCTTGCAGTGCATTAATATCACCCGTAAGTCCCGTGACATTCGCGGGAATTCCGGCAGAAGTATTGTATTTTATCAAGGGATTCGTTGGGAATAAGCTAGTTGTCGGCTTTATCGGTGTTCCAAAATAACTGCTGGCCGCCTGGACATAGGCCGCTTGGAAAGCAGAAACAGTCAGATAGCCGGTTGCACTCTTACCTGACATATTAAACAATGCAGTGAAGTTCGGCTGTGCACTGATCGTAATCTGATTGTGCAAATTTTGCATCGTCGAAAGGTTTGCCAAAGCCTGTTGCGTTGTACTAAGAGCGCTTTGTAGTGAATTCATCTGCGTAGCCAACAAATCATTTCCAGTTGCCACATAGTTTAGTTCTATCAGGGTCTGCAAGGACTGATTTTGCCTTTGAGAAACGAAGTTGAAAAGTCCACTCAAAATCAAAGAAGTCGCCACTAAGTCCTGCCATTTTTGAGCTGTTGCAAGACTGCCAAATGATATTGTGGCAGCATTGGGATCTACCCCTACAGTTTTTAAAGATTGGAAAAGGAAATCAAGCCTCTGAGACATCTCTGTGGTGACATATTCAGTCGGACCCCCACCGGGTGGGGTATATCCATTTCGCATCATATTCCGAAGAATATTGATGTTGTTTTCCAAATCTGTTTGGTCTGCTGTTGTAAGAGGCTGAGACGTTGTCGAAGTAGGTGGGAACGGGGCCACAATATTTTGAATATCAGTAACAGCTGCATTAAAAGCTGGAGTGATATTAATACCTGCCACATCAAGCTGTGAAACATACACATTGCCAGACAGGCTAGGGATTGTTGAGGATATTACTGAAATGGGAGCTGTCATAACCTTTCTCCTTGTGGAGTAAACAATAAGGCTAGGCACACGAAAGGATTAGAACACCCTAAATGTGTCATACTATTTATGATCTCTCTACATATTAGTATAACAAAATTAGATTTAATTTGAAATAATTAGATATTATTTAGTTTTATATTGTATTTTTAATGAATTTTAATGAGATAAGTGTCGATTTAGATGAGGGCGGTTCTCGCGCGTGGCTTTGCACGTGCAACGACTCTTGCGTGGTCTCGTCTGCGCGAGGGACGGTTCTGGGGAGCAACGAATTGGCTTTTAAGCGAGAATTTGAGCGGTTTCGTTCCTCCCATTTCCGGGTCCATTTAATGAACGATCTTCTCATTTTTCCCCTTTTTTATCTCATTCTGTAGCCCACACCAAGGTTTTCGCGAGCCTGCGAGCGAAACCGCAGGTGTGGGAACGATAAAAAATAAAAATAAACCAGGGAACTGGTTCTTCTTTTTTGCTCTTTTTAATCACATGTTTGGTTAAAAAAAAAGAACAAAAATGAAGAACCAGTCCCTGGTTTATTTGTGGTCTCGTTTATTCCCACACCTGCGGTTTTGCTCGCAGGCTCGCGAAAACCTTGGTGTGGGCTACAGAATGAGATAAAAAAGAGGAAAAATGAGAAGATCGTTGATGAAATGGAATCAGAAATTGCTGGCACGAAACCGCACAAATTCTCGCATAATTTGTCCATTCGTTGCCCCCCAGAACTGTCCCTACGCGCGCTTTAAATATACACTGATCCATAGTAGGCTGCCCCCTCTACCGCACTGTCTTTGCTCTTAATCGCAGCTTCTAGGATTCCAGCTATTTTCTGTGCTTTCGGACTTACTGCCCTCTCACTGATGAGACTCTCAAGCGAATGCCTATAGTCGCCAATCCATTCTCCAGGATTCGTTGGATTCAATTCTTGGGCTAATTCATAATTGTCAGCCAAAAAAGGATACATCGCTTTCCCAACATTAAAATACGTCGGTTGACAAAAATTCATGAGCTCTTCATATACTTTTCGAGCCTCTTCAAAGGTAGAACACGCGGTTATTCTTAATTGATAATCTTCTCGTTGACACGTTGACAACGGCGAAGATACTTCGCTTACATATTGCTTCATCTTTGCTTTCAATTGATCGCCATTAAGCTTAGCAACATCCAGCGACTGCATTATTCCATAGTTCGAAAAGTAATTACGACGACGCTCACGCCTTTCGAAAAAAGCCTTCTGTTGTCGTAGTGTTGCCCTTGGAAATAGCTGCAGGGCAATCTTTGCTCTCAATTTGACTGCCTTCGGATCTGTTGATGTCAAATCCAACGTTTTTGAAACAACCCGAAATCCACCTGTCAATGGCTGAAAGTTCGTTAGGGTAGGATTTAGTTTTTGCAACGCATCTATGTTAAGGTGATGCTTCTTTGCAAGTGATTCAAGGGTATCACCGGCTTCAGCTGTGATATGATTTAAATCTTCCTCAATATGACGCCATAACTCAACAGCAGGATCACATATTCCGGCCATAAACTTTCTTCGTAAATCATTGAGAGTGGCGCAATCGCGATTGGAGGAAAAGGAATATATCTTCAGGTAGTCATCAAGCATGCTTCGGATTTCTTTTTTTGCTCCAGGTGAAAGCTCTGTAAAAATGGGACGATCCTCCCCATTCATCCACTTTTTAATCATGCCGTCTTTTAAGTCAGATTCTGCAATCATTTCCAAACAACGAGGTCCCAAAGGCCTATCCTTTAAGGCAAATTCTAAAAAAATAGATCTTAAAGGGATGTAATGATGAAGACTTTGAACTCCAGTAGCATTTGAGGTAAGCATCATTATCTCAAAATCATTATCTTCTAAAAAAGTAGGTTCTGTATCGAATAAGACAAACTTAAGTCTTGATCCCAGCGCACTTTTCAGCGACGGTAGAGTGTCTATTGTCCCAGTATATGTGACTTTAACTCTTCTATAAATTTTGGTATCCTCATCTCTAACAACTTCATCTTTAGTATATTCAATGTCAGCTGTTGGAGATATCTTACCATCAAGATATTCAAGCAACAATGCTCCAAAAGACATCTCCGCTCCACCAGAAACGGAAAATTTAACATCGGTCAAACCCTCAGTTACATCCTCCCCAGTAGAAACAATCCCCACGTTTTCATGATGAAGATCGGCAAATTGTGCTTCCAAACTAAAAAACATTTGATAAAATGCTTCTTCACTGAGGCACTTATTGATGAGATCATATTCTTCAGGAGAGGCTGATTTAAGACGTCTCAATAAGTTCATTTTAACATAGGGCTTTGCTTGGAAGTCTACCAAAGTGGTTCCTGAAGCTGTGATCAGGTCAGGAAGCACTGTTGTCCATGGAATGTCTAGAGCTTTTTTCAGATCATCTACTGTTGGAATTTCAATTTTATCAGTTTTAATTTTCGACACAGGAGTTAATTTTGACAATACTGCAGGTCCGAGGGCATAATAGCGATCCTGCACTTCCTTGAAAGAAAGCTCCCTGCCAGGTTCATCTGCAGAGATCCACTTAAATCTTTCACAGCTTTCATAGGCAACCTTTGCTTCAATCTCTAGAACAGGTATGAAATGTATCTGCGGACCGACACTCCTCCTCGGAGAAAACTCCAGAGCTCTAATTAATTTTTCAAAATCTAGGCTTGGAGTAGATTCAGGGTCAGTTTTTATTAATCTAAAGGGCTCCCCGTCTTTGCCAATTCTCAGTTGCCCCTCCATGAAATTTTTTTCGTCTGTTTCCTTAGTTCGTGCTATTGCCCCTTCCAATTCCTGAAAAGTAAGTGCACGCCAAGGTTCACCCTCGTCAGCTCGGTGAAAGAACGTAGCATTTTTTAGTCTCGAATAGGCAAACGCCTTAGCCATGTAGGCTCTTCCCTCTACTGTTGCCACGCGGCCAAATTCCGGATGCTCTTTCATGTACTTATCATACCGTTCTTTATCTTCCTTACTCAATTTATCTATGACTGCCTTTGCAACCCCTGACATTCGACGACTACTTGTAAAATCATCTAAAGTATATCCTCGTTGAATTTGAGTCTTAGTCACTCCTGGAACTGTGGACCGAGTCGGCCGACCCGACCTCCCCAGCGGAACATCTGGCAGCAGTATCGGATGTGTGGTCATAATGCTTGCAAGATTAGAAGTCAGCTCCTGTTGCTCTGTCGCCGCAAGACCCGATTTCTTCATCACGCCAATCCCCTCCACAACATAAACTTGGTTAAGGGAGGCGCCTTGCCTCGTTGCAAGATATGGAACTTCTGATAACACTCGAGCCCCAGCAGTTGCTGCAGCACCTTTTTGTGCAGCCCTATCCCAAATTTCTGCATCTATCTGTCTTTTTGCCTTGAAGTACAGGGGTGAAACATGTTCTCGATAGAGCGTAGATAACTGCATAGTCGCTTCATTCATAAATCCTTTTTCAACTCTTCCCTTTTCTAAAAAGCGTGTGATTTTGTCTAAGGGCTTTCTGATAAGAATCTCTAACGCAAGAATTTCATTGATTTCTTCCCGTGTAAATTTATCTTGCGCACCGAGCAATTTACATTCCCCCTCAACATCTCGCTTTATAAATTTTACAAAAGTCTCTACTTGTGCATTTAGATCACCATGAATTCCAGAAATAATTCTCGCTAAATTTGATATAGAGGATTTTGCTTGTTTAATTTCCTCTTCGGCTGTTGGATTTGGCTTTTTCTGAAGGATTTCAATTTTTTGTGTGAGCTCTGCAATCCTACCAGAACGGCGATCACTGTCTTTAATAAACGTATAGATCAGAGGGACAATATGAACTACGCCATTATTAATTCGCTCAAGGGGATCAGCTCTTGCCGGCTTGGAAGGTGGAGGTTTAGCAAGAGGGAAAGCAGGACGATAAATAGGCAGGCTTGAATCTGGTACACTAGCCATATAAAAACTCCAATTTTTAAACTATGTAGTTAAAAAACAAGAATCTATATATAACTAATTATACACGATTGTAATTTAATGTCTTTGTTTTAGTAAAGAATAACGTCGAATCCCATACGCATCAGGCTAAGGGGATTATTAACGCAAGTTGCTGTCACCGATGGATTCAAAATGGGACCAAGAAAGGACATAAGGGACA
>JABDBC010000020.1 GCA_013288825.1 Chlamydiota bacterium
AGGAGAACCACCGTCACCTCCATTGCCACCGACGTCACTGCCTCCATCATTGCCGCCTAGTCCCCCTGAGTTGCTACCTCCGGCACCTGTTCCTCCAACGATGTTATTTTGACTACCATAGCCTCCCCCACCGACGACAAAGGGAGAAGTTTGTTGACCAGAGAACGTATAAGGGGCAATTGTCACAGCGTTTATAGGAGAAGAACCACCGATGCCTCCCGTAGTGCCAAGAATTGCGCCTCCCCCACCACCCAAATTGCTTCCACCATCACCACCAGCACCACCGCCGCTGCCATAGTTATCACCCCCATTGCCACAGTAGCCGCCACCACCACCACCTCCGGAGCCGCCATTGCCGCCAAGGCCGCCACCACCGCCGCCAGAGCCGGTTGATCCGCCTCCAAGACCTGCTGTTGTGGAGCAGTTGCTGAAGTTGACATTGTGGAGGGTCACGTCGGCGGTGTCGATAAAGAGGGCGCCCCCGGCACCCATTCCACCACCACCTCCATCACCTCCACTACCACCGGTAGTGTTGCAGCTCTGGAAGTTGAGGTTCTGCAAAGTGACAGCGCCCTGGCGGATGAATAGCCCACCGGCGCCTGAGCTGCCTGTGATGGTGACAGGAGGAGCAGGGTCAGAGTTGCCGATCACAATCGTGTCGGAGCCAAGAAGGTTGACCATCGACAGCTTGGCGCCCAGCTGAATCGATTCAATGCCGGTTGCAAAGACAATTTCGTAGTCTTGGGAGATGCCTTGAGCTTGTTCATTGAGGATATAGTTAATACAATAGCGCAGATCACCAGAAGTAGCACCAGAGGAATCTGTTTGACCGCCTGGGTAAGAGTTTGGGGTATCCGTATTCGTGTTGACTGTTAAAGTAACTGGGTTAGCATTTGCCTTCCCAACTAAAGCCATACTCAATGCGACCATGCAAAACGCAAACAGCCTTACACTTCTATTCCCAATACTATATTTATTCACCTTTTTCTTAGACCCGAAGAAGATTTTAACAAGTGCTGGAAGTTGGTCATAAGATTGATTCATTGAATGGCTTTCCTCATGTTTGCTTGGTAAGGAAAATTTTAATCTTTTACTGCTGTTTCCAACAATCAAAACTTCTGATTACTTTTGGTTGTCTGCAAAAAAGACTCTAAATACTCTCAAACCATGAGGTTCTCTTTTTATGAAGGACCTTAGATTTCTATCAGGTTATTTCGGCTATCCATTTCAAGATACGGCTATTAGCGAGAGCGAAGTTTGCGGTGCTCTACGTATTTCTCGATTCCATCAAGCATTAATACAGTCCGCCGGCAATGACTAAAGATTCACCTGTTATCCATGCGGAATCGTCCGAAGCAAAGAATAATACTGCTTGTCTAAGAATCCACGTAATTTGCGTATAACTCAGCCTTTTCGCCTATTTTCTTGAGTGATTTTTTTGTTATTTGTCGGAAAGTTGTTGTTGAATATATGTATATCCGCATATACATATGAAGATATAAACGAACCACCAATAAGGAGGACAAGCTCATGGACTATTATCACCAACCAAAAACCGAATATGTCTATTACGTGGCAGCAAATACGGCTAAGAATACGGAAGACGTCAAAAGAGAAGTACGCTCAGCTTATGGGGGCGTAGCAGAAGCCAATAACCAAAATAAAAGCTGTGGCAATTCAAGAAGCTGTTGCGGTGTTTCAGCAAAGCCTGATAGTGGTTATTCGCAAGAATTAGGGTATTCACAAGAAGATTTGAACAGCGTACCTGAAGGTTGCAACATGGGGTTAGGTTGTGGGAATCCTCAGGCTATAGCTTCTTTAAAACAAGGTGAAGTTGTCCTAGATTTAGGAGCTGGCGGTGGTTTTGATGTCTTTTTAGCCGCCAAACAGGTCGGCCCAAAAGGAAAGGTATATGGAGTAGATATGACTCCAGAAATGATAAGTAAAGCTAGAGACAATGCCTCTAAAAATGGCTACAAGAACGTTGAATTCCTTTTAGGGGAAATAGAGCATTTACCTCTTCCTAACAATACTGTGGATGCCATTATATCGAATTGCGTTGTTAACCTGTCAACAAATAAAGAAAGTGTTTTTAATGAGTCTTTCCGAGTATTAAAAGAAGGTGGTAGGTTGGCTATTTCTGACATGGTTGCTAGCAAGCCATTGCCGCCCGAAATGATTAATAATAAGGAGCTTTATTGCAATTGCATCTCTGGTGCTATTACAATCAATGAGCTTAAAAACATGTTGGCAAAAGCTGGATTTACTGACATTGTAATTGAACCTCAAGAAAACAGCCGCATGTTTATTAAGGATTGGGTTCCTGGTTCTGATGCAGAAAATTATGTCGTATCAGCAAAAATTAAGGCTGTTAAACCAAAGGCAAGACAATGATAACTCCTAATGAGTTGTTCTCTCTGTTATCTGATAAAACACGCTTACGCTGTTTAGTTTTGCTTCAAAAAGAAAGAGAACTTTGCGTTTGCGAAATTAGTCAGATAATAGGAAGCATACAACCAAAGATGTCTCGCCATCTCGCTCTTATGCGCAATTCTGGACTTGTTTCGGATGAACGGAGAGGGCAGTGGGTGTATTACAGTCTTAATCCATCATTACCTGATTGGGCTAAAAAAATTATCGAATCTACTTTAGAAAATCTTCAGAAAGAAGAACCCTATAGTTTAGACATAGATAAAATATCCTCACTAAAGAAAGAAAATATTTGTAATTCCAAGCTTAAACTAGCTGAATAGTGATAATTTCAAAATGAGAGGCGATTGCCGCAGTTTTTCCTGTTGTAATTCTATTGACGAATTCCATTCATAAGCTGTCAGGTATAGAAAATTCGGTCTGCTCATCTAGGTTTCTTTGGAGGTTCATCTTGTCGAATTTCCCGCTCCGCCTGTGCCTTGGCGTCTTCTCTTGGCGGATCGAACAGAGGTAATACACCCAGATACTGCCATTGACCGTCTCCCTCGGCTCGAGCCACACCCAGAGAACGAAAGCCACGTGCCGCGAATTCATTGACTGCCTTTCCGACAGCAATCTTGACTTGCTCGGCATTGGACGATAATGCCAAAATCACCTGCGGTGCCCCCTTCGTCACTTTGAACTGTTTCCCATCTTTATCCTTGACTGTGGCCACCTCGGAGCAAGACCTATTTTGGGCAATCAAATTCATGTTTCTCACCGGGTGGCTAGCCAATGTGAATCAACGCATTCTTTTGTACCGATATTCTAATTGACATTTTTTATTTGGTACAATATTACGGATACAATCCAGTAAGTCAGAAGTTTTGGTCCACAAAAGGGCACCCCAAAACTATAAATCACGAAGCGATGTCATGAAAACGATATATCACAGAGAGGAACATTTTAAAGGTGGAAACACAATACGAGACATAGTAATTGGCATGTCAGATGGACTCACTGTGCCTTTCGCTTTAGCTGCAGGTATATCGGGAGCTATCGCTGAAACCCATCTTGTAGTCACAGCTGGTTTTGCCGAAATTGCGGCTGGCTCAATTGCAATGGGCTTAGGTGGCTATTTGGCTGCCAGAAGTGACGCAGAGCATTTTGAGACTGAAGCCAAACGTGAGCAGCTCGAAATTATCCAACAAACTCAGGCAGAAGAACAAGAAATATATGATATTTTTGCTCAATATGGTGTTTCTCAAAATGAATCATCATCTGTGGTAACAGCACTTAAGCGAAATCCCACGGCTTGGAAAGATTTTATGATGAAATTTGAGCTTGGACTTGAAAAACCAGATCCTTCTAGAGCTTTCCAAAGCGCGTTTACAATTGCTTTTTCCTATGTTTTAGGAGGGATTATTCCACTATTTCCCTATATACTGATCTCGGACTCACATACAGCCCTTTTGATCTCTGCCTCTGTGACCCTTCTAGCATTATTCGGTTTTGGTGTTGCCAAAGGATATTTTACAGGTACTTCCCTATTCAAGAGTGGATTTCAAACGGTATTCGTTGGGGGGATGGCTGCCGGAGCTGCCTACCTTTTGGCAAAAGCAATATCATAAAGAAAGCGTAATTCTAAAATAAGCCTTGCTAAAGAACTTAAACAGGAAGATTGTCAAATCATTATTCTAAGGCGCCTATCTATTTTCTCTTGAAAGAAAAATATCAAGAGTTTACACGCTATAAATAAGTGAACTCAAAGAGCCATAGGATATGAACGTTTAAGGGTAAAATCTACCATGAGTTATATTACAATATTTCTTCAACTATTTGTAGCTTTTGGATTGCTAAACGTTTGGCTCATTCGATGTAATAAAAAAACCACCTATAGGGGATCCAATGCTTGTTCCTTAAAAGATGAATTCACTGCTTATGGTCTGCCCTTATGGTCTTTCTATGTTATTGGATTCATCAAAATCAGCTCTGCTATCTCACTTCTTTTAGGATTGTGGAAACCTTTCTTGGTTTTTCCTTCAGCTCTTATAATTTCTTTGATGATGGTAGGAGCTTTATGCATGCATATAAAAGTCAGAGACCCTGTGAAGAAGTCGTTACCAGCTTTAATAATGCTATTTTGTAGTATCGGCATATGCCTTGGATCATTTTATCATAGATGATTAGTATTCATATTTATCTATTGAGCAGCCATATTCCAGCATTAAGTGATGTCGCATACATGACCCAAACTAAAATCGTCATTTAAATGGCTTCCCCAGCTAAACCGTTTGCCATTTTCCTAAAAATAAAGTAATGAAAAGGGACAAGAATACACAATCATCAACATCCCTGGACCATCAACAAAAAATTGCATTGAATAAATTTATTTATTATAATTCGGGAATATTAAAAAAAGGTGGTTGCCAATGAGTTCAGGTTTATGCCCTTTGTCGTCTATACGTGTTGCATCAGCAGGTGTTGCAGCTTGTTCAGCCCCTAAAGAAGCTCCAAAAATGTATAGGAGAGTGCATAAGTCTACAGCTCCTTCATCACCCTTAGTTCTTCCTTCAGCGCTTCCTTCATCTGGTAAAGGTTTGGCCGATCGAACATTTCGTTCAGCAGCAATCGTAGTCTCTTCTGATGACGAGTCAGATAGAAAGGAAGAAAAAAAATCGTCTCCTGCATCAGGAAAAAAAAGGACAATAACAAAAGCTGCACCAAAAAACTCAGTTGAAGGAGAGAAAAAAGCAAAGCAGGAAAAGCAAGAACCCATTCCAGCGATACGATATTGGCTAAACGTAGTTTCTTTAGAGCATGTTAAAACTGGTGTTGAGGGGGGATTTACACAGGCATGCCATGGTAAAAAAAGTGCTTTAGAAAGAATGAAAAAGGGCGATGGAATTGTTCATTATTCTCCAAAAGTTATGATGGGAGAAGGGGCTGCGTGTAAAAAATTTACTTCCATTGGACGGATTGCAGACGACAGAATTTATAAGTTTGATATGGGCGGGGGATTTGTTCCCCATAGACGTGATGTTGTATACGAAAAAAATGTTACTCTTGCACCAATAGCTCCTCTTTTGCCTGTGCTTAGTTTTAGTAAAGATAAGGGAAAGAATTGGGGAATGGTGTTAAGGGCTGGTCTGATTTCCATTACTGAAGAGGATTTTAAGATTATTTCTGCAAGAATGATACGAAGTGTCACCTCATCAGGAATTCCAGCTAAAAAATAACAGGATAGCCAAGCAATTCATCAGGGTAAGACAAAAATTTTACCACAAATAAAAGGATATTTTCTCAGTAAAATCTCTTGCCTTATTACTTTAGCATGATGCTTATGCCTGCATATCCGTTACATGTTAGCAGGAATTGCTGAGATGCATTCTCTGCTTTGGATGCCTAAAGCTTTCATAAGACGTACCCAGGCTAGAATTTTTTCTCCTTTGAGCGAGATTGCTTTTCGCTCTACATCGAGTAGGGTGTTTTCAGCATCCTGCACTAGTAAGTAGGAAATTAAGCCAGTATTAAATTGTTCATTAGAAAGATATGCCGTGTCGCTGGCTGCATCTAGCGCCCTTTTCTGACCTTCATACTGAAGGTGGAGATAATTGATATCTGCAAGAGCATCTTCTACATCTTGAAAAGCACAATTTACAGTTTTGACATAGTCATTAAAGTTTTCAGCAAATTGGGCTTTCGCTTCAAGAAGATTTGCATTGCGTTTGCCACCATCATACAAAGGGGCAAATAGGTCAAAAATATAGCTCCAATAACGTCCTTCCCACTCAAAAAGATGGGAAAGAAAAGGGCTTGCAAGTCCTGCTGCAGTGGTGAGTGAAAATGAAGGGAAGTAGTTTCTTAAAGCAACATCAACATTCGATCGGTCTGCAGCAAGCAAGGCTAAACTCTGCTGGACATCTGCTCGCCGCATCAAAATTTCTGCAGGCATAACAGCTGGTACAGGTGGTATGTTTGTAGGTAACAGGCCTAGTTCGAGACTCCAACAGGAAGCGGGCTTCCCAAGCAAAGTTGCTAAGGCGTGTTCCTGAATGGCGTACTGGCACTTGGCCTCTTCTATATCGACTTCAGCCAAAGCAAGCTCCAATTTAGCTCTGGAAAGATCAACTTCAGGATCTGCTCCTGCCTCCACCCTGCATTGATTTAGAAACACAGCATCTTTTCGCAAGGCTATTGCTCTTGTAAGAAAGTGGATTTCTTCGCCAAGAGTTCGTAAGGTGAAATATCGGATTGCAACCTCAGTGACAACAGTCTGAAAAACAAATTCATATTCCCACTGGGTTGCTTGCCACCTAGATCTGGCGCTTTCCTCCTGTGCTTTAAGCTTGCCCCACAGATCTAATTCATAAGAAAAATCTGCCACGATAGAATATTCTTGCTGTTGAACGCGTTTAAGTTTTTTTGTGGGAGAGCCAAATGAACGGGGATTTAAGAGCGTTTCATCATTCATAAAGTTGGCAGCCAGATTGACATGTGGCATGCGTTCTGCATACTCACTTGATACTATGGAACTGGCTTGTATAATGCGGTAGATGGCTATTTTTATATCAGAATTCGCCGCTATTGCTTCTTCTTCTAAAGCGTTTAAAAGGGGGTCATTGAAATATTCCCAAAACCGATTTTTTTCTTGGTTAAAACAGATTTCTGATCGAACAGGCTCTTTCCAAGTACTGGGAATTTCAAGTTCGGGTAAGTCAGGAGAATAACTACTGCACGCTGTCATCATGACCAATAGCAACAATAGTGGAACACTGAATTTCATATGATTCCTCAAGGAAGAGCGCTATTCGCGTTCAATATAAAGGTCTACTTGCTGGCCAATGTAAAGAGGCATTTCTTGCGGCATATTAAATGTATAAATCACTTGCAGGACACGCGTATCCACTCTTTCTCTACTTGACCCTGTCAGAGATTTTTTTGGAATAATATAAGGCTCAATTCTTACAAAGGTTAGCGGGATAGCATAGTCCGGACGGTTTTTAGGATATGCTATGGCTGCTGCTTTACTTGCTATCCTTGAGGCATTTTGTTCGTCAATATCTGCCCTGATTTGAAGTTTTGACATATCTCCGATCACCATCGGCGGATGATCCGATCCGGTTGATGCAAGAAATTCGCCCTCTTTAATATTTTTTTGGATAACCATTCCGTCAATTGGTGAACAAACAATCATTCTATCTAGAAGAGTTTTGACTTTTTCTGTTTCAGCCTTAGCTTGGGCAAACTTGGCAGAGGCTACCAGCAATTCATTTTCTTTAGATCGCAATTCTTCCTGGCTTATGGCACGTTGGTCTTTAATGGACTGAAGACGGGAAAGTTGATCCTGAACGCGGTTATGTTGTGCAAAAGCTACATCTTCTTTAGCTTGGGCTACCATTAATTCTGCTTGAAGTTCACGTTGATCAAGTTGGAAGAGGTGATCGCCCTTTTTTACAATCTGCCATACTTCTGCGTACACCCTCTGAACGATACCATTAACAGGAGACCCCACTAAAACATTTTCTCCCAGAGCTTCGATAATTCCTGAAGCAGACACTCGTTTTGCATAATCATTTTTGGCAGGAGGGACCACAGGAGGTAACTCAGGAGGCCCTGTCATGGCTCTTTGAACCGCCCAAATTGCTGAGAAGATTCCTAAAAAGGCTAATATAAAAGCGAAGTTTTTACGTAGCATGAGTTCCCTCAGAATTTGTGATTTTACCATCGTCCATTTTCACAATGCGATTTGCATATTTAAATATTCTGCTGTCATGTGTGACAACGATGACGACCCTGCCTAAAGCAGTAACATGCGAGCAGATCAGTTCCATAATTTTAGTTCCTGAGTCAGCATCTAGGGCTGAAGTGGGTTCATCACAAATGATTAGCTTGGGCTTGTGAATTAATGCTCGTGCAATTGCAACACGCTGTTGCTGGCCCCCAGAAAGGTTTTTGGGTAATGATGTAAATTTTGAACTGAGGCCGACCTCTTCCAAGCTTTTGGCAGCTTCTTCGAGAGCTTTGTTTCGAGGCCATCCATTGAGCAGGAGAGGAATAGCTGCATTTTCCCCGCAAGTCAGGGTTGGAATCAAATGGAACTGTTGAAAAATAAATCCAATGGTACTCCTTCTAAAAGCAGTAATTTCCCTTTGAGCTTTTTCATGTAGTGGAAAATCGAAGAGATGAATATTTCCCGAATCAGCCCTCAGGGTTCCTGCGATGGTACTTAACAGAGTTGTTTTTCCGCTTCCCGAGGGGCCAACAATCATAATGAGTTCACTAGGATATGCTTTAAAATGAACATTTTTTAATACATGAAAGATGTCGCCGCCTTGTTCGAAGCTCTTAGAAACATTTTCAACGACTACACTGGCTTGATTATCCACGGAACACCTCAGCAGCATCTAATTTGCGTATGCGATTAATGCCAAGAAGAGCGGCAAATAGACAAATGATGATAACGGCAACAAAAGTAATTGCTAAAATTTCATAAGGCATAAAGAATGGAAAGCCATCTTGTGAGCAGGCAAGGTGTCCAAAAATTGATGTAATGCCAACGCCTATTCCATACCCGATAAAGCCAACAAAAAAAGCTTGTAAAAGGAGCATTCTGCACAATAACCCAGTCCCTGCTCCCATAGCTTTCAAAGCACCCAAATGTTTTAAATTTTCTAGAACAAAGGAGTAGAAGGTTTGACCCGCCACTGCGATTCCAACCAAAAAACCAGTAATAATGGTGATGCTGAATGAAAAAGGGATGCCGGTATTTTTAAATATCCAATTTATTGTACTCCAAAAAAATTGGTCTGAAGTAAATGCTTTCAAGCCAGTTTCTTTGTTGATTTTCTCTATTACTTGATCGATATTCTTTCCTTCTGCTGGTGCTGCAAGAATGAATGCGAGGCTTTTTCGCTTCGCAGGAGCTATTTGGACTGCTTGGTTAAATGTTGTGTAGATGTATGGGTAGCCAAAAAAAGAGCGTTCTGCTTTGCAAATTCCAACGATTCTAACATCATGATCATTAATGTCCAGATGGTCTCCGATACTGATTGGCTGATCCCTGCCTACGCTAAATTGTTCTACAGCAACCTGATCAATGATCACTGCGCCGTCTTGCCAAATGTCATGGATATCTCCTTCTAACATACGTGAGGGGGCTCCTATTAGTGTGGCTGTATCTAATCCCATCAATTGGATAGCTTTGAAGGCTCCTCCCTCTAAACGAGCTTGCTGAATAGAAAAAAAAAGAGGCACGGCCCATTGCACTCCTTCTACCGAGCGAATCCGAGGCAGGTCGGTATCGAGAAGAGGAAGAATATCGCCTGGCTGTTCTACGAGAGGATCGACAACCCAAATGGGAACTTGCGTATTGCGAATGGTGGCCGTTGACCAGCGGAGAAGGCCGAAGAAAATTGAGCCTTGATGGGTCATTAAAAGGGATGCAAAGCATAAAGCAGACACAAGCAGCAGGTATTTAGCTCGATCTCCTATTAGCATTTTGAATGCCATCCAATACATCAATTGCCTCCTCGATGGAAAAACAGTGTAGCATAAACTTTCTTAAGTTCAAATCATTAAAATATATTTTGAAAATAAATGCTGAGAATGCCACTATATCTATTTATAAAAGGAGCAAGCCATGCGTTTCTATGAAGCCTCTATTTTTACCTCAGCTAGCCCGGAAGCCATTTGGAAACAGTATACTGAAGTTCATAGCTGGCACAAATGGGATGGAGAATTAAGTAAGTGTGAATTATTAGGGGCGTTTGGCAACGGTGCTAAGATTAAATTATCCCCTAAAGAGGGTCCCGGAGTAACGGCAAAGATCACAGATTGTGTTTTAAACAGGGCATTTACAAGCACAAGTGGAATCCCTTGTCTTATCAAGATTTCTTTTCATCACAAGATAGAACCAATTAGAGATGGGGCAAAGATTACGCATCAGATTATATTGGAGGGCTGCTTGGCAAGAATTTTTCACACGTGCATAGGTCCTTCAATAGCTAAGGGCCTTTCAAAATCTTTAGAAGAGCTGGGTAAATTAGCAAATGAAAGAAGCTCAAAAGAACGGTAGGGGGGATATGTTTAAGTGGAAAATAACTGCCAGTGCTAAGGCACAGGCTAGGCCGAGCGATGTTTGGGAGATCTGGACAGATGTAGCAGCTTGGCCAAAATGGGATCATGAACTTGAATGGAGCTCTTTAAACGGTCCTTTTAAAGTGGGTACAGAGGGAAAATTGAAACCGAAAGGATGGCCTGAATCAAAGTTTTGTTTAATTTCTGTGGAAGAAGGCAAAGCTCACAGCGATAAGACACAAATGCCTTTCACTTCTATTGTATTCAATCATACTATGGCTCCTTGCGAAAATTCACAAGTGAAAATAATGCACACTGTAGAAGTCTCGGGATTATTAGCTCCGCTTCTTTGGCTAACTATGAGATTTGCCTTAAAAAAAGGGCTGCCGAAGGCGGTTGAAAAATTGGCAAAAATGGCTGAAGCACGAGCACAAACTCGATAAAGTTTAGTTGGACAACAATAAACTCACGCTAGATCCATCTAAATTGCGCGAATTGATCATCACATTCTCCAATTTCCCATCAATTGGATTGTCTAATACTAATTTCCCTACGGTAGGATGGATCAATTCTGAACTTGACCACAGCCCCCTTGGAATGGTCTGTTTCTCTAAGGATTTGACAGCGATCACTACCTGAACGGCGAAGTCAGCTGCTAGTAAACTCCCATGTAAGGGTTTTGTCGTTGTCAAATAGAGCTTCGGAGATTGTTTGAACACTTGACTAATGGCATTGTATTCGTCGTTGTCGTAGTCAGGAAGGCCTTTTGCATCAAGAAATATACAATTTACCTTTTCTGGACCTACGTTGGCATCATCAAGACAGCTTCTCATTGCTTCAGGAAGGGACCTTGCGATTCCCATACCAGCAATTCGAGCAAGAATCTTTTGTTTTTCTGCTGCTACGGATTCCTCAGGCTCTACTGTGAAAAGACCTGCTCCCTCTCCTAACAAATAACCATCCGATTTTTGATGAAATGGCAAATATTGACCAGAGGCAGAAATCGGCTCCCTGCGAATGCAAGCATTATATACCAATGGTGATAAAGGGGCCTCAACACCTCCAACAAAGGCTCCAGGAAGATCACCTCGTCGAATTAGATGACAGGCATGTTCTAAGGCATAACCAGTGCTTAATGCATCTGCTGCGAATGTTTTGCTATAACCAGAAATTTTGTACTGAAGTGAAATTTCTCCCTGTGGTGCTGTTGGAAACCATGCTGTAGCCACATATGGGCTAAGTGCATCGAAATTATTGTTATATATCTCGTCCAATTGGGGTTCAACAAACGTCCATCCTCCTGTCAGATTGCCCAACAAAATGCCAAAATCTTCAATTTTAGCAGAATCTAAAATCAAGCGACTATGCACTTGTTGAAAAGCTTGCATAATTAGGAGTGTAAACCGATCTAACTTTCGCAATATCCTAATGTTGATTCCATTACTTAACAGATCATCATTTATATATGCTACATTTGGTTTCCAGACAGCTGTTTCAGGCATTTGAAGATGCTTTTGGAAATTAGATGTTCCTCGAGCAATATTTTGCATCATATTTTCGATGCAACATCCTAGTGAGGTGGCAACCCCACATTCTGTAATAACTAAACGTTGTTTTGTCATATCTTTTTTAATACCAAGCTGGAGTGAATACCTGAAAAGCCACTACTGGTTTTTAACACTGTTGTGACATTCTTTTCTAAAGACTTCTTAGACACTACTGTTAATGGACAGGTGGGATCCTGAGATTCTAAATTGAGAGTAGGAGGAATTCTGCTATCTTGAATTGAAAGGACAACACTTATCAATTCAATGCTATTGGCAGCTGAGAGAGCATGTCCAATTTGTGATTTGATCGATGTGACTGGAATTTCTTTTGCGCGTTTTCCAAATATACGGTAGAAAGCATTGCATTCTGCAGTATCGTTTTGGGGAGTGGAAGAGCCATGAGCATTAATAAAATCCACTTCTTCGGGATCTATTTTAGCATCTTTAAGAGCCAAAAGACATGCTTTAGAGATAGATATTCCATCTTGGGGGATATCCGTCATATGGTAACAATTGTTAACACTGGCGGTTCCTCTAATTTCTGCATAAATCTTAGCATCCCTTTTTTGAGCATGATCAAAATTTTCTAAAATTAATATCCCGCATCCCTCAGCTAATACAAATCCATCGCGATCCTTATCAAACGGACGTGAGGCCTTTTGTGGATCGTGATTCCTTTTTGAAGTCGCTCCGATTTTACCGAACGCTGCTACAACAAGAGGTGTAATAGGTGCTTCTACAGCACCAACGATGCACATATCAACATTGCCACTTCGAATCATATGTAGACCATATCCCATGGCGTCATTCCCACCAGTGCAGCCTGTGGCTATGGTGACAGAACCACCTCGACAAGAATATTTCTGTGCAATATTTGCTGCAATGTTATTAAAAAAGAAACTGTCTTCGTAATATTGGGACTGTAAAGGGATAAATCCTATATGCCCACCTGTTTTTCTATTGCGTTCAAAAGATAGTTCCATTTGAGCAATTTCACCAATTGCAGTGGCAATAAATACTCCGCAACGATCATTAAAATTTGTGTCTAGGAGATTTGCATCTTGCAGAGCCTCTTGTACGGCCATTTCTGCAAATAAAAGATTTCTTTTCTGGATTTTTTCACCCTTATTATCGAAAGGGATAGAAACAACCCCAGCAATTTGGCTTAAATGGGGAGGGATATTAATTAAATCAGTAATTTTACGTACGCCAGAAGTACCTGACAGGCAGTTCTTCCAAAATTCAGAAACATTTTTACCTATAGGATTAACAGTTCCTATACCTGTAACAACTGCCCTTCTTTCAGACATAACCATCCTTTAGTTTATTTCATCATTGAGTAACGCAACAACGCGCGCAGGGCCACCTCCACATCCTTTTAATTTGATTGGAAAACAAGAGACCTTGAATTTCTTCTTAGTCGGCAATGCTTCCAAATTTGTTAATCGTTCTATTTGACAATATTTTCGTCTTCTTCCAAGCATATGACAGGGCCATAATGAATGTTGATTCCCAGTTTTCTGAAATGCTTGAATCATCTTGTGGAAGGGGGCATCAAATCCAAAACTATCGACTCCGATCACCTTTATGCCGCAGTCTAGCAACCAATCTGTTGCCTCGAGACTAATTCCACGAAAATGTGTAAAATATTCTCGGCGCCCCCAAAGCTTATTTGCTCCTGTATTGATAAAGACTATGTCTCCCTTATTTAAAGACAATCCTTGGATGGTCTGTGCTTGTTGGAGCTCTTTAGCAGACACTGTTTCCTCGCTCTGTTTCAGAGAACAATCTAACACCAAGGCAGTTCCAAAAAACCATTCTAGAGGAAGTTCATCAATCGATTGAGCCCTTACTCCTTCACAGAGAGGTCCATAATGTAATGGGGCATCTACATGGGTTCCTGAATGAGATGTCAATTTTATGCGTTCAAGATTCACTGCTAAACCATCAGGAAAACTATCTGCATTGATTCCGCTTTCCTTTAATAAAAGAAGCGCCCCCTGCTGATGGTCGATATATTCAAATTGTACTGGCTCAGGTTCTGAAATTGATGTTTCTAAAGGAACTGAAAGATCAATGCACTGCAGTTGCATATGCACCTCGAGCAACTTGTATTCCATTACTATATGAACAACCATCGCGAACGACACTTGTAAAAGCTTGGGTTAGCATAAGAGGTATTTGCAAAGGCAAATGAGGATCGGCAAATAATTTTAAGATGTCATTCCATAGGGATTTTTCTATGTTCTGGTAAACGCTAGATTGTTGATTTTTTAACCAGTTCTGTATTGCCTTGGTGTAGGATTCAGGAGTATTTTGCACGATTGAGGCAGCAGCTTGTTCCGCAGAGAAGAAGGCAAAATCAATTCCGGGGGAAAAAAATGGATCCAGGAAGGCTGCAGCATCACCCACTAAGCGGTAGCAAGATCCAGCAGGTTCAACACATACTCTTCGATAGTTTTTTGCCGGAATGATAGGCAAGACTCTTTTTGCTCCTTCGAGCATGTTTGTTAGATATGAAGAGAGTGCAATTGTATTGCTAAAAAGCTTGTCTGATGGGGCGCTGGGATCTAAAGAATTTTCTGCAAGCACGCATCCAATACTGATCCGATTTTTCGAAAGAGGAATAGAGAAGAGATACCCCCCTTCTATAGCTATAATCCTCATTTCGTGGATTACCTCTGATGGCAATTCAAAATGGCTAAAAAGGGCTATACGTTGATCTAATTTTTGCTCTTCAACAGGCAATTCTAAGTGTTGAGATAGGTACGCCGTCTTACCCGTTGCATCTACTATAATGGGCGCTACTAATTCGTAAGAACAACTCTGACTATCATAGGATATGTTGACTGAGATTGACGATAATTCGCAGCTTTTGATAATGCTTTTAGGGAAGAATTCAACACCTGAATCTAATGCAGCTTCTAATAGGACTTGGTCAAATAGATTACGATCAACATGAACAAGGTCGCCGTATTCAACTTCATTGCTTGAGGATTTAACTTTGATTTCAATAGTTTGTTGTCCGCTTGCCGAACAGAAAACACAACTACTGTTTTTTTTCAGTGCAGAGAGCAGTCGTTCTCCCACCTTAGGGTTACCCATATTACATGAAGAGTTGTAAATCCATGATTCAGGCAAATGATAAGCAGTGCCGGCATCGCGAGAGATCATTGCGACTTTAAATCCCTTCTGAGACAGATATGCAGAGGTCGCACATCCACTTATACCAGAACCTAAAACAATTACATCTATCTCTCGCATGAATCACCTAATTTTTGAAGTAGATCTTGTAGCCTAGTCTGAAAGTCTTGTGAAAATTGAATAAGCCTCATGCTGTATTCTTCAGATTCTTCCAGTTCGGCTTGCGGTAATTCAAAATACCTGACTGCTGTAAGCTCTGTGAGGGTATCTGTTAAAACTGCAAATTGCCATAATCCCTGATGGATCGATGTCGGTGGTGGTGGTTGTGGCGAGAAAAAGGCAACATCAAGATTTGGGTTACAAAAGCGTATGGTGCGAACCCAGCTATTCCGTCCTTGCCAGTCGACAAGCATTTTAAAGTCTTGGTGCAAACCATCGTCATACAAAATTTCAATTTTCTGAAGGGGATTCCAAAATGAGGCCCAGCTGCTGATATCCCAAATACGCTTATGAGCAATGTTCAGAGGTACTTGAATCTTTTTTTTTACGATGATTTTATGCACTTTTTTCAATCCAGTTTTTGAAGGATTTTAGATTATGCTCTAGAAACTTCTCTAAGAGAGTAATGTCAAAACCATACCCCTGTTTGATTTCAAATTCCCTAATTGCCTGTACGGATGTCATTTCGCCTTCTGATGAAAAAGTCCAGATCCCAGACATTTTGCTTAGGAGAGGCGGAGGCTTTGTTTGAAAAATTTCTATTGAATGGCAGGGATAACAAAACCGCACAGAGTGTACTGTTTCGTCTTTATCTCCACGCTTTACTGTCATATCGAATTCTTGATGGCGCCCGTCGTCGTAAAAAATGGAAATGGCGCGCACATCTGTCAGGACATCTTTCCAACGTCGTATATCTGCGTATACGCCGTAAACAACTTCTCGGGGTGCACAGATTTCAATCTGCTTCATGACTTTCATCATGCTGTCTCCAGTAAAGCTTTCCATGTTTTGAGGGCTAGCTCAGCGTGAGCCAATAATACATTAGTGATACGCTCTTCAGTAGTTGCATTATCTTTTGCAGGAAAAAGATCATGAGCAATTTTGGGCTCCAGATTCCATTGATGCCATGTAGTGACAATGCATCCGGTAGCTTGGTTTTTAAAAGTCCATCCCCCACAATGATGTTTGAGGAACTTTGGCGGTTTTGGTTGAAAGAAAGTGATGCCTTCATCCGGAATGCAGCGACGTATGGAACGGACCTGGATCATGCCGCTGTCTGAGAGCACGTCCATTAAAAATTCTTGATAAATTCCATCGTTATATAGGGTTTCTATGCGTTTAACATGGGGAAGTTTTTCTGGCCATTTATCCATCTCATATATGGCTTGATAAGCCATCTGCGGTGAACATCGCATGCCTATTGATGTTTCAATTTTCCCTTCAAATTTTCCCAAGGATTGAGAGGACTCCTGGGCACTCCGAATAGTTTTTATTACATCGCCAATGCTGTGCTTTTTTGAAAAGGAGCAAGCAGGCAGTTTAATCTGGAATTGCTTATCCAACATGCAAGTGAAATCGATAATTTCCTGCGAATCTAAACCAACGCCTGTCTCTCCTAAGGGGGTATTTGAATCGATGTGGGGATTCTTAATTCCTAGCCCATTCTGGATAAGTTTTTTTATCTCTTCAATCATTGTACACCTACTAATTGTTCATTTGTCATAGGTCCTAACCATTTCTCTCGGTTATCCGCCAGGAGATCAACCAAGACTACATTCATAGACCAATTTGGTTGGTCTCGAGAAACTTTATTTCCCCAAAATTTGGGATTTACAAACTCAAGAACCACATTTAAAAACCATTCTCTACCTAAAGCTGTCATTTCCACAGCTTCTTCAGTAATATGAACGAGTCCTTTGTTTTTTAGTTTTTGGAAAATATGACCGAAATCATCAAACAATTCTGTCCCAAAACGCTCAAGATAACGCTTAAAGTACACCCTATAATATTGAAAGGTGAACATAATATAGCGTTCCTTATGGTTCAGTTTATCCATTTTTTCTGAAATAGTGCTGACCATATGGTTGTCGCTATTGACCGTTTCTACGTATTCATCCACGGCTTTGGAAGTCCCTAGTCTATAGTTGTCAATGAGACTATAAGCTCCTGCTCCAATTCCAAGAGTGTCGCTTACATGCTCTAAGTTGTAATCATTATAAACACTTCTAAATCCAGGTTTGCAAAAATGGTTATGCATATAGAGCTCAAAACCCATTTCACTAGCAATATCGCCTGCTTCTGTATACATCATTTTGACCATAGGAGACTCACGATCAATAATGTTTGGCACCTTCCCCTCTTTAATGAACTTATCTTGTGGAGTGCCCTCATGAATACGATAGAGGTAGGTTGTTAAATGGGTTATCTCAAGATCCTTTAATTTCTTTAGATCTTCTTTCCAGACCTCTAAGGTATGTCCAGGCATGTTGTACATCATGTCCAACTGTATATTGACCATACCACGTTTCTGAAGCGCTCTTATCACCCTTTCACTGGCTTCTGCGGCATGAGGAGAGCCCACAATTTTTAATACCTCCTCATTAAATGATTGCACCCCCAGACTAATTCGATTAATTGGGGAACTCGCTACATAATCCAACTTCGCGTCATCATAATCTCTTGCATTGCCTTCTAAGGTAATTTCAGTGTCTTTTGTCACAGGAAAAGATCCACATAAAGCCTCTAATAAACGCTTGAGATTTTCAGTTCTTAGGATAGAGCCCGTTCCACCGCCAATGTAAATAGAACGCAAGCGGCTTTTATTCCAGCGAGGATACCCCCCCCATTTTTGGATGTCCTTAATAAGGGCATTAATATAGAGGTTTTCCTTATCTTGAGGATCGTTTTTGGTTAACAACTCTACAAAATAAGGGCATCCTTTGCAACGCACACGGCAAAAAGGGATTGAAACGTACAGTACGTAGTCTCCACAAGGTGTTTGCAGGTCTACATGATCTCGCAAAAACGTTGTGCCATGAGGATTCGGCCACATAGCAGTAGGGTAAAATATAAAGGGTAAATAGCATTTCTCTGGATAAGGCAATTGATCACTCATTCTCAATCTCCTAGATTAGATATTTATGCAAACTGTGTTATACCAACGTCTTTGAAGCAATCGTTCTTTCAGATGGCAAAAAATGAGGAACCGCTGCTGGATCAAAGAAAATTCCTACCATATCCTTGTAAAGAATCGTAAAATCTTGACGCTTCATCTCAAAAAAACCATAGCGAAAAACCATGCCCCAACTTCTTTCTTTACCTTGAGTAAAAGTCAGGTCCTCTAGCAAACCTGCTATAGGAATTGGTTCACAGTCTAAATAATTGATATTGCGTCGCCAGGGGATGAATCCACCACCCATGTCAAATTGATAAACTTCGCTATCTGCAACCTGGCCAATTGAAGTGAATTTTTGACAGGGTTTGTTGCCCTGAAATGTTTCTTTAGGGGAATAATGAACAATCCAATCGCCCTCAGCCATTCTCTTCAATGGTGAAGATTTGCCGTGGCAACTTTGAGTGATACCTGCTTTAACACCATTTCTGACGTGTTCGAATGAAACCACGTTAACCCAGAAACGCGTTGAGTCACTTGCTTGCGACATAAATCACTCCTGTACGGATTGTATGAAACTAAATTATACTACTTCATGCTGTTCTCTTTTCTTTAAGACCTCCGGATATCCAATGAGATAGGTCACTTTGATGTGGAACTTCGAAGTGAGCTCGCCTACTTCCCATCTAAAATTTTTCCCAGATAGTTGTGAGGTCATTTCTAACCATTCTTGCTTTGTATACGTTCGAAAATTTGAGATGAGTCCATCCCAAGTGTATAGGAACGGAATGACAGGAACCAGATAGGTCCAAAAAAAACGTCCAAGTCTACGAGGGCGCACCATCAAAGAAAAAATAAGACAGGTGATCGGGGCAATAATTAATGTCATTAAAGAAATGGGTTTTCTTTCAGTAATTTCAAAAATTCCAATAGGCATTTGGGCGTTTACAGCATCTTGTAAGATGTGTTTTGCCTGTTCAGGTTGAAAGTGGTGAAAGGCTGTAAACATAGTCCTTACCCCTTTTAGTTCCAACAGAACCTTGGTGGCATCGACTGATTGAGTGAGAGGGATAATATGAGGCTCTTTAATACTGTTGAAGGCCTCTACATTTGGATATTTATCAGTTAAAATTAACCGAACATCTTTGCCTAAAGAGGCTGCTACCTTGGCCCGCACGCTTGGTGCAGGGCCTCCGCTTCCAGAACATAAATCCACAAGGGTGTCATGACCAGTTTCAGTAAGAACTTCTTCAAGTTTTGAAACAGTGGCATCATAGATGCCAAGAACTTTCATTTGATGTGCTAATAGATCTGTGATGTATCTGCGAAATCTATTAGGGAGCCATTTTAAATCTTCGAATTCGAAAAGATGCAGTCTAGGTATAGCCATACAGCGCCCCTTTTTAAGATCATTTTAGAGCAGGTGCCACCTTCTTTGTGGATAGCTCCTTGGCCATTTTAGCTAATGTTTTCACCGACTCTGGTAATTCTTTTTTTAGCTTCGGCAGCATCTGTTTATTAAATATTTCTGCCACTGCAGGATTTTTAGGAGTGTATGTGAGAGTATGAGTGATTTTTACTCCCTCTTTTTGGGGGATCACTTCATGAAAAAATTGAATAGTCCCTAAGTCAAACTTGCCTTCATCTGTGAAACTCTTATTTGGCGTGCATTCGATGATTCGAATATCTAAAGGAAGGGGAGTTCCTGTAGGTTTTAGAGAGGCCTCTCCATTTTTTTGGAACTTATGCCCAGCTTTAAGCCGGCACCAGTCGATTCCATGATCCCACTCTGACCATGTTGACATATCACTCCACAAAGCCCACACATTCTCTGGTGTAGCCTTGACTGTTTCATTATGTGAAATTTGAATCGTCATATATAACCCCCAATGTATCGTGAACCTGTTTTTGGTAACGAAATACTTTATTTACAATTTAAATCTATAGATTCCACTATTTTGTGTCAACACGCACCATAAGCTGACAGCAATTCCAATCAAAATTTAGTCTAGTTGTTTTGAGTTGTACATTTTGTGAGGTTTTTATTGAAAAAATAATTAAACAACATCACTCACAACTATGTGTAGACTTTGTATTTTTATAAACCATTTTAGAATTACGATCGGGCACCCCTGGGGCTTTCGTGCAGCCATAATCGGAAATTTTGACTAGAGGTTGATAAACATCTCTGAATGTATGCTAAATCTTGTTGGCAAACTGGCCCATGCGCAAGCTTGAGGGTAGGCAATGGCTATTTTGAATTGACCGATCCCTTCCAGATAGCTTTGAATATCTTGAAATCTTTCTATTTCTTTGGTGTTCAGAAATTTAGTTCTCTAAAATAGGACTTCTTTCGAAATTGCTCATATTAGCTCTGACTATTAGGTCTCCTAATTAGCTTGCAAGGCTGTTTCTAAATCGGGAAGCTAAGTTGTTTTTCAAGAGGTTTTGGGGCAGATTGCGTAGACACTCAACGGCTCCATTTGCCATTCTGGAAGAACTTCCATGAGCTTTCCTTCCTTGATATCTTTCTCAACCAAGAAATCGGGAGGAGAACTCAAACCGGCCCCTGCAATGGCAAGCTGGTAGGCGGCATCCACTGAATCGCACATTAATTTCGCTTGGTAGTTGACAATCACGCTCTTTCCTACGCTGTTTCTAAACCGGCGCGACAAAGGGAGCATCTCGATCCCAATCCAACGCCAAGTGCTCAGATCTTCAGGTTTTTTAACCTTGGTCTGTTTTTCAAAAAACGAAAGGGAACAGACGAGCTTTCGACCAAAGGAGAATAATTTTTTTGCCATTAAACCGCTCTCTTTGAGAGTGGACATTATGACATAGCAGTGCAATACAATGTTTTACTTCCTGGAAAGCAATACAGTTAAAGGCTCTTTTTTACCACTATTTAGCAGCCTTGCTACATGTCCTGTGAGGGCATTACAAGAATAGATACAAGTTTCAAGTATTATTCAAGGGGCTGTTTTTCGTGCAATTAACAAGCATGGGCATATTCGAGCTACGGGACTATCAGGCAAAAGCGTTGTGCTGATTATTACGCGGAATGATTACCTTAATCTGTGAAACTCCAAAATGAAAAGATAACGCTGCAACCAAGCTCGGGCTCTGATTACATAAGGACCATTCCGATTATATCTCTTTAAAAAGATCTTCAAGGGTTACTTGGTTGGTAACGATTTCCTCAGAATACATCGTGGGTTTTAGACCCCCCGTGGTAACCATTGAGAGGAACAGTTGTTTTTTTGTTCTCGTGTGCCTCCGAAAGATTTCCATCTTTTTCAGGAGATCTTGGGAATATACTTTGTCAATTGCAAAAAGGTTATCAGAACATTTGATTTCACATATTGTAATTGCCCCATCAGGTCGATCAAAAAGCAGGTCAATTTGAGTCCCATCTTGATTCTCTTTCGCTCTTGGTGAATAACGCCAAGTTCCTACGATAGAACCTGCATCGATATTTAAAGCCTGACGGATCTGATCGATGTGCTTATAGCAAATAGATTCGAAAGCATATCCGGCCCAGACTTTCCAAGCTGGTTGATTGGATTTGGAAGTCCAAAAGCCATTGTTTATTGCCTTTTTAGCGATAATCTTTAAATTTGGCTCAATCCAACGAAGATAAAATAGGCTATATTCATCATCAATGACATAGTATATCCCTTTGTCTTTATGCCCATAGGGAACTAAGCTAGTGATGAATCCAGCTTCTTCTAATTGATGCAGTCTACGAACTGTATTTCCTCCATCAGGAAGTTTAGATTGAGTGATGAGTTCAGATTGACCCACACCATAACGATGTTTGGCAATAATTCGAATGAGATCTGTATATGGCTTAGGGTCTTCAAAAAGTGATGCAAATAATCTACCAAACTCTTTTACCAAAGGGCCATCACTTTGAAAACAAAGCTCATCGATACTTTGTTGAGCGGAACGTCCTTTTCGAATGAACGACCAATAGAGAGGAACGCCACCTAAAACAGTGTAAAGATCAAGAATTTGTCTATGATTGAGACGGATCTGATGCTCTTTTAGAAAACTCTCCGTTTCGTGAAGTGAAAAAGGCTTTAGCTGAATCGTACGAGTTACTCGGTTATGAAGCCCTCCTTTATTATTGATGATGTTTTCAATAATCCATGAGGTAGCTGATCCACAAATGATTAGCTTAATGCGTTTATCAAAAACCCAGTAACGATTCCAATATAATTCCAAGGCTGGAAGAAGCCTTGAACGTGGTGTTGCCATCCAAGGGAACTCGTCAAAAAAAAGAACAACCGTTTTTTCTTTTGGAATCTTGTTGATTGCTTGAGTGAGATCTTCAAAAGCGTCTCTCCAACGCTCTCTAGGAATGATAGAGGGACTTTGATAAAAAGTTGTTCCTATTTGCTTTGCAAACTCTTCTAGCTGCTCTTTTGAAGAGCCTTTTTGCAGCCCCGTCACATGAAAAAATACACATGGGAGAGAATCCATAATGTTTTTAATGAGATAAGTTTTCCCGACCCTGCGGCGTCCATAGATAGCTATGAATTCCGATTTTTTGGATGCGATAAGGTCCTGAAGTAGTTCTTGTTCTCTTAGACGTCCGATGATCTTTTCTGTAACGTTTTTGGTCGTAGGATTCTTCTTAGCCATATGCCTCTTTAAAACTTGTGCTATTCCGCTGGTTTCAAACAAATCAATCTAGCGGGAAAAACTCATCATTATGTTTCATCCGCCGTGATTAATTTTTATAACATGGCGGATGAAACATGTTTTAGTGTTTAACCCGCCGCTTTTGAATGTATCAAACGCGGCGGATGAAGACAAGCTTTTCTGCACGATTTTTAGCAAATTTAACGATTTTAAGAGAGAGAAGAAGAGGAATAAAAGAGAGAAGATGATGTAGTGCCACTAAATAATGCCACTAAATAAGGATTTGAATATAGTGATAAATGAAGTATACTTAGTGATGGACATGGCGATTTTCCGTTTGGTTTTAGGTTTCGTCAAAAACACTATAAACAAACGCGATCGTTATGTCCCTTTATTTTTTAATAGTCATAAGTTTCTGATTTCTTCCCTAGGGAAAAAGAAGAATTCTGCGTTCTTCCCCTTGCGGTCCGAATTGCTGTCTGATGGTAGTGGTAAGTAATTTATATTTGCGGATAAATTCTTAAAGGCGTATTCTCTGGTTTTTCTAAAAAAACACATGCAAAAGGTATTTATGGTAACACCTATAGGCCCCCAATTCCAGAATTTTTTTTTCCCTGAAGAGAAACATGCCGAAGATCCATATGAGATGGATATAGTAATTAAAGAGGACCTCCTTGATGTAAATAAAGAAGTTCCAAGGACAGACCACAACTGTACTATGCAATGCTCTTACCGATGCTCTTGCCCTTGTGGGACAGCTGGATGTGTAACAGCAGGTTGTAGAGTTACAGAGTCGGGCAGTAATTGCATCTGTTGATGAAACACAATTCTAGTGCAAGATACGATATAGCTTTAGACGTTGCCGACAGATTAGCAAGGACTTGTGTTACCAAGGAAGTCTCTTTATCTCTCAGTAATTCGAATTCTAACCAACTAAACCAATATAGTGCTTTTCGGGAAAGTGTATCACTTGCAGGAGGTTATCCTGGCCTCCTCTTGCTTTTCTTAGCCCTGCAAAAAAGAGAACTTTCTGGTAGTGTTTGGGATAACGCTATCCATCAATGCGTCATGAAAATCAAAGAGATAGTCGAGAGAAATGGTCTTTCTGATCTTTCTTTATTTGGTGGGGTGACGGGAATCTGCTTCGCACTCGAGCTAGCAGCTGAAAAGGAGGGGCGATATACACGAATGTTCCAAACCTTACAAAATTTTCTTTTGCAGAAGGTGAGAAAAGATTTAATAGATCCTCTCTTTTCAAACGTTAATAACAACTGTCCATCCTTTTCGAGACTTTACGATGCGATACAGGGCGTTAGTGGAATAGGTAGATACGCCTTAAAAAATCTTTCATTGCCTCCTTTTCACAGCCTGGCTATTGATATTGCTAAAACTCTTGTTTTATTCTGTCTTCCTCTTACAATAGATGGAAAACAGGTTCCTGGCTGGTATCTTCCTGCTACTGATCCCTTAAATAAAAAACATCACATCGTAGATGGCCAAAAAGGTAATTTTAATCTAGGACTTGCTCATGGAATAACAGGTGTTTTGGCTTATTTGTCAATCGCTGCTTTAAATGGGGTTATTGTTGATAAACAGCTCGACACAATGCGTCTTATTGCTGGTTGGTTGCGAGAAAAGGGCGATAGGCAATGGCCAAGTTCTATTTCGTGGCAAGAAGAGGTAGAAGATCTCGCAACTCCAAAAAAGCCATCACGAGATGCATGGTGCTATGGAGTACCGGGCATTGCCAGAACTCTTTTCCTAACAGGTAAAGCTCTTGGAGATGAAAGTCTAAAAGATTTTGCTCTCGCTTCGTTTCAGGAAATCTTCACAAGACCAAGAGCTGAATGGCAAATTCCCGGTCCTGGACTATGCCATGGAATTGCAGGACTACTTCTGATTACGAATGAAATGGCTAAGGAAAACAGAATCAAATGGCTTCATGATCAAGTTGCTCAACTAGAAGCACTACTCATTTCTCAATATGATGAGAGCTCGATTTTTGGATTTCGAGACATCGAAGTAGATATCAATGGAAATTCAGTCCTAGTAGATAAAGCTGGTTGGCTCGAAGGGTCTGCGGGGGTTGCTTTGACATTACTAACTCTTTCTGAATTGCAATCATCTACTTGGAATTTACCACTGTTAATCTATGCATAATAATCTCTTTATACCTGCATCTTTTTTTCTTTTGAGGGTCCCTTCTTGGTCTATACAAGAATACGAACATTTTGATAGTGAAGAGAGCCTACTTGCTCTTTATAATTCAAATGAGTTGTTTAGAGAAGCAATATGCATCGCTTCGCCCTCTCTTTATCATGCCCTTCAGAATATACACAAAGACTCAAAGAAGGTGGCCAAAGGCTTGCTTAAGTATGCTTTGCGCATGAGTTCAAGAGCAACCCCTTTTGGGCTATTTTCCTTTGTTGCAAAAGGATATTTTGATCAATCAACAGAAATCGTTTTAAATGATGAAAAAATAGACAAGAAAATACGATTGGATATGGAATGGCTATATACTTATATCAAAAAACTTTACGAAGATAAGGATCGCTTTTCTTCTCTTTCCGTCCGCGCAAATCCCTTGGTTGAGCAAAGAGGAAATAGGATCTTTCTTTTGTTTTCTTTGAGAAAAACTGGAGAGTCGTATAAACAGGCTTCTATCAAACTGACAACAATTGTTGCCAGTATTTTTTCTTTAACGAAAAAACCTATAACAATTTCTACATTATGCAATATACTCAAGGAGTCTTTTGATTTTTTTGATCTTCAAAAGACTCTAGCTTTAATCACTAACCTCTTATCCCAACAGTTCCTTCTTCCAGGAATGATTCCTTCTCTTTTAGATCCTTTACAATCTGAAAAATTTTTGTCATTGCCAGAATTTATAAAAATACAAGATCTCATGCAGATATATCTGCAAACTCCAATAGGGCAGGGAGAAGCAAGTCTTTCTCAAATACAAAAAGAGATGGAAGGATTGATTCCAACTCAACCCTACTTACAAGTAGATGCTGTATATACCGATAAAGTTTCGATTTCGGAAAAAGTAGCAGAAGAAATAGGAAAAGCAGCGACACTCCTTTGGAAAATTTCATCAAATCAAGCTAGATCGCCTGCACTCAGCATTTATCACGACCGATTTCTTGAAAAATATGGAATTCACAGAACAGTCCCTTTGTTGGAAATGTTGCATGAAGAAAAAGGGTTAGGGCCTATGGAAAAACAACAACTCTCCATGCCTACGAAGAAGGCCCCTCCATTTTCTTCACAATGGGAAAAATGGCTTTGTTGCGAATGGCAAAAATGCTTAAGAGACAAAAAAGATGAAATTGTTATTACAGAGAAAGAGGTAGATGCACTTTTTTTACTCGCTAATGAACAGCCTCCCTCTGATGAGAGGGCTCCTCCGTCTTTTGATATTTTTTGTAAAGTTCTCAGTGCCGATTCGTCAAATCCTAATGACTTTCGACTTCACCTCACACAGCCAGCCTGGCAAGGTTGCAGTAGTATGGGAAGATTTTTGCCTATCTTGGGAAAAGAGGCAGAACAGGAATGTCGAAACTATCTTAGCCAAGAAGAAGAATTAGATAAAGATACCATCTTCATAGAAGCTTCTACTTGGCCTTCGCTTCTACGTTCTGCCAATGTTACAATTCAACCACGCCTTAGGAAGTGGCGCATAGATTTGGAGGAAGAGCAAAAAAATGAGGGATCTCTTGCCTTAGAGGATATTTATGTGGGGGCAACTCTTGACCGATTCTATTTAACCCTTAAAGAAGGGGGAGATGAACTTTCCTTGGTGTCTGGCAACTTGCTTAATACAATTTTCCTGCCATCCCCTTTGCGTTTTATGCGTGCGGTGACTCTGGATAGACATCAGCAACTCTACCCATTTTCTTGGGGGAAGCTTGAAGAAAAATCCATTTTCTTGCCACGCGTACGTTTTCAAAATACAATCCTTTCCCTAGCACGATGGAATGTAGATGCGATCTCTTATGCTAACAAAAAAATAGATGAAATTATTCCATTTTTCAAAGTTTGGGCCAATGAGTGGAATCTCCCTTCTCGGTTTTTTTTGGTAGAAGGTGATCAGAGGCTGCTGCTTGATCGTGAGTTGTCTTTCCATCTCCAAGAGTTAGCTAAGAGACTTGCCAAAGGGGAGTCGTTGTGCCTTGAAGAATATCTCACGGAATCTTGTGTTAAAAGCCAAAAAGGGGACCATCTTTCAGAAATTGTTATTCCATTTATGAAAAATCCCCTCAGAGCTATGCAGAAAAAATCTTTTACACCTCTCGTTCATGTCGCAACGCCATATCATACAAGAGTTTGTTTCCCTGGCAGTAGCAACTGGTTATTTGCAAAAATTTACCTCGGCAGCGAAGAGGTCAATCGATTTCTCATTGAGCGTCTTATTCCGTTTGCAGAATCACTCCAAGAGAAAAAATTGATCCTAGGCTTTTTTTTTATTCGATACCATGATCCCGATGCTCATATCCGATTTAGGATAAAAATAAATTGTTTGGAATCTCTTGGTCAATTAAACCTAGAAACCGCAGTTCCAGGTCAAGATTTTGTGTCAGAATCATTTGCGATGGGGGTCGATCATTCCCAAAGGAAGGCGACCCCCACTGCAAGTGATTACGGCTCAAAAGAGAGCGTCAATTTATCGCCTCCAACTGCCATTTCTAGATTAATGCATGCCCTCAATGTTGCAACGACACAGTGGCATACTTTAGGTTTAATACATAACTTTGTGCTCGCAGGCTACGAAAGAGAGATTGAACGTTATGGAGGTCAGGAACTTTATGAAATTGTAGAGGAACTTTTCTGTGCAGATTCCATCGCTATAGAACCCCTTCTGCGTCTTTTAGATAAAGATGAGAGCTTTCTACAGGCTGCAAGTGTGATCTCATTTCTTCGCGATCTTAATTTTAATTACATGGATATGATGACTTTTTTAAATCAATTTGGAGACGATACCCGTGAGCTCAAAGAATTTCGCAAGCACAAGGCTCGGTTAATAAGCATCATTCGTGCCTTTGAGGACGAATCTTTGCTCAATGATGATGCTCGGATTTTTCGCAAAATTGCTGAACAACGATCACCAGCGACCTTGAAATTATTCGAACAAGCACAAAAAACTAATTCATCAAGTTGGCTTGAAATTTGCCATAGTCTGCTACATATGCATTGCAACCGCATTGGTTGCGATACTAAAACAGAAAAACGTTCCCGTCTCTATGCTTTTCATGCTCTTAAATCGTGGTCAAATGCCACGGGACGCTTCGCAGTCGCAGAGTCAAGCCCTTAATATGGGAGTTTTTTATCCCCTTTAGAAACTGTTCGACTACTTCAATTTCAGTATCCACTAAGTTGCCGACAATTTCGGACATAGAGTGGACGAGATAAAAAGCAGCTTCAATATCTTTCGGAACACTTTTTATAGTTTCAGGATTTCTTAGATCTCCCCAAATGTAGTGAAGATTTGGCCTATCTTCAGCAAAAACTTTAGCCCCTTTAATGCGGCACAAAGCATAAATTTGATGACCTTGGTTTAGGAGGTAAAGAATCAGTCTTTTTCCTACAAATCCATTGGCTCCTGTAATCAAAATTTTTGTCATCGATCAATCCCTTGTGTTTCTCTATATAATGAAAGAGCGGTTTTGGATTCTTTGGCATGATCAACGATAGGAATTGGATAGGAGAGGCATTGGCTGTGATGCTTTTCTTGATGCCATTTGTGGATTATCTCAGAGGAGAGTGGGGTCAAATCAGGTATCCATTTTTTAATATACAAACAATTGGGGTCAAACTTCAACGCCTGCATCCAGGGATTGAAAATGCGAAATGCAAGAGAGCATCATCGAAAGAACAAAAGGATACCCCCAATTTTTTACAAGTCGCGTCGATTTTCTGATCACGCTTGATGCTATACGGAGTGTAGTCTCGGTTCACAACTACAGCATCTACATGCTGCTTTTTAATCAATTCCGCAACTATCTTTTCCGGTTTCTCATAAAACAGGTAAAGTCTTCCCCCTTTAGCGATTATCTCCTTTTCTAAGTCTTCCAAAGACTCAATCATAAATTGCAGGCAGTGGTCGCTTCGATAAGGGTTATGTTCAATTTGTTCAGGGGAAAATATAAAACAAAGGATAACTTCTTGAGCATGTTCAAGAGCAAAAACAAGCCCGGTATTATCTTCTAAGCGCAAATCTCTTCTAAAAATAAAAAGCGCCTTTTGAAATTTTTTACTCGTTTTCATCATTATTACTCTTTCAGTGAAACACTACTTTATCGCCTTTTGAAGATCTTCGTGCTCAAAAGCAGAAGCCATCCGATCAATCTCTGTTTTTTTTATTTTAAGTTTTGCGGCCTCTTCACGCCATAAAGCTGTCGCTAAGCCCACTTCTTTAAAAATACCTTTCGCTTGTAAATTGTCGAGATCAAAATAGTGTGCCACACTGGCTGCCACATCAAGAGAAGCGCTAGGATCTATTAAATCGATTGCGGTGGATAAAATTCTTGGTTTAATATCTGTTGGTGTGGGATTCAAATCATATGCTGGAGACAAACGCCAACCAGAGAGACCACAGTAGAGAAAAGCATGGTTGCGCAAATGGTCATCCACATTAGAAATCAGAACATTAAAAACAATACGACGCCATAGAGCTTCCAGGTCTTCTTTAGGTGAAGCGCTCATTTGCCGGATAGTATCGGCGATTTCAAGATAACTATGCATTTCGTTATCTTTTGCCCCTAAAACACTCATGGCAGACAGAAATGGGATACGGATATTTTTTCTCCGATCGAACCTCCTAGACAAAAGGATTTGTTGACGTGCTACTGTCTCAATACGCCACTCTGGTACTTGAATTCCCGCCTTGGTTGCTAGCGAAAGAGCAACGGCTTCCCACGCAATGATATTTATTTCATCATCCTTGCGCGGAAACTTGGCAATCGCTAAATGACCATCCTTGTCCCTTACGGAGGATTTAGGTCTAGCTCCTCCCAATGAGGAACCAGGAGCAAGCAAGAGTCGAAGATCTTCTTCAGTATCCGAGTCTTGCATGACATGACTTGCAGCGGTGAGCAGTTTACCAACTGAAATTAAGGGGGGAATATGGTTTTTGTCATAGGTCGTTAAGAAAGGGCCTTGTTCCTCTTTTTTGAAACGCAATGCACCTTGTCTACCTTCATCATCGACCATCAATAAAAAATCAATTTCTTTTAAAGCACGCGCGGTCCGCTTTTCATGCTCGGCATTTTTTCTTTCAGAGCGACGCATAAGCAAGCGACCCCAACGATCAGGGGCAGAATCATCAATTGCTCCAAAAAGAGGTTTATCAGATGCTGCATGAAAAGAACCGGCAACCAATTTTAAAGCTGGATCTAACGAGAATCGTTTAGGATGATTTAACCAATCACGGTCATATTCAAACGACATGCTTTCTCGCCCATTGCGAAAGCGGCCCCAAAGTTGGCCTACTTTCATAGGAATGCCCACTAGATCTACATAAACCAAAATGGCATGCTCCATTCACTCTTCTCCTTTTTCTTTTCGGGAAAAGCGAATACGCTTTGGTAAATTGTCAGCTTCTAATCCCATACCTAATGAATCAAATGTGGGATCGGCTAATTCGACCAGCCGTTCAATCATGCCTAAAATAAATAAAATTTTGGCGTAAGCTCCCAAAGAAACTCCATCATCGCCCTTTTCAATTTTACTTAAGGTCGCGCGACTAATTGCAGCTCTTTCTGCAGCAAGCTCCATGGGAATTCGACGCCTTTTTCTAGCATCACGAAGATCCTGTCCAAACTTTTTCAAAGCTCTTTTAACAGGGAAGGGGGTATTTTTAATGTCCATAATATTAGTCCTTATATACTTTATCGTATAGGATTAAAGACATTAAGTAAATGGATTTCGGATCGAATCTTGAATTGAATCCCAGATCCTCTCTTAGGTTATTTTAATTCTTCTCGATAGGCATGTATCATTTGCCGTATAGTCTTTGCTTCGGCTATTGCCTCCTTTGATCGCATTCCATGTTTCCAAGAAGCCATTTTCTGAATTAACTTTCCCTCTGGAGTTTTCGAGCCAGTGCTTTTGCCTCCGTGCAAGTGACAGCGACCATTTACCATCGCAATGCGCCTGCAAGGTTGATGCTTATTTGTCCTTGCTCTTGCCCCGCAGATACTCGAATCATGGGGTACCTCGCTCGTTTTTTTCATCTGGGGAAACAGCAAATTGTCCTTCAGCTAATTGACGCTGGACTTGTTCGACAAACACCTGCTCTTCAGTCAAGTGAGGGCGCAATTGTTGCATGACCCTATGGCACGAGCGGATTTGCTCTTCCGTCGAGGCTCTTTGGATTCCTGTCTCTTCTGTGATGATTAGGCTCATTTCATGCTCCGATTTCTTTTTTGGGATTCAATAAGTCCTCCATATAGAGCTCCATCTGGTAATGAGGAACAGGATGCCAGCTCGCAATAAACTCCCCAATGATCTTAAAGCCGGCTTTCTGATATACGTGGATGGCTCGTTTATTAGTGGTTTCAGGATCGATCAGAACCTTTTTCACATTTGGAAACTGGCTAGTCAAGAATCCCCGAATCATCGGCACTGCAAGTCCTTTTCCCAAATAATTAAAATCGCAAATAAACAAGTCTAAGGTAGTCGCATCAGGACCTTCAGGAGAAGTAATCAGGAATGCAAAAGGAGTGCCTTTATGATAGCCAATCCAGTAAGTGGTGCTAGACTCTCCTCGAAAAAACTTTTCCAGGCCGTTTAAGGTATTTTGAAGACCGGTTCCATGAATCCATTCTTTAATGTGGTCTTGCTGCAACCATCCGTGTATCAGAGAAATCTGCGATGATTCAACAGGTGAAAAATGGAACTCTGACGTGTGTAATTTTTTCCTAAGAAATAGTTTTGAATGGCCGTGCCAATAATTCTTGAGTTCTCCTATTTTTTCATAGCCATTCTTTAAATAGAATTCTTCTGCTTGAAAATCCCAAGTATCAACCAAAGAAAATCTGCATCCATTTTCAATTGCTTCTCCTTCCGCTGCAGCCAACAATTTTTTACCATACCCTTGTTTTCTGAGATTTTCCTCAATCCACAATGCTTCGATATAGATCGCTTCTGAATCAAACATGGCTTGAATGCCGCCGAAAACTTTTCCCGAGTCGCTTTTTAAAAAGATAGAGAGCTCTTTATCCCGCTCGCCGAATTGGGCTTCATAAGACTTGATCAAACCTTCTTTTACGACTTCATTGTCAGATTGGCTAGGCTTATGATCGACGATCACTTTGTACACGCATTTTCTCCGATAGTTCCGCTTTTCTGATAACCCTTCAAAAGTATTTTGAAGGCCCTGTCCGTAAAACCATTCAGCAACGTGGGGTTGTACAAGCCATGCGTGGACAAGGTCTCGATGCTCTGCATCCACTGGTCTAAAATTAAAACGGGATGGGGATGCTTTATCCTTTATCATTGTAATTTACCCAATAACTTCATCGTATACTTGGCTGGCAAGGCTCGTAGAAGGCGTGTTATAACTTTATAAAAGAAGAATGGCTCACAGCTTGACTTCTCACTTAAAGCAAAATCAATCATACATCGGCCCATTTTTTCAGCTGTCCACGTGAAGGGGAGTTTTCTTGAAGCTTTAAGTCCGGCAGTATCCACTGGTCCCGGGTATACAACTGAAAAACGCAACCCAGTATTGAAATAGGTTAAAGATAAGCTTTCGAAGGCTTTAGCAATTGCAGCTTTTGAAGCGCTGTATGCACTTCCGGTTGGTGGGGCGAAAATCGCATTGACGGAACTTGTAGCGATGAAATTTGCTCCTCCAATTGCTTGACATGGTTTTTCCCAAAATTCTACCCAAGCTAAAACTCCGAAATAATTGATCTGCATAATTTTTTCATGGATTTTGAGATCGAATCGATTAGGATTCTCAATTACAGCCTCTCCTGCTATGCCAGCATTCAGAAAAAACAGAGAGGGGCAGAGGTTCATTTCGAGGATTTGATTTGAAGTTTTTTCAATGCTTTCTTTGTCAGAAACATCACAGGTCATTGGTACGAAGGCGTCATGTAAATCATTTTTAATCTGAGAGAGCTTATCAGATGACCGAGCGATACCAATCACCAACCAGCCGCGTTTAGTAAGTTCACGAGAAATGGCTTCTCCAATGCCTGATGAAGCGCCAGTAACTAGAGCAATTTGTTTTTTATTATTCATTCTTTCGTTCCTTAAAAACTGGAAAAACATCGATATATCGTGATTCTGGCCAGATTTTTTTAAAATAAAATGCGATTGCATCGTTTGGACTATCAGAGTATCAAAAATAAACCCTTTATTCAATAGGAATCAGCCATGAACCAATCGTTTGAATTTAAGGAAATTAAGGATATTTTCTCGTCGTGTAATCGATTCTAGCGTTATTCAGAGAGGTTACAAGTCATATTCATTTTCAATTCTTAAATAATCGTCATATTGATTTTCATTGATCTGTGAATTGCCGGCACTTGTTGTTTGCCAGTGGCCCAAATCCGCTCCATGAGGGAAATTTGAGGTTTTTGGCTTGCCAAATTTCATAGCAAAAAAGCCACTAAAGCGACTCTAAACTAACGAGTTATGCCGAAAAGGAAAAAGTGGGGCAAGTAGGACTTGAACCTACGACCAGCGGGTTATGAGTCCGTACCCTCTCCTTAAACCACCGTAAGTTACAGTAGCTGACTGCAATCACTATACAGTGAAAAAGCCCTTTTCGTCCATGCCAATTTGAGGCGGTTTGATGTAGCTTGCTGCCCCTATTTGGTCCACCAGTGGTCCACGGATTTTGCCAGATTGGTTAATGATAAAAACGCATGCAAAAGTTGAAAAATGCCGACGTCTTTATCATCCAAGACATCGAAAGAATTTCGGATTTGGTGACTGATTAAATCGTATAAAAACACGTCACCACATCATGAATTCTTGATTTGGTGATTTATTTAGCTCAAAAATCTGCTTTAGGTTCTGTGGAAGGTATTTCACTTTTAGATGCCTTATCCAAAAGACTAAGAATGGTTTTTTCAGCGACAGGTTTATAGTCCCAAACTTCAACACATAGATTGAGTTGATTAGAGATAATTTTGCTTGGTCTTTTTTCATGGACATGCCCATGCAATTGAAAATGAGTTGGTTTTTCGCTTGATGGAATATGGATAAGCTCAACTGTATGTTGGCCGATTTTTAGAAAGGCTGATTCTAAAACAGTACTGAAGCCAACCCTCATCATGTGGCTTGCATTGCGATCATGATTTCCACGGATACAGATCTTATGACCTTTAAGCTGAGAGTAAATGGAGTGCAGATGATCGACGTCACCAAGTCCAAAATCCCCAAGAAAGAAAACTTGATCGTCGGCATCAATGCAATCATTCCAATTTTTGATAAGACACCGATTCATTTCCTCGACATTTTCAAATGGTCTACCTGTATACCTAATGATATTGGTATGGGAAAAATGGGTGTCTGAAATGAACCACTTTTTCATTTTAATCACCTACCCAATCTCTACTGAAGGGTAATTTTCAGCATAGGATTCACCCAAAACACCATAGTAGATGACTACTCGCTTTTCAAAGTCTACAGTGTAACTCACTACACCAGCTTCCCAAGAAGCTTTTAAGAATTCTGGAAAAGTGCTGTTTCCTGCCTGGTCGATCCTTAAGGCTTTTATAAGAGCTTCGCGATCAAACAGAGGAACGTCAACAGTCGTGTTAATAAGGGGGGTACCTTGACTTGCAACAGCACCATCCTCAGTCAGATAAATACTCTGGCACGAAGGAAGGTTCCAAATATTTTGAGTAATCCCAGCTCTTCTTAAAGCTTCAGCCATATAAGGAAAACCGCCCACCTTAGGACGAATGCTCATAGCGAATTGTTGCGCTTTTAGTAGATTTTCAACGGCTTTGCTCATAATCTGCTCCTGACTCTTAAGTGAATGACAAACTTTTTTATTATTTATTTTAGACTGTTCAATATTTTTTGAACAGTATGTTTTAATGAACAATAAAGATGTTCCCGAATCGTTTGTAGTAGTTATTGGGTAATGAGATTGTTCTGGTATGGGTTAAGCAAATCAGATTGAGAAATACAAAAAGAAAATCCCATTTTAGTCGTGAAGTCTTCGACTGTTTTAATAAACCATTTTTCTGCGCGAGGTGAAATGACGACTTGTTCAATTAAGATTTCAAGATTTACTTCAATACTGACACCCTTGCATTCCATAGAATCGTCTTGAACTGTCTTCCAATATATGAGCCTACACTCACATTCATGAGAAAAAGCCGACCGCTTACAAGTTGCTGGAAAGAAAATATTCCCAACAGGTGTTGTTTCTTTGGATGGGTTATAGTAGCGAATTTGAGTGCCATAAACTTCACGTTCGTCCACAATGGCTTTACTTAAGCGCTCGCCAGATGAGACAATTGCTAAAGAGTTAGCGTATCCACCGTAGATACGCCACTGTGCATCCGATTCACTATCATTCATATGCCAACAATTAGCAAAAATGGTTTTCCTAGCCTCTAATGCCCCTTTGCTTAGTTCTGGGCGAGTCCATTTCATGTTATCCCCGCCAGGTAAAGGAATCTCATATATCAATTGATCCTGGAAATTTAATTTTGAATGACAACCTTCCCAAGGATCACTTGAAGCTAGCTGCTCGAGAGAAGGGAAATATAACATTTTATTTTGGATCATCCATACGTATTTGGGAAAATCCATATAGCGAAACACAACTTGCGAGGGGGAAATGGGGATTAGCTGCTTATGGGATAGGTAAGGCATATTTTTAGTCTCTTGAGCTCATGTTAAGTTTTCTGACTCAAATTTTACGCTGTTCAATATTTATTGAACAGTGTATTTTAATGAACAAATGAGGGTGTTTATGAAAGGTCGGTTTCTGATAGGTTCCAATAAAAAATCGGTGGAGGGAAATATCTATTCTGATAAATCCGCTCTCATTCTCGATTGGCTTTTACGAGAGGGAATCAAAAATGAAGATTTGTCTTTAAGAAATGTGACCAAGGAGACTGGTGTAAGTCTTGGATTAGTACAACGTGTCTTTGAAGTTTTAGTTCTCAATGGCATTTTGCAAACAGAAGGAGTAAGAACCGCTAAGAGGTTTTCTCTCAAAAATCCCAAACTTCTTCTTGAAAGCTGGTTAGAACATTACAGCATTGTAAAAAAATGCAAAATGAGAACCTATCGTTCTGGCTACCAAGATAGGGAAGGACTTTTAGAGGCACTCAAAAACTCCAATCTAAGCAAGAAAGTAGCATTGGCTCTTCATTCTGCTGTTGAAGCGCATGGATATAAAAACACCAACTTAAACACTCTTGAACTATACATGCTTGATCCTTTGGTTAGATCACAACTTGAGAAAAAGCTACTATTAGAACCTCAAGAAAGAGGCTATGAAGTTTTGCTTATAGAGCCCTACTACAAAAGCTTGCTTAAAAATACTTGTGACGAAAATCTAGACATCAATGTCTCTCCTTCAATTTTGACTTTTCTGGATTTATATCACTTTCCCTTACGTGGACAAGAACAAGCAGAATTTATGGCAGAACGTCTTCCAGAGCTTAAACGTATTTACAAGAGTGGTAAATCGTCATGACATCTAATCAAGAAGACAAAATCATTTCAGAATTTTTAGAATCTATTGGTCCATGGCGAGATTTTGTTGTTATTGGAGGCGGTTTTGCCCTCTTCATCTACAAACTCTATTTAAGTGATCCAAAATTAAAAAATCCTCCAGTGGGAACAAGGGATATCGATTCTCTCATTTCAAGAAAAATTCCAGAAATATCAAAGAAAAACATTCAAAGTTACCTTCAAGAAGCAGGTTTCATGCATGTGTTTAAAGATTTAGATGATCCTGCGACAGAGGCCTATGTGAAAGACATTGCAGGCGCTGAGGTAGAAATCGAATTTTTGACCCATGACTCTGTCAGGAACAACAAAGAGAAAAATGTTGTTATAGCAGGTGTGGTAGAACAACCGCTTAGCTACTTAACTTTAAGCTTACAGACAACATTAAAGTTTCAGACTTATTCAAAAATTACTGGAAATGTGGTGACACCTGGTGCTTGGATATTCCATAAAGGCTTAACTTTTACGAAACGCAAAAGTTCCCTCAAGACGCTTAAGGATCTTTATGGCATTTGGTATGTTGTCTCCCAGTTGGGCGACTTTTCTGACCATGCTCTAGATGAATTTAAAGCCCTTGAAAAACTACATCCAAAATGGTTTAAAACTTTTCAGAAAAATCTACGAACTTGGCTTGACGATGCTGCGCCCAATGACTGGTCAAAACTAGAAGCCCAAGACCCCTCTGGCAAGCTACGCAAACTCAATTTTGAACAAATCGTACGACTTCTTATTTGAAGCCTGTTTAAGTCTATTTGTAACGTGGGCACCCAAACATATGACTTGGGAGCCTTCGTTACATGCGTGGGACACGGTTGAAATCCAGCAAATCTCATGCCCTACACCATTTATTTTGAAACTCCGAACCAGCGCTTCATCTCTTCAAGAAATAATCGACAGAACAGTTTTGCATTA
>JABDBC010000021.1:0-27865 GCA_013288825.1 Chlamydiota bacterium
GACTTTCTAGTTCTAAAAATATCGTAAGAATATGTGTAAACTTCTCGAACGTGCTAACCGTTTTATGATTTATCCGTAATTTAGATTTACAATATTCGTGTAGACACTTACGAGAAACCGATTTGTAATAACGATGCGGATTAATTAAGGCTATTAAAATAGATAATCTCATCACTACTGTCACTAATCCTATAGAAACTGAAGTAATCACGACAACAACGCAAATTAAGGCATCTCGAAAGCTTTGTTTTCGATTTTTTGAACAAAAAATACCACTAATAATATTAATAACTAAAAAAGCGACTGCTTCAACTGTGCAAGCAACAGTAGCGAGAAGATGAGTCGCTATGCCTATAAGTGTAACAGGAAGTGCAAGTAGTCTACCTGTACAAGGGGAGCATTGACTTAATTTGTTAAACATATGTGCATTAATATAAGACTCTGCAGCCAAAGAGTAACTAGGGTACATTGATCATCCATCCAATAATATAATTAAGTTAAGAAATTACTATCATCATATCAAAACTAAAAATTTAAGTCAAATCTTATTATGAATTATGAATTTATCACAAAAACGATTGCATATTACAAAAAGGTAGCTTTAATGATTGTATAATTCCCTCTGCGTCTCTCAAAGAAGGGACATAAGGGACAAAGGACGTAAAGGACATAAGGGACGTAAAGGACTCTAAAGGACAAAGGACATAAAGGACAGGTTTAGCAAGGTCCGTCCTTTATGTCCCTTGTCCTTTAGAGTCCTTTACGTCCCTTATGTCCTTTACGTCCTTTGTCCCTTATGTCCCTTCTTTGAGAGACGCAAAGGGAATTATAAGTCATTAAAGTTCATTAAAGCTACATTTTGCACGAAATTAAACAATAGCCCAAAATTTATCACGATTTTTTCTGATCGATGCATAGAACTTTACCCGTTGACAATTTCAAAAATGGGGCCTAATATTCTCATCTTCTGGAAGAACGACCAACGAAAGGACAGGCATGACAAACACAAAAGGGATCATTTTAGCAGGTGGCAGCGGCACACGTCTGCATCCTTTAACATTGGCAGTTTCTAAGCAATTGCTGCCCGTTTACAACAAACCGATGATTTATTATCCACTTTCAGTGCTTATTTTAGCTGGGATTCGAGACATTCTCATCATCACGACTCCAGAAGAACAAGGGCTATTTCGGCGATTGCTGGGAGATGGCTCTCAGTTTGGGATTCAATTCACATATGCAAGCCAATCAAAACCCAATGGAATTGCAGAAGCGTTTATTATAGGCCGTGAATTTATTGACAAAAGCCCTGTTTGTTTGATTCTTGGGGACAATATTTTCTATGGCAATTCGTTGGCTTCTTTGCTAGCAGATGCTTCCCAAAAGGCGACAGGGGCCTCATTATTTGGATATGAAGTTAAGAATCCTGAGAGGTATGGGGTCGCTGAAATGGATGCCAAAGGCAATGTGCTTTCCATAGAAGAAAAGCCAAAGCAACCTAAATCCAATATTGCTGTCACTGGTCTCTATTTTTATGATCATACCGTTTCGGAGATAGCGGCTTCTCTAAAGCCTTCCGCGAGAGGAGAATTAGAAATTTCCGATATTAATGCAGTATACCTCCAACAAGGGAAGGCGACATTAAGTGTGATGGGACGAGGGTTTACCTGGCTTGATGCTGGCACATATGACAGTCTAATGCAGGCCAATCATTTTGTGCAGGTAATAGAAGAGCGGCAAGGGTTGCTGATAGCAGCGCCTGAAGAAGCTGCTTACCGTCAGAAGTTCATTACGCGAGAGCAGTTGGAGAGGGCAGGGCATCGCCTTGGGAAAAGTGCATATGGCCAATACTTGGTGCAACTTGCAAAAGCCATTTAATGCAAATTAATACAAAGAAGGGACGTAAAGGACATAAAGAGGTAATTGCAGAAGCGCCCATTATCAGGCCAACGGCCTGACGTATAAAAGCCTAGGGCATCGCCCTAGGTGAGATGCAAGGATGTATGTCAGGCTGAAAGCCTGACGTATAGCTATACGTCAGGCTTTCAGCCTGAAACAACGTTTACATTATACCTAGGGCGGTGCCCTAGGCTTTTATACGTCAGGCCGTTGGCCTGAAGATGAGCACTTCTGCAATTGCCTCTAAAGGACCTTGCTTATGTCCTGGTCCTTTACGTCCTTTGTCCTTTAGAGTCCTTTATGTCCCTTATGTCCTTTACGTCCCTTCAAACCAATTATCGATAAAAAGACAAAGCTTATGGAAAGAAAACCACAAAATATATTAGTAACCGGGGGAGCTGGTTTCATTGGATCGGCCTTTATTCGCTTTCTTTTGACTCAGGTTGCGTTATTCAAAGGAAGCTGTATCAACCTTGACCTGCTAACCTATGCCGGCAACCTAAGCAATCTAAAGCAGATTGAAAAAGATCCCAGATATCTATTCCAACACGGCAATATTTGTGATCAAAAGCTGGTTGAACGTCTCTGTTTCGAGTATCAGGTCGATACAATCATCCATTTTGCAGCTGAAAGCCATGTCGATCGCAGCATTCTTTCTCCGCAGAGTTTTATTGAGACCAACGTAATGGGGACGTTTCACTTATTGGAAGTGGTTAGGCGAAATCCTTCGATCCATTTTCATCATGTTTCTACAGATGAAGTTTACGGGTGTTTAGGTGATACGGGGTTCTTTACGGAAGAAACAGCCTACAGCCCGAATTCACCCTATTCCGCATCGAAGGCAGCCTCAGATCACCTAGTACGTGCATATGGCAAGACGTATGCCATTTCGACATGCATTTCCAATTGCAGCAATAATTATGGACCATATCATTTCCCTGAAAAACTGATTCCACTGATGATCTTGAATTGTTTGCAAAACAAGCCTTTGCCAATTTATGGAGAAGGGAAAAATGTGAGGGATTGGCTTTATGTCGAGGATCATGTGAAGGCCTTATGGATGTTATTAGAACGTGGAAAACGTGGTGAAACATACAATATTGGTGGAGAATCTGAGTGGCGCAATGTTGATTTGGTCCATGAAATCATTCAAATGGTGGCGCAGCTACAATTTAAGCCTCGTGCACAGCTTGAGAAGTTAGTTCATTTTGTGACAGATCGTCCTGGACATGATTTCCGATATGCGATCGACTGCAGCAAGATTAAGGAAGAGATCGGTTGGAAGCCAGATCATCAGTTTGTTGAGGGATTGCAAAAGACGGTTCAGTGGTATTTGACGCATTTGGATTGGGTCACAGAAATACAGAGCGGCAGTTACCGCAATTGGCTTGAGTTGAACTACGCCAACCGTGGATGAATAGTAAAAAAAATTATGCAGAACTGTCTCCAGCGGCTATTGCCACAAACTTCGCCATGCTATGTATTCTTGATGCTGGAGCCGGTAGCGGGCAAAATTGCCTTCATGTAAGCTCATGATTTCTGTTTCAACTACTTCTACAAATCGTGCTTGTGCTTCTGACGGCACAGATTCTCTGGCGGATTGTTTAATAAACTCGACTGCAGCTGTGCGATCCATCTGATTTCGCACAATCCCTATTACAGTTTCCCTAATCAGCTCTCGATATCGCATGCGAAAAGGATCTGGTTCACCAAGCTCCTTGCGTTTTGCTGAATAATGCAAACAAGAACGCTCATAAGCCCACACAAAAACCTCGCGGAGTAGCTCGATACGATTGAGTTCGTAAACTCCCATAAGTCCTTGTACATATATTTGTACAGGAACATCCACAAATGATAGTGGAGATAAATTGTGAAGGATCAAGGGAATATTCGCAACTAGGCGCGAGACTCGCTTATTTACATCCTCAAACGGTTGAAGATAAGGTAATTGCACCATCAAGAAAAAGGCTTGCTCAAAAGGATCTCGGATCTTGCTGGCTAAATCTATAATGTGCTGAAAGCATTCATCTATCAGTTGTGGCACTCCTGGTGGATTATAGACACTTTTTGCTATGCGGACTGGGATTAAACGTAGTCTGCCACACGCTCCAGCATCTCCTAGTAGATCATAAGAAAGGATTGCATGTAGGTTCAGAATAGTACGACGGTTAATTCCAATATTACTTGTTGAATCCACTAGGAACTCAATAGCTTCTTTATGGTTTAAGATCATTTGAGCTTCCTTCAAGTCTTTTCCTTCAACGACTTCGCTCAATTTAAGCAAGCGTTCTGTCTCGAGCAGAGAGTAGGTATTTCCTTCTAGACGACTTGAATTCCATGACAGATCGATAAGCAAACGATTGAAAATCTGTTTAGCATAAGTACCTGCAGGGAGATCTCCATGAGATCCCCCTATTTTTGATAGATGTGTCCGTGTAAACTCTGGCAGATAATATGTATTATTAGGGTGGTATTGATCAATGAATTCGCGATTGTAACCTACAGGCAAACGCAAATGCATGGGCTGCTGGAGTTTTTCTCTGATGATCTCTGCGGCGGCAGACAATGGAATCCTCAACTGATTTTCCATTTCCACTGGTATAGCAGTGGGTACAACGGGAACATTCTTCGGTTGAGGTAGTCGATATCGCCTCGTGCGCGATACCCCTTCAACAAGTAAACGGTTTTCCTGCACTAAAGTTGCGAGACGACGTTGCATTGTACGCAAATGGCTTATAGGCCATTGCATTGATACTCTAATCTCTTCTGGAGATGCTCCCTCAGGAAAATATGCCATATTTTTTAATATTGCATCGTACTCGTGTTGTTTGCTCATGTATCCCCATCGTACTATCTAACTCCCCCTATTTTGTCACTAAACACATTTTTTGTCACTAATTCTGTATTTTTTGTCACTAAACCACAGTTTTTGTCAGTAAACCTGTGTTTTTTGTCACTAAACCACAGTTTTTGTCAGTAATTAAGATGTTTTGTCACCAAATCTAATTCCATTCTTTTGTTGCAGACTGTCCTGGGCATGATTTTCGATATGTGATTAAATTCGTTATAATGATTAACGCAGAAGCGGGGAGACGCAGAGGGAATTATAAGTTTCGTTAAAGCTATCTTTTGGACGAAGTTAAACCAATAGCCGAAAGAAGGGGTGTGTTTTAAAACAAAGGCGCAAGCTGCAAATGGTTTCTTTGCGGCTTTGCGCCTTTGCGTTTAATTCTTTTGTATTATGCGTCTACGTTATTCACTTGTTAGTTCTTCACATCTTATATCTTTGGCAATACTTTAACTATTTCTGTAAGAACATTGCTGGTACCACCTTGACCATCGGTGAGGCTAAATTGTATCGAGCGATCTAACATTGATGGTGAAGATGAACTATTAGAGTACCCAATGCTTTGTGAAACCAGGCCGACTATATTAGCAGTAGAGTTTGCGTTGAAGGTGATCATCAATGGGCTAGTACTAGTTCCTCCACTGTATTTACCAACGATGACTCCGTTATAGAGAATATCTTTGGATGTATCAGTTGTTATGGTTGACGATGTAATGATCGACAGAACATCACCCGAAGCTGCATTGTTAGAGATGCTTACTGTCATGATCCCTCCGTTGAAGTTGGTATTGTCAACGTCGCTTACAGTCAAATTAGACAAGATTGAAATTGGCTTGCTAGTTGCATGGTAGCTATCTGGGCTCGATACAGTCGTTGCCAAAGTGGAATTGGTATTAACGGTAATGCTGACAGTGCCAATGTTACTGCTTAGGAGTCCATCGTTTGCTTGGTAGGTGAAGGTGTCTACTCCACTGAAGCCATTGACGGCAGTGTAAGTGAAGGTACCGTTTGCATTGAGTATCAATTGTCCATGAGCAGGACCATTAACCAGTGCTGCTGTCAGGGCCATTCCATTATTGCTGTTGTTTTTGTCATTGCTGAGCAATCCTTTTGTAGGATCGGTAACAGATAGGGTTGCTGGTGCATTGAGATTGTGTGAGTCATTATAGAAATCATTAACGGCAACTGGAGCCAGATCGGCGATGCTGATAGTAAATGTTTTTGTCAATGATAGGCCATCGGAATTAGTATCAGTGATGACAATAGTGTCGGTAGCTCCTCCAACTAATTTAGAGGTGTTGGCGACTTCCAGTTGACTTCCGCTGATTTTAAATGCTCCATTGGCATTGTTGTTCAGTACGAAGGTGGATCCATCTGCTTGTCCTGGGTCAACTCCTGTCAGGGTGCCAACAACAGTATTTGCTGCAGAACCAACGACAACGCTATTTTTGCTTAATAGGATGTTGCTTGGTGCGGAGACAGCAATGACGGCATTGGTTTTGATGCTTGCAGTAGAATGATCGATATTAGCGACTGCTACTGTGATTGTATATGTGTTTTCTGCTCCATAGGTGTGTTGTCCTTGGACGTCGAAGCCTCCACTGACATTAGCTACTACAGTTCCGTTGGAAGTGATTCCATCTCCCCAGTTGATCGAAGCAGTGAAACTACTTGCGCCTACGCTAGAATTGGTATCTGTGAAATGAGCTAAGGTAACAACGCCCGAGCTGATTCCTTCAAATCCGGTTATAGCAACACCTTGTCCAACCATTTCTGGGTTGACTGTGATGTTAACGATATTGATGGTATGATCTGGAGAATCGGCATTAGCGCTATATTTAAAGCTATCTTTGCCAGCGAAGCCTGCATTGGGTGTATAGGTGAAAGTTCCATCGGCATTCATGTGTACAGTACCATGGGAGGCTTGAACATTAAGTGCAAATGTGATGGGGGCCATTTCTACGTCGTGAACTAAAGAAGCGACGCTGCCTGCATTATTTGCAGTGCCTTCGTTCACGGTGAGAGCGCCGGGTGCTGAGCTTAAGTCGTTAACACCATCGACGTCAATGGTTGCAATAGCGGTACCAGTCAAGGTTCCGTCGTAAGCGGTATAGGCAAAGGCATCTGGACCAAAGTATCCAGCATTTGGAGTGTAAACGAACGAGCCGTTAGCATTAATACTTAAAGTGCCATGTAATGGATCTGTGTGACCTATCACTGATAAAGCATGGCCTGTGGGGCTGATGTCATTGATGAGGACACCTGCTGTAGAGGTAAGGACTGTACTTTCATTGACGCTATATGAGTCATTTTTAGCTTGCAATGGAGCTGTTGCGATAACATTGAGGCTGACTGTGCTAGTACTTGTCAGAGTGCCATCAGATATTGTGTAGGTGAAGCTGTCATGTCCCAGATAGTTTGAATTGGGAGCATAGGCAAAGGCACCATCGCTAATGAGGTAGACAGCGCCATGGGTGGGTTGTGTGTAGCTGACGACGCTAATGGGCAAACTGCTTGGGTCGGAGTCATTGCTTAAAACGCCGGCAGGAGTGATGAGTAATGGCATATTTTTGACGACAATATAGCTATCAGGAGCTGCGACAGGTGCGCCTTGATCGACATTGAGCGTGACAGTTGCAGTTCTATCTAGGCTATGGTTTCCATCGCTAAGAGTGTAAGTGAAGCTATCTTGCCCAAAGAAGGCTGCGTTCGGAGTATAGGTGAAGGATCCATCTGCATTGAGTACGAGAGAACCATGACTTGTTCCGGTTTGGAGAGTTGCGCTAAGAGCCAGATTGCTTGGATCACTATCATTGCTCAAAACACCATTAGCAGCACTGACATTCAGAGTTCCATTTTCAGCAATGTGATTGTAGGTGTCGGGAACAGCGACTGGAGCGCCTTGATCAACGCTGAGTGTGACGCTGCCTATAGTATCTAGGCTATGGTTTCCATCACTAAGTGTGTATGTGAAGGTATCTTGTCCAAAGAAAGCTGTGTTTGGAGTATAGACAAAGGATCCATCAAGATTTAATACGACAGAGCCATGAGCTGGTCCAGTATTGATGGTTGCACTAAGAGCTAGATTGCTAGGATCGCTATCATTGCTCAAAACACCATTTGCAGCATTGACATTCAGAGTTCCATTTTCAGTAATGTGAGTGTATATGTCCGGAGCAGCAACTGGAGGTGCTTGGGCAACATCAATCGTTACAGTTGCGCTGCCGACGAAGCTTCCTTTTGATGCGCTATATACGAAGGTGTCGTTTCCGAAATCCCCATTAGTTGGAGTATAAACAAATGATCCATCGTTATTCAATGTGACAGAGCCGCGAGTTGGGGATGTGGTAACGCTCAAAGTAACACCGGAAGTATTGGAATCGACGGAGAGAACACCATGGGCAGCATCAACATTTAGAGCAGTGTTTTCAGTGGCGTTGAAGCTATCGTTATTGAGGATTGGGTTTGGATTAGTGACGTTAATGGAGACAGTGCCTATACTTTGCAAGCCGTTTGTGTCAGAAACGGTATAGTTAAATGTATCTGTTCCAATGAAGCCAGCATTTGGTGTGTAGTCAAAGGAGCCATTGGCATTTAAGTCATACTGTCCATTTGCAGTGTGTTGTGTCGATGAGGTTGCGATAATGCTTAACAATTGACCACTCGTTGGATCGCTATCACCAGCCAGAATCCCAGGAGCACCAATATTTAAAGTCTGACCTCCATTTACTGTATAGGATTCAGCACCAGCAATAGGAGGTGCTTGATCTATGGTAATTGTAGCAGTAGCTTGTTGGTCTAAAGCAATATTTCCGTTAGAGACATTATAAACGAAGCTGTCGGTTCCGAAAAAGCCTGGGGTTGGGACATAGGTGAATGTGCCATCAGAATTGAAGGCTGTTAATGTGCCGTGGGATGGTCCACTAACTTTACTAGCAGTTAAGGTGATGTTGCTGGGGTCAGTGTCACCGGCTAGGAGACTTGCAGTAGGTGATAAAAAAGAAATTTTTGAAAAGAAATATGGGATTACAATTATAGAAGAGACAGAAAAAATTGTGCTGAAACAAGAAGACATAGACGCATTCGAATTATTTCAACAATACTGTTTTAAGGGCAATCGATTTATTTTTGACTCCGAGGATGATCCCTTTATTGAAGCCTTGCGGGAAAATTTCAAGATTAATAATACTTAAAGGAAAAATCCATGAGACCAGCAAATGTATCAATTGAATCATCTTACATTCAAGCTAAGTTGTTTAATAGCGTGCGCAAATGTTCCCCCTGCGTTGGCAGGTTACTGGCCATTCCTGTTTGTGCTATCAGTCTGGCAATTTCGTTAGTGTCTAAGGTTGCAGAGTTAATAGAAGCTGTAGTCCTGTTGATTTTTAATTTCCTAGCCGCAATTTTTCGCTGCAAAAATCGATGTAATTACTTGTCTGATGCTGGTCTTTGTTTGTTGAAAACCCTTGTTATTCCCTTTAGTATTGTTGCAGAGGTCTTCGTGGTCTTTGCAACACTACTGGGATCTTTAGCTCATCCCAAAGACATGTATACATTAAAAACTTGTGAATACTTAGCTCATAATTGCCGTGATAAATATCACAAGGATGAACATAACAGAAAATATGAAGTTTCTTATAAAGTACATCACTTTTTAACCATGCTATTCGACGCATATTTAACAACACCATCTCCCACAACGAAAAAAGAATTGCTTGATAGATATAAAGAAGCTATAGGGAAAATTAAGGACGAAGATAAGGACTTGCACGTCAGGACGTTGGGATTGTTTTTGACTTATGGATTTATAAGGTCTGGCACCGGGAATTCATTGGAATTTCGATTTCTATTAAATAAATCTAAAGTAGATCCAATGATTAAAACTATGGTCAATGATTAATGGTTTGGTTTGATCACATCGAGGCCAACTATTGAGTCAAAACTGAATGCAAAAGTGAGGGTTTTTGATCTTCATCTCCTGTCCTCTCATTTCAAACCGTCCCTTGCGCATAGCCATCAAGCTAAGAACGCAAGATCTGAAGGTTTTACCACAGAGATCACAGAGAAAACAGAGAGATTGGAGGGTAGGGTAGAGATTATTGAATTTTAAGAAAAATCGGGGATATTGTCTTAATTTCGTCCAAATGTAGCTTTACGACTTATAATTCCCTCTGCGTCTCCCCGCCTCTGCGTCTCTGCGTTAAAATTGTTGTAATGGTTAACGCAGAGACGCAGAGGGAATTATAAGTCACTAAAGCTACGTTTTGGACAAAGTTAACCCTATAGCCGAAAATTGCGATTAATAATCTCAACCCATCTCTCCCACCTCTCTGCTTTCTCTGTGGTAAAACCTTCAGGTCTAGCATCCTTAGCTTGATGGCTATGCGAATGCGGCACTGGTTTGCAAGATTCGCTTCAGCTTAATCTTCATAGGGTGTTGTACGTACCGGTTCCTCACCCTTCTTAGCTTTTATAGGCTTGTCGCGCTGTTTTTGTGCTGTACGATACTGCTCAACATTCTCATCAAATGCCTTCTTCACAGCCTCATTAAATCTTTTCTGACCCGGTGGTCCCGTCATTTTTTGCCAAGCGGTTCTCAGTCCAAAAGTAATGCCATAACGAATGACCCTGAGTTTTGAGTATCCGGGCACGTTATGGAGCCAAACTTTTGGAGGTATCCCAGCACCGGTATTTTTTTGTACTACCTTGGTCAAAATGGAATCGTCATCATACATGTGATCCAAATAATGCTGATGGCGTGCAGCATGAGCTGCACCAATAGTTGATGGTTCTTCACCTATAGTTATCTCAGTTTTATCCTGATTTAATATATGCAATTTCAATAGCTCTGATACGGTACCACCTCGATCTTTTCCGCTAGCACATCCTGTACCTATTGCAAAACCTTCCTTTTTAGCGTTGTCCAATACCTTACAAGCTTGTTTATAGTAGTAATCCCATGGCTTAGACTTAACTCTTCTTAGACAATTCTTTGTCGTTGTATCGTATTCTCTAATTGCCGATATTAAATGTTCAGGTTTCGATACAGGTATTGCATTCAAGGCTGCAAGGGCTCTTCTGTTGGTTTCTACTTGAGGACCTGTATGGTTATCCCCTGTAGGCGATAGATTCGCAAAAATTGCATTTAATCTAATGCCCCGGCCATCAGCTACTGCTTCCTTACGTTCTCCATCACCCAATTTTGCGTCTGCTTCTGTTGGAAAACAATCAGCTGGCAGATAAATAACCTCTTCTCCTGCTGCATCTGTTTCAATATAGGCTGTATTTCTGTCAGGGGGACACCTTTTAATAGTTTTACCATTGTATTCAGCAAAGATTGCAGCCATGTCTTCCATCATGACCCCTTCGTCATGCATCCAACCAGACTCATCAAGTTTTCTATGTGTCCCCTTAACAAGGCCCAAATGGAATAAGTTAAATTTCCCATCTCGAATTAGTCCCTTATTATTTTTAACCCTTTCAGCTAATAATTGGATGAATTTATCACGCAAGATCAATTTGCGATCAAATGTAATCGATGCAAGCTCCTCTTTCATGTGTATTGCTTGCAGCTGTTTAAGGGCATGGAGAGCTGACTGCAACTGTCTGATTTTGATGCGCATTTCCATCATATCACTTGCATTGGTAATAGATCCTAGTTCCTCTTTACATTTGTTTAATTTTGATTCAATTGTCGAAATAGCAGAAGGAATATCTTCCATATCTTTAACTTCTTTTTTCAAATTGCTAACAGTAACTTTCTTTTTGAGGGTTTTTATAATATGTGCTGCTTTTTTATAGATTTCGACTTTAAACTTCTCTGGAGTGACCCTGTCGAGAGAATGTTTTTCTAAAGATTTGAGAAATTCTAAACTAAACCACCCATTTCGTTCATCAGTAAAAACACCAGTACGGGCAAAGTTTGCAATTTCCGTTTCAGCTTTATCTGCTGCTTGAACATGTTCGGTATGGAGATTGCTAGGAACGGGAACGTAGTGTGCAACTGCATCATCATAATCTGTATCCACACAGGTATCTCGGAACATATTACAATCGGCCCATGTCTTGTCGTGATGCTTCCCTCGAATTGCAACGTTTCCGCCATAACTTTTTTGATAAGCATCGGCATCGGCTGCGATGCGTCGGTAATGTGCAAGTTCCATTTGAAGCTGCTTTCTATGCTGTACTAAAGCTGTGGGAGTGGTAGAGGTAGGCTCATCAAGATCTTTCAAGGCTATTTGTAGTCTATTTATATTAGCCCGTGCCATAGCAATTGCATCAGTAATTGTATGATGAGCTTCTAATCGTTCGGTCGCGTATACAACGTTATTTGCAGTCGTATATTTTTGGTGAAAGTCAGAATTCATTCGGGAATGGTCTCTTGAGGTCTCGTCGAGGCGCTTTGATCTTGCGTTTTCGGTTGCAATCCTATATGGATCTGTTTCAACAGGTTCTGCAGCTTTAGTTTTGCCTTTTTTGTCTGTTTCTCCAGGGCGACTTGAAGTTTCAGGTTCTGAAGTATCAGTTTCCCCTGAACGTTTGCGGTCCGCTGAAGCACCTTCTTTTGATTCGCGATCGGCACGTGTTGACGCGGATGCACTAGCTTTTTTGTCACTATTTAAAGAAGATATTGCTTCAGTAAATTGGGAAGAAATGACCTTAGTGCGAGATTTTTCAAAGGTAACATTCTGTACTTCTTCCTTGCTTTCCCCTTCTGCTCCGGTAACACCAGTAGCAGCCGCTTTGACTCTTTTGATTGTCCCTCCGGTCGGGTTCATTGAAATATTAATAGTTTGAAAATCTTTAGATTTTGCCAGCTGCTGGCTCAGAGATGCGGACAGGAGGGCTGCAAACTTTTCTGTCTGAGCTCTATCCAAGCGCTGTCCACTGCTTGTCATACTAAAAACACTTCCATCAGGCATCTGTAAGTTGTTGTCTTCTGTAAGAGTGATGCCAGAGGAGGCTCTTTCTGCTGCTGCTTTTCTATCTGCTGGCCGTTTCGGGGTGAGAGGAGCAGCTGAGGACGGGGGTGGGGTTGTGAATGAAGTTGAAACTAATTCTGAAGAGGATGATGCATAACTGGGAAGAGAAGACGAAGAAGAAGATAAAAGAGGGGGAAAAGAAGAAGAGGAAGATGATAAAGAAGGAGAAATCCCAGATAAATCTGAAGAACTAGACATAATAGTAAAACCTCTATTAAAGAATTTAAAAGTTATTATTTAACACATTATATAACTATATTATACAAACTAATGATTTTACAATCAATAACTAATCTACAAAAAACGAAATAAATTATTTGCAATAGAAAAAGATAATGAAAGAATGCTAAGATTGCGCCGGGGACGGTTCTCACTTAACGGGTGATGCCGTTATGAAGAACTGTCCCAAGCGCACACCCAAAGACGTTGCACAACACACACAACGGCTAAGCATGTGCAGGTAAAAGCGCGCATGGGACAGTTCTTCATGCCAGCCTGACGTTTTAACACAGGCCAAGCGTTGTGAGCAAAGTGCTTTTTAAGTGGCCTGCGTTAAAACGTTAGGCTGGCATGCGAGAACCGTCCCCGCGCGCAGCCAAAGACGTAGCACACAACACAACGGCTAAGCATGTGTAGGTAAAAGCGCACTTGGGACCGTCCCCGCGCGCAACTCAGCCCCCTTCTCAGAAATTCGAGCAAATATAGGAGCAAGCCGTCCCTGAAGAGACTCACCTTTTCTTTTGTGGCACTCTAAAAGATCTTCCTCTCGGACACTTTTCAACTTACAAAGAAGTTCTTGCTCCGTCAGTGTTTTATAATGATCAAACACTTCCTTAGTAATTAAAGTGATCATTTGATCCGTGTTTCTAACATCGTCAGCGGAATTGGCATAAGCTGCGGCAATTTCTGACCATGAATTCATTTTTTCTTTAATGGCTTTTTCTAAATCAGAATCTGACCGATTAGGTTTTTTATGACAAAGTAATCCAAAAAGTTGAAGTTGTTTATAATAATCGCTAGCGGAACCGCCGCACGATTTCTCTTTTTCCCAATCTTCCTTACCCCAATTTTTTTCGGTTTTTTTTGGATCTCGATCTTCTTTTTCGACTTTTTTTTCTTTTTCACCTTCCTCTGCGTCGAATCTTCTTGTCCATGCGAAAAAATCATTTGCAAATCCAAATAGCTTGGCGCTTGGAGAATCAGGTATCGCGGATGAATTATTCAAGTTTAATTCGAGTTTTTTTAATGCTTTATTTCTGTTATAGCAACAATTCCCCAATAGTCTTTTTATTGCGCCAATAAGGCGAACCAATTTGCGACAGCAGCAGCAAGTGTTTCGTATTTTTTCCCGATATGCTTGCCACGCTTGCTGGTTTTTCTGTTCGATGAGTTCTAGAATTTCATGAGCATTTTTTCTATTTTTTTCAGTAGGGGAGCTTCCTTCGATGATGCGTACAGAAACTTTAACGATATTATTCAAATTAACTGAACCTGTAATCTCCTTGCCATTGATCTTTTCATTGATGACAAGGTAGCGTCCACCGCGTTCGATCCGCGGTTGTAAATGTCTGATCCATGTATTAAGCGTGTCGAGATCAGTACAATCATTTAATAAAGCTGATAATTGCATAAGAAACTTTGGTTTTGAAAAGAACATTCTAAGCCAATCATAGATTAAACGGAACATGGATACGCATTTGCATCAAACTGAGGAAGGAAACGTCTTTGAAGAAAAGTAACAGGATATGCAGGATACGAAGGATAACAAGCATCCTCTCTTTAAAGGATGAAATATGAAGGCTGAAGGATAAAGAAGAGCAATTGTATAGCAGAATTCATCCTTCAGCCTTCATATTTCATCCTTTAAAGAGAGGATGCTTGCTATCCTTCGTATCCTGTTACTTTTCTTCAAAGACGTTGCTTTCTCAAGCCTGATGCGTATGTATGGACTTCGGGCGCGGGCGGGGGCTCGGGCGCGTTCACGAAAGGGAAAAAGGGTGTTGGCTCGAAAAGGAATGGTGTGTTAGTATGCAGCCATTTCAATCAGAGCAATCATTACCTTATTGAGGAATCCTATGCAATTATTTAAATGCGCTATCATTTGTTCACTAATACTACTTAATTTATGTCTCACAGGATGCCGACGCAACAGCAATGCTGTATGGGAAGACACAAAAAGTGCCGGACGTCACGTCAACAGAGGCTTCCGCACATTGGGAGGAAAACATGGCGACTCACGTCAAATTCGCAGTCGCGATGAGTTCTTCTGCAATGCCGACGGCGAGCCATGCATGAGCGGAGACTTCATTCCTCTTTCTGATGATCCTAATATGTCTGGTCTCTCCATGGCAGAAATGGTCACACGCCCTCCAAACGAGACTCCTGGCGACCCAGGAAGCTCGATTCCAGGGATAGAAGCCTTCCGTGATCCAAGTACAAACCCCCGTCTTGCTCCCATTTTTAAAAACATCACATTTGCCTACAACAGCACCTTGGTGAAAGGGGATGACAATCTGCGCATTGTTCGCAATGCGGGTGATTACATGAGGAGAAATCCGGGAACTTACGTATTTCTTGAAGGACACTGCGACGAGAGAGGTACAGAGGCCTACAATTTGGCTCTGGGATCTAACCGAGCCAACAGCGTACGTAACCTTTTGATTAGTGAAGGGGTAAGTCCAGATAACATCTTCACAATCTCGTATGGACGTGAAAGACCTCTTGTACAGGGGCACGACGAAGAATCTTGGCTGCAAAACCGACGAGCAGAATTTAAAGTATATGAGCGATAAAACATGTTTTCCATGGAAAGGGGGAGTGATTTTCCTCTTTCTGTGTGCTTCAGCTTTTTTCCCTCTTGCAGGTGCGCCTCGGCGTTCTTATGACGATGGAGACAATTCGTTACGTGAGATGCGCGACAGCATCGACTCCTTGCGACATGAGGTCGAAAATCATGAAATTGAGATTCGAATGTCCGAGCAAAGAGTGGAAAATCAAGAAGGGACAATTTCATCACTCCGACAGCAGGTGTTGGATGCTGCTCAAGCCAATAAAGATATAGTGAGAGGGGCTGCAGCCAATACAGAGGCCCGAATAAGCAGTCTAGAAGCTGCTAACAAGGGGCTTGTAGCAGATTTAAAGCAATTAAAAACTCATGCAAACGAATCGTCAGAAGCTTTGACTCAGTATAAGCAGCATATTGGCGAGCTGGAGAAAATGATTCAGATGCAAGGGCAAAATATCGACAATCTTCAAGCTGCTCTGCGTTCCCTTACTGATGTGTTACAGGTTAAAGAGGGGAGTAGTGCTGTGGCAGATTCTGGAAAGACTTATCGGATAAAAAGCGGCGATAGTCTGGAAAAGATTGCAAAGGCTCATGGCACAACTGTGAAGGCTCTTAAAGAAATGAATAATTTGACAAACGATCGGATCATTGTTGGCCAATCTCTACAGCTCCCTTAGAGGCTGTGAAAAAATGGTTTAGTGCCGGCCCTCCGGGACGGTATTATTTGGTGGCTCTAACCCAGGCTTCGCTTACCCCTCCGGGGAGCTTCAGCCTGGGCTATTACGTAAACAGCCCTCCGGGCAGTGTGAATAATTGATTTTAAACGAAAACGTCCACAGCCCGGAGGGCCTGTTCACATAATAGCCCAGGCTGAAGCTCCCCGGAGGGGTAAGCGAAGCCTGGGTAAACGCCAACCAATAATTCCGTCCCGGAGGGCCGGAACAAACCAATCTCTTTGAGGTGAATAATGCATACTGAATCTCAACGTAGTTCGCGTTCTATCGGCGTCTTTGATTCGGGTGTTGGCGGACTCACGGTCATGAAGCAGCTGACAAAGATCCTGCCAAAGGAAAACATCGTCTATTTTGGCGATACAGCGCGTTTACCCTATGGGGGAAAGAGCGCTGAGACGATCATTCGTTATTCGATCGAAAACTCTATCTTCTTGATGGGGCATGATGTCAAATTGCTTGTTGTAGCATGCCATACGGCCTCTTCATGTGCTTTGGATAGGCTGCAGCAGATCTTTAATATCCCTGTCATTGGAACGATCTTTCCCGCAATTGAAAAGGCTGTAGAGCTTACTCAAAATGGCCATATTGCTATTCTCGGAACGAAGGCCACCGTCAATTCAGGAATTTATCAAAGAGCTATTACAGAAAGACTTCCTCAGGCCAAGGTAACAGCGATTGCGTGTCCTTTATTAGTGCCGCTAATCGAAGAGAATTTTATTTTGCATCCCGCTACGAAATTGGTGGTGAAGGAATATTTGCAAATTCTTGAAGGGAAGGAAGTCGATACCTTGATTTTGGGATGTACTCATTATCCTTTATTGCGTTCACTTATTGCCGAAGAATTGAATTCCAATACTGCAATTGTCGATTCAGCGTTGGTTTGTGCAGAGGCGGTAAATGTGTTGTTAGGTGGTTCTAGGTTAAGGAATGATCAAGTAGAATTGCCTACATATAAGTATTTTGTTTCCGATGACCCAGAAAAATTTCGTTCGTTGGGGAAGGTGTTTCTGGAGATGCCTTTGACATACGTTGAGGCGGCGACCCATTCGACATAATAAGGGACAAGGGACGTAAAGGACATAAGGGACATAAAGGACAACAATAACGTCCTTTGTCCTTTATGTCCCTTATGTCCTTTACGTCCCTTGCCCCTTATTTCCACCCCGAGGCACTGCACAACATGCTCCTGCTTACAAACACTCTTGACCTTTCAAGCTACACCGATCAAACGATAACTATTAGAGGTTTCCTCTACCAAAATACCACTGGAGAGTGGTTTCTGGCTGGTCAACCCCATCTCAAAAGCTGCTGTGTGGGTGATCCTTCAAAAGACACTCAACAGATCAATCTGTTAGGCTCCTTTGATCAAAAATGGTGCAACTGTGCTGCAACTATAGAAGGTACCTTATCTGCAAAAACTCACTCATTTTATTCTCTTAAAGATCCTATCATCGTTGACACATCATCCTCAACGACCCATATCCCTTCTTATATTTTGATTCTTGGAGTATTCCTCGGCGCTACTGTATTCTTCCTCAAACGCTATTTTTGGAAATCGAAATGAATAAAAAAGACAAATCTCACAAAATCGCCAAAATATTAAATGAGCTCTATCCGGCACCGAGCATCCCTTTGGCTCATTTCGATCCATATACTCTTCTTATCGCTGTTCTTTTGTCGGCTCAATGCACAGACGCACGTGTGAACACAATCACTCCAAAGCTATTTGCAAAGGCTAAAACTCCGAAAAAAATGGTTCTGCTTACCATTCCTGAGATTGAAGAGATCATCCGCCCTTGTGGATTGGCCTCAAGAAAAAGCCAAGCTATTTGGCATTTATCAAAGATTTTACTAGAAAAGTATGATGGACAGGTTCCCAAGACATTTGAGGAGCTGGAAGCCTTTCCTGGAGTAGGTCACAAGACAGCTTCCGTGGTGATGGCGCAGGCTTTTGGTATCCCAGCCTTCCCTGTGGATACCCACATTCATCGTTGTGCTAAGCGGTGGGGGCTGAGTTCTGGAAGGAATGTGACGCAAACGGAGAGGGATTTAAAGGATCTTTTTCCTAAGAAAGATTGGATTCGATTGCATTTGCAGATTATCTATTTTGCGCGAGAGTACTGCACTGCGCGCCAGCATGACGCCACCACCTGCCCCATCTGCTCAGTAACAGACTCAGGCTTGCAAAAAGAAAAGTAACAGGATTTGCATACGCATCAGGCTAAGGCAGGCAACCTCTCAGTAAGATTTTTACCACAGAGATCACAGAGAAAAGGGAGAGATGGGGGAGGAGAAGGGTAGGAACTATTCCACCTTCTCCTCCCCCATCTCTCCCTTTTCTCTGTGATCTCTGTGGTAAAAATCTTACTGAGAGGTTGCCTGCCTTAGCCTGATGCACATGCATGCATATCTTGTTACTGCTGAGATGGCGGTTCGTCTTTGATGAAGAGGCGGATTGCTACAATGATTGCCATCCCTATAAACACCGAAGGAAGCGCAATGAACAATGCCAGAAATAGCACTGCAAGGATAACGCTTCTTGCAACCCCTTCCTCCTCAATAATTCCTTCAATATTGCGTAATCGCGCAATCATCTCTGGCGCAAAATAAACTCCAGTGACTATCCCAATCAATAATCCCCCATATATAGGCTGAAACAGCATGAGAATGATTCCGCATGCTAAAAGTATATATGCAACGATATCGCGAGTGCTCGATGGTGAAAATAAATTTTTGTAATCATATGGAGGTTTGGTATTATTTGACTTCTGGGGCTCAATAGGTTCTATTGGGCCCTGGCTAGGATTTGTCATGCTGTGCCTCTAGTTGTTGAAATACGTTCTTTTTTCGTTATATCTAACAACAAAGCGCGGTGCAAGTAATTTTTTCAAAGGATGTTAAATAATGACTACTAACCCGTTACGTATAGGAAATGGTCAAGGTTTTTGGGGAGATAGCGCTTCGGCCCCGCTCACTTTGGCATCACAGGAACCATATCTTGATTATCTTACCTTAGATTATCTTGCAGAAGCCTCCATGTCGATTATGGCGATTCAAAAGGAAAAAGACCCCAATGTGGGATATGCTCGGGATTTTATTCAAATGGTCAAAGCAATGATTCCTCTGTGGCAGAAGGGCTCGCCCCTTAAAATTGTGACAAATGCTGGCGGTCTCAATCCCATCAAATGTGCAGAAGAATGTCGAAATGTCCTACAGGGTGAGCTCAAGCGCCCTTTCCGCATTGGCGTTGTGGTTGGGGATGACATCTTTCCTTTATGTCGAGAGAATCCAGAGAATCCCCTTTTCGACAATTTAGAAATGGCTGATTCAATGATACATGTGCATGACAGGTTGGTGACTGCGAACGCTTATTTAGGCGCGGATGGCATAGCTGATGCTTTGAAACAAGGGGCAGATATCGTCATTACTGGACGTGTAGCTGATCCAAGCCTTACTGTGGGACCATGTATTGCCCATTTTGGGTGGGCACTAACGGATTATGAAAAGTTGGCTGGTGCAACTATAGCAGGGCATCTCATTGAATGCGGCACACAGGTCACAGGGGGGATCTCTACACATTGGCTAAAAATTCCTATGGGTGACTCTATAGGATTTCCCATTGCCGAAGTCTCTGCTGACGGTTCTTGCATAGTTACCAAGCCTGAGAAGACTGGGGGAGAGGTATCAACACAGACTGTAAAGGAGCAGCTCCTATACGAAATCGGAGATCCTGATCGTTATTTAAGCCCCGATGTGACCGTTTCCTTTTTATCTCTTGAGGTGGAAGAGATCGGCAGAAATCGAGTGAGAATAACAGGGGCAAAAGGAAAGCCTCCCCCTTTAACATATAAGGTCAGCAGTACTTATCGCGATGGCTATCGCGTTGAGGCGATGTTGACGATTTTTGGTCAGGAGGCCCCTTTAAAGGCTCGACGCGCGGCTGAGATGTTGCTCAATCGCTGCAGAGCTGCAGGGTATCCTCCTCAGAGATCATCTATTGAATGTTTGGGGGATGGAGCAGTAGTTCCAGGGGTCATTACTTCGAAGGAATCTGTCAAAGAGTGTGTGTTGCGGATGGGTTTAGCAGATAGAAAGCAAGAAACTCTGGAATTTTTTGCCAAAGAAGTGTACTCCTTAGTGACTAGTGGCCCTCAAGGAACAACAGGTTATATGACTGGAAGACCCCATATTCGCGAAGTGTTTGCTTATTGGCCGTGTTTAGTGGAGCGCAATCTCGTCCAACCAACGATACAAATATTAGAAGTTTTATGATAGTCAGTGTGCCATTGAGAGAAATCGCGTATGCACGTAGCGGAGATAAGGGCTCTAGCGCCAATGTTGGCGTGATTGCCTACACAAAAGAGGGTTATAGTTTTCTTGTCAGTTACCTTTCTTCTGAGCGCGTGCATCACTATTTCTCTCCTCTTGGACCCACTTCGACGATAAGGTATGAACTGCCCAATCTTTGGGCTTTAAATTTTGTTTTGCGCGATATTTTGGCTGGTGGTGCGAGTCGTTCTTTGCGCATTGATGCGCAAGGAAAGGCGCTCGGTCAGGCGATATTAGAAATGGAAATCGAACTTTCTGATGACTTACTCAAAGCCTCAGTAGTTCCCGTTAAAAAATAAATGGATTTTACCACAGAGAACACAGAGAAAAATAATCTCTCCTTCCATCTCTTCTTCTCTCTGTGGTAAAAGCCTTAAAAAGCTGTGATTTTGATGAGAGCTCAAATTTTTTTCTTCTTTTTGCAGTTAGCTGTCCTATTGCCTCAAATTAGTGCGCAGCAATGTGAACCGTTTGTTCTCACCCTTGAAACTGCCATTTCTCGAGCTCTTAACTTCAACCGTAGTATTTTAGGATCTGATGATAACGTTACACAAGCTGAGTATCAGGTGAGTGTAGCTGATGGGGAATTCGACCTTATGATATATCCCAATGGCAACTTGGGATATGTTGGAGGGGGATATGCAGGCTCTGGATTGGCATGGGGTACTGGTGTTGATTTTGTCAAAAGGCTCCCATGGGGAACCCGAATTGATATCATGCCTTCTTTGGAAAAAGTGCATGATAACTGGCATACAAATGCGCGGACAAGGATCACTCAACCACTTTTGAGAGGGTTGGGGAGGGAGTTTACGTATGCCAATGTCTATGCAGCACAATTTTCTTGGCGTTCAGCTATGCGCGCTCAATATCTGGCACAGTGTCAATTGATCATCCGAACTGTAGGCACCCTTTACGACCTGATCAAAACCTATAAAAGCGTGGAGCTCAGTGAGAAGTCATTTGAAAGAATTAGAAAATTCTACCAAGCCGCAAAATTGAAATCGAAAATTGGGTTAGCCGATCCTTTAGATATTTATCGTGCTGAAACAGAAATGCGTCAGGCTGAGGATATGCTGACATCCTCAAAAGAGCGATTTCAGGAAGTGGAAGATCATTTGAGAGATATTCTTGCCTTACCTCCAGACATTCCCTTGGAGGTTGATATCCCTATGATATTCACCCATACGGATATTCCAGTGGATGAGGCCATAGGAACGGCATTAACCAACAGAATTGAAATTGATCAAGCTGAGGATGCGCTGCAAGATAACAGACGCGTTTCAAAATTGGCTCAGGATAGACTATGGCCCGCGCTAGATTTTGTTTTGAACTATTCAAATTGCGGTGCTGACCAGGTATTTACAGAATGCTTTTCGACTCGACGTGAAACCACATGGGGTTTTGGGTTTACCACTTCTACAGATTTCAATCCAGTTGCTCAAAGGGCTGTTGTAGACCAGACATTGATTGCCATATCTGCCTCTGGGCGAAATCTGGATCAGGTGAAATCAAATGTTACTTTTGATATTAAACGTGTTTTGCGCCGTCTTGAGCGCTCGAGACAAAAAATTGAACTGCAAGAGAAACAAATTCATACAGCCCGAGGGGAGTTGCGTTTATCAGAAATAAAATTCAACAGAGGGATGGCAAATAATTTCGATATGATACAAGCTGAAAAAACGCTGCGCACCTCTGAATTAAACTACTGGAATGCGCTTATTGACCACATTGTTGAAGAGTATCACCTTTTAAATAGCCTCGGAATGCTTATAGAAAAACCACAGTGTTAAATATATGAAAAAGAAGTTTAAAAAATTCGTCCTCATCGCTTTACCAGTGCTATTCCTTGCTTTGCTCTTCCTTTACATGTCTCCTGCTCAAATCATCTCGCAAGAAATTCTGACCGCCCCAGTAGAACGAAAGAGCTTTGCAGTCGATGTACGCACTATTGGAGAGCTCGAAGCTTCGAAATCGACATCGATTATGTCCTCTGTTCGCGGTGACCAAGGAAAAATCATCCATCTCGTTTCTGATGGTGTGAATGTCAACAAGGGTGAACCATTAGTGAAGATGGACCCGACTCCATTTGAAGAAAAGATAGAAGCAATAGGCTATAAAATTAAGGAACATCAATCCCACATAGTGGCCTTAGAGAAGAATTTAGAGTGGGAAGTCAGCCAAGCAGAACGCGATTATAAAGGAGCAATTTTTGATATCGAAGCAGCTGAATTAGAATTGTCAAAAGTATTGCATGGAGATGGTCCTCTAGAGATTTCACGCCTTAAGGCATCCATGCAAAAGGCTCTTGGAAAGTATGAGGAGTTTGTTGGGTATTCTGATGATTTAATAGCATTAGAAAAAGAGGGGTTTTTAAACCCAGTCGAAGTAAAGCATGCCCAAAAACGACTGGAGGAGGAACGAGAGGCATATGAATCTGCCAAGCTGCAATACGAAAGCTATGTAAATCATGTAAATCCCATGCACATAAAAAAGGCAGAAGCCTCTATCAAGCAAGTCAAAATAAAAATGGAAGATAATGTTAAGGTTCATGAACATGCAATCGGAAAAGCGAAAATTGAATTACAGCAAGCTCAAAATCTCTTAAATGATACCTTTCGCCAACTTCGAGAGGCTGAAAGGGAACTGACTCTTACTGAAATTTCAGCTCCATCCGCGGGAATGGTTGTACACAAAGAAGATTATCGCAATGGACAGCGGCGTAAACCTCGAATTGGCGATGTGCTGGTCAGAAATCAAGTCATCATGGACCTCCCTGATTTAAATTTTATGACAGTGAAAAGCAAGGTACGTGAAGTTGATTTGTACAAAATTGGAATTGGAAAAAAAGCTTCTATTGAAGTGGATGCCTACCCTCACTTACTATTCTCAGGCACAGTGACATCCATTGGGGTATTGGCCTTGCCAGACCCCATGCGGCCTAGCGAAGAAAAGTACTTCGAAATTCGCGTCTCTTTGGATGAAAGTGATTCACGCATACGTCCGGGAATGACAACGCGGATTATTATTCATGCGGACCAATTAGAAGATGCCCTTGCAATACCGCTGCATGCTGTCTTTTATGAACAAAAGAAAACCTTCTGCTATTTATCTGATCTCAACGGTTATACAAAGCGGGAAGTGGATATTGGCATGCAGAGTGATGAGTGGGCTGAAATCAAATCAGGATTAGATGAGGGAGAGCACGTGTGCTTAACAATGCCTCGAGACAAATAATTATCGAGCTCAAAGGCTTGATGAAACGCTATCAGATGGGTCACAGCATTGTCCATGCGCTGCAAGGGGTCGATCTAAAAGTTGTTCAAGGTGAATTGCTGGCGATTATGGGGGCATCGGGATCAGGCAAATCGACCCTTTTGCATCTTCTTGGTTGTTTAGATACACCTACAGAAGGAAAATACTTATTAGATCAAAAAGAGGTCTCAAATCTCAGCGACAATGCCTTGGCAGAAATCCGAGCTAATAAGATTGGATTTGTTTTTCAGTCATTCAATTTAATCCCTCAACTCACCGTTTTTGAAAACGTAGCAATGCCCTTCTTATATCAAAGGAAGGAACAAGATAAAGAGATGCTTAAAAAGATGATTACGGAATCCCTTACAAGTGTGGGCTTAGCTCATCGGATTAATCATCATCCCTACGAGCTATCCGGAGGAGAGATGCAGCGCGTTGCTATCGCAAGAGCCTTGGCAACGAAACCCTTGCTCATTCTAGCCGATGAGCCCACGGGCAATTTAGATAGTGAAAATGGTAAATCTATATTGCAGCTTCTAAAAGGACTCAATTCTCGCGGTGTTACAATCATTATTGTAACACATGATCCTTCTGTTGCAGCCCACTGTCCAAGGCTTGTACGCATGAAAGATGGACGAATCATCGAAGAAAGGTACACATGATTCAAGAGTATCTGCTTAGAAGCCTCCGTTCTTTAATGCTCCATCGCTTACGTACCCTTTTAAGCACTCTTGGTATTTTATTTGGCGTTGTTGCTGTGGTTGCAATGCTTTCTATTGGGGAAGGTGCTAAACAGGAAACGCTAAAACAGATCGAACAATTGGGAATTAATACGTTGATAATCCGGCAAAATAGCCTTTCTGAAGAACAGCAGGGAAATGCCCGCTCGAAAAAATCGCGTGGCTTAACGGTCGAAGATTCTTTAAAACTCAATAAGGGGGTCCCCCATCTTCTCTGGCAAGCCCCTGTGAAGGTGATCAAGGCCTCATTGCCAGGGACGCTTCAAAATACTGCCCCTGAGATTTTAGCTGTTACTAATGATTATAAGGAGATAAAGGGCCTCAGGCTATCCGAAGGACGCTTTATCTGCAATGCGGATAAAGAGCGCAAAAACTTAATTTGTGTTCTTGGAGCTGAAGTGGCCCGCTCTTTAGGCACAGCAGGACATAAAGGAAAAACGCTGCGGATTGGAAGCATCCCATTCCAGATACTTGGCATTTTGCAGTCGACAGAATGGCAAGAATCAAAAAATGCCGTCATTGCTTCAACAAATGTGAACCAGGCAATATTTATTCCACTGGGATCGGAAGAGGGTTTAAGAACCTATCAAACGCCGGAAAATGATATGCTTTCCGAAATCATCCTTCAAGTACAGCCCAACCAAGATTTATGGTCTATTTCACAGGTGATCGATAACATTCTCAGCAGACTACACGGAAACTTTCAAGACTATCAGATTGTTTTGCCACAAGCTCTTCTCAACCAAGCTCAGCAAACACAAAGGACTTTTAATCTAGTCTTGGGCAGCATCGCCGCTATTTCACTTTTAGTTGGAGGAATTGGCATCATGAATATGATGCTGGCAAACGTGTCTGAAAGGGTTAAAGAGATAGGAATCCGACGTGCATTGGGTGCAACAAAAAGAGATATTCTGCTGCAGTTTTTGACAGAAACTCTTCTGTTGACCTTATCTGGAGCCATTTTAGGAGCCATTATTGGCGTTTGCTGCGCCTTTGCAATCAATTATTTCGCTGGTTGGAACACGATTGTAACGGTGTGGTCTTTGCTGTTGTCGTTGGGGATGGCTGCAGGAGTTGGAATATGTTCTGGGCTGTATCCGGCTTACCAAGCAGCCATTCTGGACCCCATCGTCGCTCTGCGCAAGGAATAAATGGGCATAATCATATGTAATGTAAAAAAATTCAACGCAAAGGCGCAAAGACCCGAAGCCGCAAAGAGAAGAGGAAGATATTTTTTCAAGCCAAAATGAAAATCAAATCTCTTCTCCTCTTCTTTCTTTGCGGCTTTGGGTCTTTGCGCCTTTGCGTTTAATTTTTTACATAAGATCGTATTTTTGTTGTAGATCAAGCCAAAGGTTGGAGGTTGTCTAGCAATGTCAAAAGGTTCAAATAGGAGAAGTTCAAATCTCATTCTAATAACTGACCGAAATCGATTACTTTATCAAAATATCTTTCATCCAAAACGTTCTCTTCTACCCCATTCACATGAATAAGCACAGGTCTGATGGAGCAGTTTCTAGGAATTTTCAAACTTTTTCTTTTCTTCTCCATTTCTTCGATGATTTTATTGCTGACTAGACCCTTAGAGAATTTAATCTCACATACATATAGATTAAGGAAGCGAGTTTGAATCATATAATCAATTTGGCATCCTGCTTGCTTGGTCGTATGACTTTGAAAAAATGGGCCTTCCATTACTATTTCCTCCGGAGAGATCCCTAACATTTTCCAGAGAGTTTTCCTATTATGGACAACAAGATTCTCAAACTGTAATCCCATTATACCTTCCCACCCTGGAAGTTGGGTCATTAAAATGGAAAAGTTTTCTTTTTCGATTTTAGAACGATTGGGAGCTATATATTTGAGATAAAAGCGCAAATAATTATCGCTTAAACGGTAACGGCTCAGTTTTCCTTCTATTCCACTTTTTAGATCCCATGTAAAGTCCCTTTTTACAAAGCCCGCCTTTACCAATTCATCTAAATGTTTAGTAAATACCCCACCTAAGCTTTTTCCTAATTCATTGCAAATTTGTACAAGCTCTTTTGGGCCGTTGGCAAGACAAAGGACAATTTCTTTATGCCTAGCTTTAGTACGAGAAAAAAGATCAGAGAATATCTCATCAAACTCTCGCACAAGCAAGCCTCCTCTTGTAAAACAGAGATCTTGGATATTTCGCTCCGCAGGAAGATTTGGTTTGATTTGTTCCAAATAGAGCGGTACACCTCCTGTTACAGATAAAAGCTTGAACTTTTCATAAGGAGTAATGCGCTGTTCTTTTGGATGCCAGAAAGCATTACAGACCTCTAATGGAAGCTCTTCCAGCATAAGATCGAGGGTAATTCTTCCCAGAAACCCTGTACTGCTTAGGATATTCTTTTCTATCCATGAAGATACGGATCCACAAAGCGCGATAATTAGGTGTGGATTTTTATTAAAATACATATCCCAAGCAGTTTTTAAGTGACTTAAAAAATGAGGATCTTTTCCTCCCATCCATGAGATTTCATCGAAAACGATAAGGATTCGACCTTTTTTAGTTTCCTTGGAGAGATGCCAGAAGAGATTACTCCAATCATCTGGTTTAACGCCACCAATACCAGCTCTTTCAAGCTGACGTGCAAAGTCGTTACGCTGAGTTTGAGCGGTTGTCTTGCGAACTGGAGGATTTCCAGAAAAAAAGTAACTCTTCATTTCATTTCCAAATTCTGCAAGGAGCCTGCTTTTTCCAATACGTCTTCTTCCCCTGACAACAATAAGGCTGGCGCTCTTTTTGTCTAAAAGCCCTTTAAGCCTAGTCATTTCAGCTTCACGTCCTATGAAATGAGATGGTTTCATTTTAGCTCCTATTATTAATGGTATGAGCATACCGATAATGGAAAGAAAAATCAAGCAGCAAATAGCAATATTTACGATTTGCTGCTTGAATTTTGCATTTAAAAAAGTAGCAGCAAACAGCAAAATCGGCTGTTTAATGCTCGATTTTCATCGCGTAAAAGCATCTTGGGAAGATTTTTGCCTAGGTATAATCAGAACAACACTCGGTACTTTTAGCGGCCCAAAAAATGTCGCAGACTACTTAGAAGACAGGGCTACAAATACATGGTGGGGTATTTCTGGAGAAGAGCGGGAATGACAATGCGGATTATTATTCATGCGGACCAATTAGAAGATGCCCTTGCAATACCGCTGCATGCTGTCTTTTATGAACAAAAGAAAACCTTCTGCTATTTATCTGATCTCAACGGTTATACAAAGCGGGAAGTGGATATTGGCATGCAGAGTGATGAGTGGGCTGA